>DASVNF010000197.1:0-9193 GCA_036384015.1 Burkholderiales bacterium
CGACCCTGCTCGTTGACCTGCAGCAGGAAGGACAGCCCGTGCTCGAGGCCCCTGAGGTCCCTGCCCGGAAGGTCCAGCACGTTTGGCCGCAGGGTTCCCGCCGCCATGACGACGGCGTCGAAATCCCCCGCAAGCTGCCGGAGCGTCGTATCGGTGCCGACATTCACTCCGCATCGGACCTTTACACCGATGGCAGCGATCTGGTGAATTTCGCGGTCGATGATGGCACGCGGCAGCCGAAAGGCAGGAATCCCCTGATTCAGCATGCCGCCCGGCGACCTGTGTTTTTCCAGCACCGTAACGGCGTGGCCCGCCAGGGCGAGGTCACGGGCGGCCGCGAGGCCGGCTACGCCGGCGCCAATGACAGCGACTTTCTTGCCGGTTGCCGCGGCTGGTTTCAGGATTACAGGCGCCCGGGAGGAAAAATCGGCGGCCGAGCGCTTCGAAAAACAGATTGCAACCGGGTCGCCGTTGCCCTCCCAACCATGCCGGCAAGCATCCTCGCAGGGCCGCGAGCAGACGCGTCCCAGGATCGCGGGAAATACGTTGTCGCGCAGGTTGATCTCGTAGGCTTCGGCGAATTTCCCGTGGTAGATCGCCTCGAGATAGCCGGGTATGTCAGTGCCCGCGGGACAGGCCGCCTGGCAGGGGATGTTCTGCTCCAGCCAGTGGAGATCCTGGGCGGCGGTGCTGGTGCCCTCGGAAATCGAGAGGGCCGTTGCCGATTTGAATTGAGATGACATGATCGTGAATGCCGTGAATATCGTAAATGTCGAGAATACCGAAACAGCTGTCTAGTCTTTTATACAGCCTGGGAATCCCATCCAAAGCCCGATGTGCCGATCCTGCGAAGCACGGCATTCACGATATTCACGGCATTCACTGCTCTCAGAACAGTCCCACGACTTTGCCGTCCGGCGCCAGATCGATCTTCGTCGCTGACGGCACTTTCGGCAACCCCGGCATGGTCATGATGTCACCGCACACCATGACGACGAATTCCGCGCCGGCGGCGAGCCGGACCTCGCGGATGTTGATCGTGTGGCCGCTCGGCGCACCGCGCGCGGAAGCGTCCGTCGAGAACGAATACTGCGTCTTGGCGATGCATACCGGATAGTGGCCGTAGCCGTCGTCCTGCAGCTTCTGGATCTGGGCCTTCACCTTCGCGTCGGCGGTGATGTCGGCCGCGCCGTAGATCTTGGTGGCGACCGCCTTCACCTTGTCCCACAGGGGGGTTGAATCCTCGTAAGTGAAACGGAAGGCGGGTTTCGTCTTCGCGATCACATCGACGACGGTGCGCGCGACCTCCTCAGCGCCCGCGCCGCCCTGCGCCCAGTGGCGGGCCAGCACCACCGGCGTGTCCTGCTGCGCGATCTTTTTCTTCAGCAGCTCGACTTCTGCATCCGTGTCCTGGGTGAAATGGTTGATCGACACCACGCAAGGCAGGCCGAAGCGGTTGCGCATGTTGTCGACGTGCCGCGCGAGGTTGGCGACCCCTTTTTCCAGCGCGGCCAGGTTCTCGGTGTTGAGCTCCTTCAGGTCCGCGCCGCCGTGGTACTTGAGCGCGCGCACCGTGGCGACAATCACGCACGCGTCGGGACGCAAACCGGACTTGCGGCACTTGATGTCGATGAACTTCTCGGCGCCCAGGTCCGCGCCAAAGCCGGCTTCGGTCACCACGTAGTCCGCGAGCTTGAGGCCCGCGCGGGTGGCGATCACCGAGTTGCAGCCGTGCGCGATGTTCGCGAACGGACCGCCATGCAGGATCGCCGGATTGTTCTCCAGCGTCTGCACCAGGTTGGGCTTGAGCGCATCCTTGAGCAGCACAGTCATCGCGCCGTGCGCCTGCAGGTCGCGCGCCCGCACCGGCTTCTGGTCGCGGGTGTACGCCACGACGATGTTGCCCAGGCGCTCCTTGAGGTCGGCCAGGGAACTGGCCAGGCAGAAGATCGCCATCACTTCGGACGCCACCACGATGTCGAAGCCGTCCTGGCGCGGATAGCCGTTGCCCGGCCCGCCGAGAGACACGACGATGTCGCGCAGCGCGCGATCGTTCATGTCGAGCACGCGCTTCCAGGTCACGCGGCGCACGTCGATGCCGAGTTCGTTGCCGTGGTGGATGTGGTTGTCCAGCATCGCGGCGAGCAGGTTGTTCGCGAGCTGGATCGCGTTGAAGTCGCCGGTGAAGTGCAGGTTGATGTCTTCCATCGGCACGACCTGGGCATGGCCGCCCCCGGCAGCCCCGCCCTTCATGCCGAACACCGGGCCGAGGCTGGGCTCCCGCAGGCAGATCAGCGCCTTCTTGCCGATCCGGTTGAGTGCGTCGCCCAGGCCCACGGTGGTGGTCGTCTTGCCTTCGCCCGCCGGCGTCGGGCTGATCGCGGTCACCAGGATCAGCTTGCCGTCGGGGCGATCCTTCAGGCCTGCCAGGTAGTCGAGCGACAGCTTCGCCTTGAAATGCCCATAGGGTTCGAGGTGTTCCTCGGGGATGCCGAGGCGCTCGCGCGCCAGGGGAACGATGCGCTTGAGGCTGGCCTGCTGCGCGATTTCGATATCGGAAAGCACTGGATGTCTCTTCTGGTTGTTCGTCGGGCCTGCAAAAACAAAAGGCGGCAGGCTTCGCTGCCGCCGGGTTTCGTGCCGCGCAGCCTACTTCGACGAGCCGAAGCGGCCGTCTTCCGGATGCGCGTAGGTGGTCCCGCCCGGCCCGATGCCGATCAGCTGCAGGATCACCTCCTCGTCCTTGGCGCCGTCGTAGTGGACCTGCCCGGCCGGATGCTTCATGAAGCCGCCGGCATTCACCGGCTTGGTGGACTTGGGATCGAAGGTTTCGCCGGTACCCGTCCACCAGGTGCCCTTGATGACGATCGCGTAGCGGTCATCCGGATGGGCATGAGGGCGCGACATCACCCCGGGTGGAAACCAGACGCGCACCACGTACACGCCGGGCGTGGCGGGGTCTCCCGCGACGACGGCGGTGCGCACGCCCCCGGAATCGGGAACTTCCTTCCAGTCGATGGCGTCCGGCTGGATGCGGACGAAGCCGTTCGCATCGGTGTCGGCGTGCAGCAGCGTGGAAGGCAGGGCGGCCGCGCCGAGGAGCAAGGCCGCAGCCGCGATTGCACGAAGTGGGTTCATGATTGCCTCCCGTCTTGTCATGGAGCGCGGAGTTTAACGCGGCGGGACAGCCGACGCCATGTAGTCGAGCGTCAGGTGCGTGAGCGAGCGCACCCCCAGGATGAGCGCCGATTCGTCCACGAAAAAGCGCGGCGAATGATTGGGGGCGCATTGCTTGCGGTCGGTGCCCGGCGGCGTGATGCCGACGAAGTAGAAGAAACCGGGAATTTTCTGCTGGTAGTAGGAAAAGTCCTCGTAGCCGGTGATTTTCTGGCCGACGAAAACCTTGTCGCCGCCCGCCACCCGTTTCAGGGTCGGCACCATGCGTTCGGTCAGCGGCTCGTCGTTGACGGTGACCGGATAGGCGTTGTCGAAATGCACCTGGGCGGTGGCCCCGGCGCTGCGGGCGATCATTTCCACGGTGTTGCGGATGCGGGCGTGGATGTCCTTGCGCATGTCTTCGTTGAAAGTGCGCACCGTGCCGAGCATTTCAACGGTATCCGGAATGATGTTGTCGCGCACGCCGCCCTTGATCGCGCCGATGCTCACCACCGCCGGCTCAAGCGATACATCGACCTGCCGGCTGATGATGGTCTGGAGCCCCAGCACGATCTGCGAGGAAATCACGATCGGATCCACACCCCGCCACGGCAGGGCGCCGTGGGTCTGCCGGCCATTCACCGTCACTTTGATCCTGTCGGAACTCGCCATCGCGGGCCCCGGCCGGTAGGCGATGGTGCCCGCCTCCACGCCGGCGAAGACATGCAGGCCGAAAATCACGTCCGGCGTCGGATTTTGGAGGACGCCCTGCTTGATCATCAGGGCCGCACCGCCCTCCTCGCCCGCGGGCGGCCCTTCCTCGGCCGGCTGGAAAATGAACTTGATGCGGCCGGACAGTTGCTGTTTCATGCCCGCGAGCAGCTCCGCCACGCCCATCAGGATGGCGACGTGGCAGTCATGGCCGCAGGCGTGCATCACGCCGACTTCCTGGCCGTTGTAGGTGGCGCGGGCTTTGGACGCGAAGGGTACGTCGACTTCCTCTGCAACCGGCAGCGCATCCATGTCGGCCCTCAGCGCGATTACAGGACCAGGGCGTCCGCTGTCGAGCAGCCCAACCACGCCGGTATGGGCAACGCCGGTTTGCACCGCCAACCCAAGACCGGCGAGATGCTCCGCCACCCGCTTCGATGTGCGGGTTTCACGGTTGGAAAGTTCCGGATGCTGGTGAAAGTCGCGCCGCCAGCCGATGACTTTCGCTTCCAGCGCGGCAGCAGCGGCGTCGGCCTGGGTTCCCGCCTGCAACGAATCGTTCATGCTCAGGGTTTGACGAATTTCAGGGTCATGCGGTCGGATTCGCCGATGGCGAGGAACTTCGGTTTGTCCGCATCCGCCACGTTGCGCAGATTGGGCGGCAGCGTCCAGACGCCGCCGGGGTAATCCTTGGTGTCCCTGGGATTGGCATTGATCTCGGACTTGTTTTCCAGCTTGAATCCCGCTTTCTGGGCCGACTCGATGACATAGGCCTCGGTCATGTAGCCTGAATCGATCTGCTGCTGGAAGGCTGTATCCGCCTTGGCACGGTGTTCGACAACGCCGAGTACGCCGCCGGGTTTGAGGGCCTCGAAAAAAGCCTTGAACATCGCGTCGGCGGTGCCCGCCTTTGCCCAGTTGTGCACGTTGCGGAACGTCAGGACCAGATCCGCCGAACCGGCCGGTGCCACTTTCATGTCCGGAGGCGACATCACGGAAATTTTCGTCTTCCCAAACAGGTCGGGCGCGCCTGCGAGCATGGCCCGGTAATACGCATCGTTCTGTTTGGCGAAATCGGGGGATTTTTCCGTGATTGCGCCGACGGCGGCGTAGTACTCGCCTTTTTCCCGCAGCACGGGCGCCAGGATTTCCGTATACCAGCCGCGGCCGGGCGTGATTTCCACGACAGTCATGCCCGGTTCGAGGCCGAAAAACAGCAGGGTCTCCTTGGGATGACGATACTTGTCGCGCGCCTTGTTCGCATCCGCCCGGTGGCTGCCGGTCATGGCTTTGTCGATCAGCGTCGCCGCGTCCTGGGCGGCGGCCGAAACGGAAAAAGCAACTGCCGCCAGACACGGCAGCAACGTGCGTGCGCAAGATCGGATGGCCGGCCTCATGAATGTTTCCTCCTGGTCGTTTTATTGATCAACGCTGGTTGTTCAGACGAATCTGCTGATCCTGCTGCTGCAAGCGCATCGACAGGTCGCGCATGCGCTGGTCGCGCTCGAATCCCATTGCCCGTGCGGGAGCGCTCACCGAGGGAATTCCCGTCATTTCCTGGCGGATTTTGCCGGCCTGCTGCTCGCCCAGCATGCGACGCCACTGGCTGTCGCCGAACTGCTGCATTTGCAGTTTTTGCCGATTGGCCTGCACGTCGATGTCCAGCTTGGCGCCCGGGAGTTCGGAACCAGCGGGCTTCGTCGGCACTGGCGGCGCATCCTCCAGCAGCTCGCGCAGCAACCTCGCTCGCTCGGCCTGGTCGGCGGGAACATCCGCGAAGACGGGGGAAACAAGGATCGAGGCCAGGAACAGGGCTGGAAGTAGTTTCATATGGAAAGCATGCGCATGCTGCCGCCCGAGTTTACAAGCCGTCTTGCGGTAGCGTCCATGTCCAGACGTAACGCATAGGAGTCATGCTGATAGGGCAACACGGCTGGCTTGCGGTTCCGTCATGGTCCGCTCACCCACAAGAGATTTGAAATTATATTTATCAATAAGATATTAATCTTTCTTAATGTATGTAATTTAACTTTGTTGCAATGCAGAATAATTTGCCTACAATGCCCTGCAACCCATCACCGGCATTAGCGCTTGAAACTCTTCGGCTCCAGCACTATTAATCTGGCCCTGCAGGGCGGCGGCGCGTTGGGCGCGTTGACCTGGGGGGTGCTGGATCGCCTGCTGGAAGAAAAATCCCTGAAGATCGAGGCCATCAGCGCGACCAGCGCCGGCGCAATGAATGCCGCCGCACTGGCCTCCGGCTACGTGCGGGGCGGGCGCGAAGGCGCCAGGGAAACGCTCTCGGAGTTCTGGAATGCGATTGGATCGGCGTCCTACTCCCTGCCGCTGACCGCAGGCAATGTCTCCCTGATCTCGGGCTCGTCGAAGCTGCTCGTGGGCCTGACCCGGATGTTCTCGCCCTACCAGCTCAACCCCTTCGATATCAATCCGCTGCGGGGCATCGTCTCGCGGCTGGTGGATTTCGAGGCCCTGCGCGACCGCCGGGCCATCCGCCTGTTCGTGGCCGCCACCCGCGTCAGGACCGGGACACTGCGCCTGTTCGAGAACCGGGAGTTGAGCGAAGACTCCCTGCTGGCCTCGTCCTGCCTGCCGACGCTGCATCACGCCATCGAGGTCGACGGCGAGCCTTACTGGGATGGAGGCTACAGCGGCAATCCCGCCGTCTATCCGCTGGTTTATCACTGCAAGTCACCTAGCATCCTGATCGTCATGTTGCAGCCGGTGAGCAGGCAGGAACTGCCCACCTCCGCCGACGCCATCCGCAGACGGCTCACGGAATTCCAGTTCAACGCGACCTTTCTGCGCGAGATGCGCAATTTCACGCTGGCGGGGAAGGAAGTGGAAAAGGAACGCCTGCCGCTCGGTCGCCTCGAGCGGCGCCTGCGCCGCCTCGACTTCCACTTGATCGAAGCGGACGACCTGATCAGCCGCATGCAAGTCGAGAAATCGCTGAATGTCGACCCGGGCTTCCTGCTGAAACTGAAGGAGGAAGGACGAGCCAGGGCAGCTGCCTGGCTAGCCGCGCATTACGGGAAAGTCGGGAAGGAGTCTTCGCTGGACCTGGCCGGCATGTTCCTGTAATCCTCAGGCCGCCTGGTTCTTGAGGGCGCCGGCGCTTTTCGGCTTGAGCATGCCCTGAGTCTCGATGAAACGCACGATTTCCTCCAGTCCCTGGCCGGTTTTCAGATTGCTGAACTGGAAGGGACGCTCGCCGCGCATCTTGCGCGCATCGCGGTCCATGACTTCCAGCGACGCGCCCACGTAAGGCGCCAGGTCGATCTTGTTGATGATCAGCAGATCGGATTTCATGATGCCCGGTCCGCCCTTGCGCGGAATCTTGTCCCCGGCCGCGACGTCGATCACATAGAGCGTCAAATCCGACAGTTCAGGGCTGAAGGTCGCTGCCAGATTGTCCCCGCCGCTTTCGACAAACACCACGTCGAGGTTCCCGAAAGTCCGCGCCAGCCTGTTGACGGCTTCGAGGTTGATCGATGCATCCTCGCGGATCGCCGTATGCGGACAGCCGCCGGTTTCCACGCCGATAATGCGTTCCGGCGACAGGGCTTCGTTGCGCACCAGGAACTGGGCATCTTCCTGGGTATAGATGTCATTGGTCACCGCCGCGACTTCATACCTGTCGCGCATCGCCTTGCACAGCGCCAGGGTCAGGGCAGTCTTGCCCGAGCCCACCGGCCCGCCGATTCCCACTCTCAATGGTTGTGTCGTCATGGTATGTGTCCTCAGGAAAACCCTTAACCGCAGAGGTGCAAAGGCGCAAAGAAAAGCACGCGAAGGAAAGCGAAGGTGATAATTGAAGCATACATGCAATCCCTTTCATTCCTTGCTCTCCCTTTCGTCTCCTTTGCGTCTTGGCGCCCTTGCGCTTGGAATTGATCTACGATCTGAATAAACGCGTGTACTGGGTTTCGTGCCGGCTGCTGGCAATCGCCAGGCCGGGGGAGAAATTGCCGAGCGCATCGTCATCGGCTGCCAGCGCCCGCGCCACGATCTCCGGCAGCAGGCCGATGAGTTTTGCAAGAATGCGCTGGCCGGAGGACTGGCCCAGCGGCACGAGTTTCATGGCTGCGGATACCTGATTCTCGCCCCATGCCCACAGGTAACCGGTCAGGCCTTCCTGCAGCGGCACACCCAGACCGTGAGCGGCGAAGCTGAATGCGGTAGGGAAAGCCAGTTCCTCAATTCGGTCGAGCGGGCCGGAATCGATCTCACCGGTCGCTTTCAGAACCAGCCTCAAGGCCTCGCCCATCTGCAGGGTCTCCGCCCGCAATTCGGCGGTCTCGCGGACGGCGAGAAAGCGTTCATTCCAGTACACCGCGGATTCGGCATCACCACCGCTCCAGGCTTCGTACATGCGCCGCCAGACCGCCGCTTCGAGGCTGCCTATGTTGAGTGTCAGCGTGTCCCCGATCCAGCGCAGCGCAGTCTGCTCGTCACGGACCGCACCCTCTTCAACGGCCCACTCGAGGCCCTGCGAGTAACTGTATGCCCCAACCGGCAGCATTGGACTGGCCAGGCGCAGCAACTGTGCAAGTCCCGTCCCGGAAATGCCAGGATCGGTCACGACGGAGCCCTCGACGTGTATTGATGGATGATGCCCTGATGTGCGGGGGCTTCCGCCTGATGCATGTGGCCGCTGCCGTACGCGCCGGCTTCGGGTTCGAAAGGGGCCTCGATCGCCACCACCACGCCCCCCAGTCCCTCGACCATCTGCCGCAAAACATAATCGTTGGCGATGCGCAACCACCCCTCCCCCACCTGCAGCGGGACGTGACGGTTGCCGAGGTGATAGGCAATGCGGGTGAGTTGCAGCGCATCGGCTGAGCCGATCTCCAGGACTCTTTCCGGCTTTGCGGTGACTTTCACGCAGCGTCCGTCCTCTGCCTGGAGAAAGTCGCCGTGGCGAAGCACCTCGCCGCGCGGCAGGAACAGGCCGACTTCCTCTCCGGTGGTGCTTTGCGTGCGCAGCCTGCTTTTCTGCCTCAGCTCGAACGGCAGGATCAGCTCGGCATCGAAGCGTTCCCGGGTTTCGCTGCGGCTCTGGATGGTCAGCATGGTGCTCCTCAGAACAGGAAGTAGCGCTGGGCCATGGGCAGCACCTTGGCCGGTTCGCACGTCAGCAGCTGGCCATCGGCGCGCACTTCGTAGGTCTCGCTGTCGACCTCGATCGTCGGTGTGTACCCATTCAGCGGCAGGTCGCCTTTCTTGAGGGTCCGGGTTCCCACTACGGCCACCAGCGGCTTTGCAAGACCGAGCTTGCGCCCGATGTCGCCCTCGAGCGCCGCCT
>DASVNF010000198.1:0-6689 GCA_036384015.1 Burkholderiales bacterium
GCCAGCCCGCGCCACGTGCCGGCGCGCATCGTCCAGGTCGCCGATATTCCGCGCACCAAGAGCGGCAAGATCGTCGAACTCGCCGTGCGCAACATCGTGCATGGCCGGCCGGTGAAGAACAGCGAAGCGCTGGCAAATCCCGAGGCGCTGGAACACTACCGAGACCGCGCCGAACTGCGCAGCTAATCCTACCCCGCGTTACTTCAAGTCTTCATGGATGCAGAGGTAGTTGCCTTCGGTATCCTTGAACCAAGCCGCTTTCTCTGACCCGAGAACACAAACGTGGTTTGTGGTCTTGAGGCCCGGGAAATCGTAGTCCTCGAAAATCACGCCCGCACGCTTCAAGCTCTCAATGCTGGACTCGATGTTATCGACCTGGAAGCTGATCGCGGTATGTTCGGCCTTGGTGCCTTCCGGCTTCGGGAACAAAGCCAGGATGCTGCCGCCGACTAAGTACTCGAATTTCCCGTCAGGCTTGAAATTCCCCACCTTCAATCCGAGGCAGCCCTCGTAGAAGGCTCGTGCACGGACCATGTCCTTCACGGGAAGCATGGTGGTGACGGATGCGCTGGACAGCATGGTCGGGTCCTTTCGCTGTGGTGGACTGCCCCCTTACCAATAGATCCGGGCGCCTTGGCACCCGTTTACAGCTTAGACCTGCCTTCCGTTTGGCGCCACCCCGCAGGTTGCCAATGACGCGCCGCAACGCCAATCCCGCTCCGCGTTCCACACGTATCCTCTAGGTTGTTTTCCACAACATACAGAGACGAGCTGAGGAGATAGTGCACTGGTTCGACATCGATTTGTTTAAGGGCATGGCCGATACAGATGCTTTGGCGTTGATGGCTGCAGTGGAAACCATGACGTCGAATTTTCATGCGCAGTTCCATGAGATTTTCCCGCCTGAGGCGATGCCGACCGCCCACCATTAATCTCGGCGACGAAAACAAACTTAAGCAGCCCACTTTTCTCTTTATCTCTCTCGCCACTCGGTTGACTAATACCCTGGTAGGGTATATTGTCAATCGATGGACACGCCCTCCCCGGCCCCTCCGCAGACCGATCTCGCGGTTTACGGAATGACCTGCGCGGCCTGCGCGCTACGCATCGAGAAAACCCTCAACAAACTGCCGGGCGTGAAGGCCAGCGTGAACCTCGCGACCGAGCGCGCGCGCGTGCGCCTTGGCCCCGGCGCACCCGGCATGGAGGACGTCATCGGCGCCATCCGCCGCGCAGGTTATGACGCCGAGGAACTGGCCGACACGACGCGCGACGCCGAGAAGGCCCGCCACGCGGAAATTTACACTCGCGAGCGGCGCCTGTTCTGGCTGTCCGTTGCCCTGACGACGCCGTTGCTGCTGCAGATGGCCGCCATGCTGACCGGCAGCCATGCGGAATGGCTGCCGCGCTGGTTGCAATGGTTGCTGGCGACGCCGGTGCAGTTCTGGATCGGCCGGCGGTTTTACGTCGGGGCCTGGCACGCCTTGCGGGGCGGCAGCGCCAACATGGATGTACTGGTCGCGCTGGGCACGAGCATGGCTTACGGTTTCAGCGTCGCCGTCATTCTTCTGGGACTGCCGGGACAGCACGTGTACTTCGAGGCCAGCGCGGCCATCATTACGCTTGTGCTGATGGGAAAGTTGCTGGAAGCGCGCGCCAGGAGCCGCACCTCCGCCGCCATCGAACAATTGCTCAAACTCCAGCCTGCGCGAGCACGCGTCGAGCGCAATGGCGAAACTGTCGAGGTGGACCTGGCGTCCGTCGTGGCGGGCGACATCGTGCAGGTGCGCCCCGGAGAACGCATTGCCGTCGACGGCGACGTGATCGACGGAACCTCGGGTGTCGACGAGAGCATGCTGACCGGCGAAAGCATGCCGGTCTCCAAAGAGCCGGGCCGCCGCGTTTACGCCGCAACGCAGAACGGGAACGGCGCGCTGCGGATCCGCGCCACCGGCGTCGGCGCTCGCACGCAGCTTGCGGAAATCGTGCGCCTCGTCGAAACCGCCCAAGGCAGTCGCGCGCCGATCCAGCAGCTCGCGGATCGCGTATCCGCGATATTCGTCCCGGTCGTCGTGGCGATCAGCCTGTTCACCTTTGCCGCGTGGTGGTTCGCCGCAGGGGATTTCACCCAGGCGTGGATCAGCGCCGTGGCCGTGCTCGTGATCGCCTGCCCGTGCGCGCTCGGCCTGGCCACGCCCACGGCGATCATCGTAGGCCTGGGACGCGGGGCGCAGTCAGGCATCCTCGTCCGCAACGCGACGGCACTGGAGCGTGCAGGAAAAATCCGCATCCTGGCGGTGGACAAGACCGGCACGCTAACCCTGGGAAAACCCGCCGTGACGGAGGTCGTCGCATCCGCTGGCACGGATGCCGACGAAGTTCTGCGGCTTGCCGCATCCCTGGAGGCGGCATCCGAGCATCCGCTGGCGCAGGCAGTGATCGAACATGCGCGGGAGCGAGATCTCGAACATTTCCCGGCGCGGGAATTTCGCGCGGTTTCGGGCCAGGGCGTTCTCGCAAAGATCGAAGACCGCTTGCTCGGCATCGGTTCGCCGCGCTTCGCCCGGGAGCAAGGCGCGGCCGTCGATGAGCACGTGGTCGCAAGAATGGCGCAACAGGGCCGCACCGTCGTGGTCTTGTTCACCACTGCCGCCGCGCTGGGGTATATCGGCATTTCCGACCAGCCCCGCCCCTCCTCGGCCGCCGCCGTGACAGCGCTGGGAAAAATGGGCATCGAGGTCATCATGCTGACCGGCGACAACGCCCAGGCCGCCGGTGCCATCGCGCGGCAGCTCGGCATCGCGCAATTCCGGGCCGAGGTCCTGCCCGGGGAAAAGGCTGCGGAAGTCCTGCGCTTGAAGCAATCCGGCGATGTCGTTGGCATGGCTGGGGATGGCATCAACGACGCACCCGCGCTTGCCGCTGCAGATATCGGTTTTGCGATTGCATCGGGCTCCGACATCGCGATCGAAAGCGCCGACGTCACCCTGATGCGCAACGACCTGATGGGCGTGGTCGACGCCATTGGCCTGTCACGCGCCAGCGTTGCCAAGATCCGGCAGAACCTGTTCCTGGCTTTCGTCTACAACGTGCTCGGGATTCCGCTGGCGGCCGCCGGCCTGCTCAATCCGGTGATTGCCGGCGCGGCCATGGCGCTCTCCTCCGTATCCGTCGTAACCAATTCGCTGCTGCTGAAAAGATGGCGCCCCGTATCCCGGACGCGCCGGGCGCCCTGACAACCGGATTTTTATTGCATCAAGTTTTAACCTGAACGACCCATTGCCAGCGAAAGGAGCAAGCATGGAAACGGCGGTAGTAAAAGTGGACGGGATGAGTTGCGGCGGCTGCGTACGCAGCGTGACCAGCGTGCTGAAGGCCCTGCCGGGCGTGGCCGCGGCGGAAGTTTCCCTGGAAAAAGGCGAGGCGACAGTCAGCTTCGATCCTGCCCTGGCCACTCTTGCGCAACTGAAGGGAGCCATCGAGCATGCCGGCTATGAAACGCGCTGAGGCGGCTGCGCACAGGCATGTTCACCGTGACGGCAAAGACGGCCTCGCCAAGCGGCTGAATCGCATCGAAGGTCAGGTGCGCGGACTCAACAAGATGGTGGATGAGGACCGGTACTGTGTCGACATCCTCACCCAGATTGCCGCAGTGCGATCGGCGCTGGATGCGGTTGCGCTACAGCTTCTGCGCGATCACACGCATGGCTGCGTCCAGGACGCGATCCGTTCCGGGCATGGCGACCCGGCCATCGACGAACTGCTCACCGTCGTCGAGAAATTTGCACGCTAGCTCTGTGCTGTTTGGAGGGCGCCCGAGGGCCGGGTAGTGCGCGCGACGGATAAGGATAAATCGGCGTATTCGGATCCGCCTACTTCCAGAACTGCCACCAGGATTTGCTGACCAGCGCCACCTTGGTGCCGGGATAGGTCGCGTCCAGCGTGCGCCGGGCATCGTCGCGCAGGTCGTCCACGCCCATCGCATCGTAGGATTGGACCAGCACCTTCAGGGCGCGCTCGTTTGCCGGCGCCCTGGGGTAATTGGTCAGCGCATATTGCGCGCGATTCACGGCCGCCACATAGGCGCCCCGGCGCAGATAATATTCGGCGACGTTCACTTCCGCGGCGGCCAGCGCGTTCACCAGGTAGTTCATGCGCAACCGCGCGTCAGCCGCATACTTGCTGTCGGGAAAACGCGTCACCAGTTCCTTGAACGAGTCGAAGGCTTCCTGCGCGGCCTTCGGATCCCGTTCAGTCAGGTCCTTGGGCGCGACATAGCCCATGATCCCCAGGTCTTCGTTGAAATTGATGCGGCCTTTGAGGTAATAGGCATAGTCGACATTCGGGCTTTCCGGGTGCAGCTTCAGGAACCGGTCCACCGCCGCCAGCGCCAGCGTGGGATCGCTGTCCTTCCAGTGCGCGTAGGCGATTTCGATCTGCGCCATCTGGGCGTAGCGTCCATAGGGATAGCGCGATTCGAGCTTCTCGTAGTAGCCGATGGCTTTCTGGTAGTTCTTGCTTTCCAGTTCCTCCTGCGCTGCGCTGTAGATGCGCTCGGGGCCCCAGTTCTTGGTTTCGTCCACCGGGTCGAGCGAGCAGCCGGCGATCAGCAGCAAGGGAAGAATGGCTACACTTAGCTTGTTGAGGAATCCCTGCTTCGGGACGGAACGGCGTTTCATGACGGAATCCGCTAAAAAGTTGCCGAATTATATAGAAAACCCACCTTCTGACCGCGATCGCAAGCTGACCGTTCCCGGCGACAGCGCTGGATTGCGCCTGGACCAGGCCCTGACACGCCTCCTGCCCGAGTACTCCCGCAATCGCCTGCAGGACTGGATACGCGGCGGCCACGTGACGGTGGATGGCGCGCCCGCATCGGCCAAGTCGAAAGTCTGGGGCGGGGAGACCATCCTCGTCACGCCGCAGGCCGCGCCCGGCGATGCGGTCCATGCGGCGGAGGACATCCCGCTGGACATCGTGTTCGAGGACGATCACATCCTGGTGATAGACAAGCCCGCCGGCCTGGTGGTGCATCCGGGCAGCGGCAACTGGAGCGGCACGATGCTCAACGCCCTGCTCCGGCACGCGGCACTTCTGGCGGACATCCCGCGGGCCGGCATCGTGCACCGGCTCGACAAGGACACCAGCGGCCTGCTGGTCGTGGCGAAGACCCTGCAGGCGCAGACCGCGCTGGTGCGCCAGCTTCAGGCGCGCACGGTTTCACGCGAATACGTGGCGGTCGTTCATGGCGTGCTGGACGCGGACGGGATGGTCGAGGCGCCGATCGGCCGCCATCCGGTGAGCCGCACCAGGATGGCAGTGGTCGCGAAGGGCAAGCCCGCCGTCACGCACTATGCCGTGCGTGCGAGCGGCGACGGCTGGTCGCTGCTCGACTGCAGGCTCGAAACCGGGCGCACCCACCAGATTCGCGTGCACCTGCATTCCCTCGGCCATCCGCTGATCGGCGACCCGGTCTACACCACCGGCCGCAAACACATCAGCCTGCCGCAGGATGCGCTGGACTTTCCACGGCAGGCGCTTCACGCCGCACGCCTCGCGCTTGTCCATCCGCAGAGCGCACGTCCGATGTCGTGGAAATCACCGTTGCCGGGCGACATTGCCGCGCTGATCGAGGCGCTCGAGAATGCGTGACGAGCCGGCCGACTGGATCGTTCCCGACTGGCCGGTACCCGCCAGGGTCAAGGCGCTCGTCACGACGCGCAACGGCGGTCTCAGCGCGGGGCCGTACGCCAGCCTCAATCTCGGCCTGCGCGTGAACGACGATCCTGCGACCGTCGAGCGCAATCGGACCCTGCTGCGCGGACATCTGCCCGCCGAACCGCGCTGGCTCCGGCAGGTTCATGGAAATCGCGTGGTCGACGCTGCCCGCGTGCAGCAACCGGTCGAAGCCGATGCCGCGACAAGCCGCACTCCCGATACCGTGTGCGCCATCATGGTCGCGGATTGCATGCCGGTTCTTCTCGCCGACCGCACCGGCACCGTGGTGGGCGCAGCCCATGCCGGCTGGAGGGGCCTCGCCGCGGGCATCATCGAGAATACAGTGCAATCCATGGCGGTCGCGCCGTCGACCCTGGTCGCGTGGCTGGGACCGGCGATCGGGCCGGCCGCGTTCGAAGTCGGCGCGGACGTACGCGATGCCTTCGTCGGGCAGGATCCTGGCGCCGCATCCGCATTCGCCGATCACAAGCCCGGCAAGTGGCTGGCGGACCTGTTCGCATTGGCCAGGCGCCGCTTGCATGCGACCGGGGTGACCGACGTCCATGGCGGCGGCCTTTGCACAGTCTCGGATCCGCGGCGTTTTTACTCGTACCGCCGGGACGGGACCACCGGGCGCATGGCCGCTCTGATCTGGTTGTCGGCCTGAGGCTTGGCAGCCTGGCATTCCGCTTGAGCAGCTGACAGGCCGTATATACTCCCCGGCCTTGCTTCCATTCCGCAGTGGTCATGTCCACCCTACTCTGGATCATTACCGCCAGCATCGCTGGCGCCATGCTGAGCGTTGCCGGCGCCGCCGTGTTTGCATTCCGCGCATCCCCTGCCCGGATCCCCATGCTGATCAGCTACGCCATCGGGGCATTGCTGGGCGCGGTATTCCTCGAGATCTTGCCGCACGCCCTGGAACAGGCCGGCGACGTCCATGTCCTCACCGGCGTGATATTGGCCGGCAT
>DASVNF010000199.1:0-7819 GCA_036384015.1 Burkholderiales bacterium
GGTCTTGCGCTTTCCGGCTGCGGGATCCCCGTCCGCGGCCAGCGCCGGCTCGAACACGACCACACCGGCAGCCAGCGTCCACGGCAACCATTTCATGTTCATCCCCCCCGAACGGCACACGAAAAAAAAGAGGAGCGGTACGCTCCTCTTTGTATCTTTGCCGGATGCAACGGAATCCTCAGTACTTGACGACCAGGTCACCCTTCAGGCTGGAGAAATAGGCGGCGAGGTCCTGGATGTCCTTCTTGCTCATGCCCTGCGCCATCGGCGCCATCAGCGGATTCTTGCGCTTGCCGGACTTGTAGTCCTTCAGCGCCTTTGCCAGGTAATCGGCCGGCTGTCCGGCGAGTTTCGGGTACTCCGGCATGATCGGCGTATTGCCGTCCGCTCCATGACAGGCGCCACACATTGCCGCCTTTTCCTTGCCGGCGGCGATATCGGCGGCCATTGCGCCGCCCCCCAGTCCCAGGCCCGCCACGGCGAGCATCGCGATCAACAGCTTGTTCATGTCTTCCCTCTTCACGTCGGATCCGGTCACTTGCCGGCGGCGGAATAGTAGGCCGCCAGGTCGGCCATGTCCTGGTCGGTCAGGCTTGCGGCAATCGCCTTCATGGTCGGATGGTTGCGGTCGCCCGTCTTGTAAGCCTTCAGCGCGCTCACGATGTAGCCGGCGTTCTGGCCGCCGAGTTTCGGCACATGGTATGTCTCGGGATAGGCGGTGCGGAAGCCGGCAATGCCGTGGCATCCTGCACACATTGCCGTCTTGCCCTTGCCGGCCGCGGCATCGCCTTCGGCTTGCGACGGCAAGGCAAGCGCCGCGAGCGCGGTGAACAGGCCGATTAAGCTGAGAGTGCGGAGCGTCATGACTGGAATTCCTGACTTGTTCTGGGATTGAAAATCCGCGCAACTTTAGCCGAAGCGGGGTATCGGGTCAACGCTGACCTCCTGAAGCCCCAACCGCTCGAATCAGCCTCCCGGAAGCGGCTCCCCTCGGCAATGTCGATCGAGTGCATGAACCGCAGTTGCGGGTGCCCTCGACCTCCATGTTCAGTTCGCCCCTTCGCAGTGCCGATTCACGATCGGCTAGACCACTTGATATATTCCTTGTCGGTCTGGTCGTTGCGTTTCAATGCAACCGGCACCGTGTGCGATTCATTTGCGGCAGGCAGCCCGGTGAGCCGCATTGGAGGAGAGTCAAACCGCGGTTGCCGTGGGCGGTCGGCTCGATTAGGGTAACGACCATGCCGTTCCTGTTCCAGCGCCCCCTGATCCAGGTCGCCACGGTGCTTGCGTGTGTCGGCGTTCCAGCGGCAGCGGCGGACGAAATCCTCGTTCCGCGACAGGTCGCCGGCGGCGTGTACGCATTTGTCGGCGAGGGTACCGAGGCGTCCGCGGCCAACCGCGGCTTCGCCGGCAACAGCGGTTTCGTGGTCGGCGCTTCGGGCGTGGTCGTGATCGATACCGGCGCATCTTATCGCCATGGCCGCCGCATGCTGGATGCCATCGCCCGCATCACCGGCAAGCCGGTGACACTCGTGATCAACACCCATGCCGTGCAGGAGTTCGTTTTCGGCAATGGCGCGTTTGCCGAACGCGGCATTCCGGTCCTCGCGCACAAGGAAACCATCGATCTGATGCGGGCGCGGTGCGGCCGGTGCCTGGAGCGCCTGCTGCCACGGCTCGGGGAAGAACTTGCGGGCACCCGTCTGGTGCTGCCGCAACGTGAATTCATGAGCGGAATGAAAATCGATGCCGGCGGACGGGAACTCGAGCTTTTTTACTTCGGCTGGGCCGCCACGCCGGGCGATATCGCGGTGCTGGATCGCGTTAGCGGCACGCTGTTTGCCGGCGGCCTGGTAGCCGCTGGCCGGATCCCGGAAATCCGGGACAGCGATTTCGAGGGCTGGTTGCGCGCCCTGGAACAATTGCAGCGGCTTTCCCCCACCCATGTCGTTCCGGGCTTTGGCCCGCCATCGTCTGCCGGGGCCATTGCGGCAACCGCCAGCTACCTGCGCGACCTCGATGCCAGGATGCAGGGCTTGTATGCGCACAGCACCAGCCTGCTGGAATCGGTCGACAATGCCGGGCTGCCGGCTTATGCGGAATGGCAGCTCTACGCGACGCTGCACCGGCAGAATGCCCAGCACCGCTACCTGCAACTGGAAACCCGCGACCTCGGCGGGGATCCCCGTTCCGTGGCCTTGCCCCGGCAATAGATGCATCCGGAACCCCTGCCGGGGCGTACATTAACCCTATGGGTAAGTTTAACCCTATAGAATGATTGGACCTTTTTTCGCCAGGTGACACCATGGGCAACCGCTTGAGCAAGATTTACACGCGCACTGGCGACGCCGGTACCACCGGCCTCGGGGATGGTTCGCGCGTGGCCAAGGACAGCCTGCGCATCCAGGCTATCGGCGCGGTGGACGAGCTGAACAGCGCCATTGGCGTGTTGCTTGCCGAGCCGATTTCGGACTCTGCCAGCCAGTGCCTGCGCGACGTGCAGCACGACCTGTTCGATCTGGGCGGCGAACTGAGCATTCCGGGCTACACCAGCATCGGTGACGAACACGTGACCCGCCTGGAAGCGATGTTGGACCGGTACAACGCCGACCTGCCCCCGTTGAAGGAATTCATCCTGCCCGGCGGTTCCCGGGCGGCGGCGCTCTGCCATGTGGCGCGGACGGTGTGCCGGCGGGCCGAGCGCTGCCTCGTCAGCCTGGTCGGCGCAGAGCAACTGTCGGCAGCGTTGCAGCGCTACCTGAACCGCCTGTCCGACCTGCTGTTCGTCCTCTGCCGCGTGTTGAACCGGGATGCCGGCGTAGGCGACGTTTACTGGCAGAAAGGCAAGAATCGCGGGCCCGCCGCATAGGACCATGGCGCCGGACCAGCTTTCCGCCCTGCTCTCCCGTTGCGCCCTGCGCGACCAGCGTGCCTTCGCCGAACTCTATCGTCACTCGTCGGGAAAACTGTTTGCCGTCGCGCTGCGTATAACAAGACGCAGGGACTGGGCGGAAGAGGTGCTGCAGGAGAGCTTCGTCAACATCTGGAACCACGCCTCCGGGTACAGCCCCTCTAAAAGCGCGCCCATGACCTGGATGACGGCGATCGTGCGCAACCGGGCGCTCGACCTGCTGCGGCGACCGCGGGAGGTGGAACTCGATGAGGAGCACGAGGAACTGATAGCGTCGATCCCGGACGATGCACCGGGACCTGACGAACTGCTGCGCCTGTCCGCCGATGCCGGCGCGCTGGCCGAGTGCATGAAGCATCTGACCGGGGAACAGCAGAAGAGCATCACCCTGGCGTTCTTCTACGGCCTGTCGCATGGCGAGCTGGCTCAGCAAATGCAGAAGCCGCTGGGTACCGTGAAGACGTGGGTGCGACGCGGCCTGGAACGGTTGAAGGACTGCCTCGAGCCGCGCAATGCGTGACCAGGCGGAAGTAACGGACGGATCGGGAACATGAAATTCGAAATCGGCGAACTGCGCGAAAAACTGGCGGCCGAGTACGTCCTCGGCACCATGCCCGCGCGCACACGCCGCCGCTTCCGCACGTTGCTCAGGCAGATGCCCGCCCTGCGCCGCGCCGTTTCCGAATGGGAAGCACGCCTGCTGCCGCTCGCCGATGCATTGCCCGAAGTGCAGCCTCCGGCGCGCATCTGGGCCGCGATCGAAGCGCGCATCCAGGGCAGGACCGCGCCCCGGGCCGACGCCGGATTCTGGCAGAAGCTCTCGTTCTGGCGCATGTCCTCCTTTGCTTCGGCTGCGCTGGCGATCGCCTTGCTCGTGTTCATAAGCCTGCCCGACCGGCGGGTTCCCGAGGAAATGCCGGGACGCATGGTGGTTGTCATGAACGACCTGCAAACCAGGGAACCGGCGATGACCGCCACCTGGGAACCCGGCAAGCCGGGTGAGCGCGTCGTGCGCCTGCGTGTCATGGGTCATGCGGAAATGGCGCCCGGGACCGCCTGGGAAATGTGGATGCTGCCTGGTGGCAACCAGAAACCCGTTTCCCTGGGTCTGATCACAACGCATGAAACCCAGACCATGGTCATACCGGCAAGCATGGCCGCCAGACTGGACAACGCCGCCGGCCTGGCGATGAGCGTGGAGCCGGCCGGCGGTTCGCCGACGGGCCTGCCCACCGGCCCGGTGCTTTACGCCGGCAAGGCGCTCAAGACCTGAGCGTACCTACTCCGTCCTGACCCTTTCGATGTCGGCGCAAATCGCCTGCGCCGCATCGAGAATGCGCGGCGTCTGCCGGGTGATCAGATCGGCGGACACGTTGTACACCCGCCCGCCGGTGACAGCCCTCAGGTAAGAATAGTCCTTCCAGTCGGCCATTCCCGCGCCGGGCGCTTCGGAGCCGACCACGATGGCTTCCGGATCCCGCATCAACACCTGTTCCAGCGAAACCTCCGACGCAAGTTGCGGCAGGTCCGCGAACACGTTGCGCGCCCCGCACATGCGCAGCACGTCGCTGATCATGTGGTCGCCATTGACCGTCATGATCGGCCGGTGCCACATCTCGAACATCACATCGACGGGTTCGGCGCGCGCATGGCGCACGCGCAGCTTTTCGGACCGGACTGAAAACGATCGCGCGGCGCGCTCAGCCTCGGCATCCGTTCCGGCCAGCGCTCCGAGCATGCGCAGGTGGCGCGGAATGTCCTCGAGGGTGCGCGGCTCCAGGACCAGCACCGGAAAACCCAGCTGCCGCAGCCGCTCGACGATGGAAACTCGATTGCCGCTGCCCCAGGCGAGCACCAGGTCGGGCTGCAGGGCGATGACGCGCTCGAAATCGACGCCGGCGGCATCGCCAATCTGCCGGATCGCGCGTGCCTGCGGCGGATAGTCGCTGTCGCGGACCACGCCGACCAGGCGCTCGCCCGCCGCCGCCGCAAACATCAATTCCGTGAGGTGCGGCGCCAGGGAGATGATGCGCCGCGCGGGATGCTCCAGGCGCAGCGAGGTGCCACGATCGTCGACAAGCTCGATTGCGCCGCCGGCGACGCTGGAAACGAACAGCAGGAACAGCGGCAGGAAGCGCATGCGCGCCTGGCTCACCGGCGCCGGCTAGCGTTCCATGTACTGGAGCAGGCTGGAACTGGTCTGGCGCAGGCGCTGCGAGAGCAGGGTCACGAGCTTGACGAGCACCTTGGCACCCAGGCTCGGCTCTTCCAGGATGATCTGCACCATGCTGTCGCGCGACAGCACGGCGAATGTGGTCGGTTCCAGCGCCATGCAGGTGGCGAAGCGGGGTTCGCCGTCGATCATCGACATTTCCCCCAGCGTTGCGCCCGGACCCACCGTGGTCATCGGCTGCAGGTGGCCGTGGGAATCGGTCTTCACGATCTCCACCTGGCCCTGGATGATCAGCATCATGTAGTCGTCGACATCGCCCTCGCGGATGATCATCTGGCCGGCCTCCGCGCGATAGATCTGCGTGAAGCCGGTCAGGCGCTGTACATCCTCCCGGGTGAAATCGGCGAAGAATTTCGAATGGCCGATCATGTCGAAAATCTGCTGGGCCAGCGCAGTCCCTTCTCCGAGATGCTCCAGGATCTGCAGCAGCGCGTTTTGCGGCTCTTGAATCTCGGTGTCAGCCATGTTCACGGGACCGGCCTCTGTGTTGGACGAACCCCTCCGCCTCAGGCTCAGGCCGAAGGATGGTCAAGCATTATGCTGGAGCCATAGCAGCCGGTAAAGCGGCGTTCCGGCAGCCGCGACCGGGCACGACCGGTCTCAGGCCGTGGCGGCGGGGCGCTGCCTGCCTGCCAGTTCGGAACGCTTCAGGTAGGCCTCGCGGGCGATGCCGACATCCGCCAGGAAATGCGGCAATTCGTCCAGCCGCAGCGCCTGCGGGCCGTCCACCAGGGCCTTGGCGGGATTCGGATGGAAATCCACCAGCACCATGTTCGCGCCCGCCAGGACGCCCTGCGCCGTCACATGCATGACGTCGAGGATGCCGTCCGGCCCGGCCGCCCGGGAACCCACTGAGTGGCTGGGATCCACGCATACCGGCATCCGGGTCAGCCGGCGCACCACCGGAACGTGCGAAAAGTCGACGAAGTTGCGGTGCGGATCCCCCATGTTGCTCTTCATTCCGCGCAATCCGAATACGACTTTGTGATTGCCCTCGCTGGCAAGATATTCGGCGGCGTTCAGGGATTCATCGAGGGAAATGCCGAATCCGCGCTTGATCAGTACCGGGAATTCCTGCTGGCGGCCGACGATCTTCAGCAACTCGAAATTCTGCGTGTTGCGGGTGCCGATCTGCAGCATCACGCCCGTGGCGTTGCCGGTATCGCGCAATGCATCGCGGATCTCGTCCACGTGCGATTCGTGCGTGACTTCCATGGCTATGACCTTGATGCCGTACTTGCCGGCCAGTTCGAACACGAAGGGGAGGCAGTTTTTGCCGTGGCCCTGGAACGAGTACGGACTGGTGCGCGGCTTGTAGGCGCCCATGCGCGTGCATTGCTGGCCGTTTTCCTTGAGGGCACGCATCATGATCTCAACGTGTTCGGGCGTATCCACCGCGCACAGGCCCGCGAATACGTGCAACGTGTCCTGGCCGAAGCGCAATCCCTGGTACTCGAAGTGCGTCGGACGGTTGTCCTCCTTGTGGCGCCCCAGTACCCGGAATTCCTCCGAGACCCGGATCACCTGCTCCACGCCGGGCAGGCTCTGCATGTCCTCGACCTGCAGCGCCTTGGTGTTGCCGATCAGATAGACCTCGGTGACCGAACGCTTCGAACCCTGGATGTGGTGCACCCGGGTCTTGATGTCGGGCAGACGCGCCAGCGCCTGCATCAGCTGTTCGTATTCCGCGCTTTGCGGATCGGTGGAGCCGGAGAGGATGAGAATCATAAGGTAGCGTGACTGCGTGACTGACGTAACCGTCGCGACTATCGGAAAAACACTTTATGGATTGCTGAAGTGCATGCGGATCGACAGTCACGTCGTCACGACAGTCACGATCGTCACGGCTTTCAGGCCGTTCCCCCGACCGTGATGCCATCGATGCGGAGGGTCGGCTGGCCGACGCCGACGGGCACGCTCTGGCCTTCCTTGCCGCAAGTGCCGATGCCGGAGTCGAGGCTCATGTCGTTGCCGATCATCGAAACGCGTGTCAAAGCGTCGGGGCCGTTGCCTATGAGGGTCGCCCCCTTTACGGGATGGGTGACCTTGCCATCCTCGATCATGTAAGCCTCGGCCGCTGAAAACACGAACTTGCCGCTGACGATGTCGACCTGGCCTCCGCCGAAATTCACGGCATACAGCCCGTTCTTCACCGAACGGATGATCTCCTGCGGGTCCTTGTCGCCGCCGAGCATGAACGTGTTGGTCATGCGCGGCATGGTGATGTGCGCGTAGGATTCCCTGCGGCCGTTGCCTGTCACCGGCACGCCCATCAGGCGCGCATTCAGGCTGTCCTGGATGTAGCCCTTGAGGATGCCGTCCTCGATGAGTACATTGCGCCGGGTCGGATTGCCTTCGTCGTCGACGTTCAGCGAACCGCGGCGGCGCGCGATGGTGCCATCGTCGACCACGGTGACGCCGGGCGATGCCACGCGTTCACCGATGCGGCCGGAGAAAATCGAACTGCCCTTGCGGTTGAAATCGCCCTCCAGGCCGTGGCCCACCGCCTCGTGCAGCAGCACTCCCGGCCAGCCCGGACCCAGCACGACAGTCATGGTGCCGGCGGGAGCAGGTCGAGCGGCAAGGTTCGTGATCGCCTGGTGGACGGCCTTCGCGGCATAGTCATCGAGCATCGCGTCCGTGAAATAGCCGTAGTCGAAGCGCCCTCCACC
>DASVNF010000200.1:0-20219 GCA_036384015.1 Burkholderiales bacterium
CCCGGAGCTTTCAGATCCACGAACTGCTGTTCCCCGCATTTCGAGCCCCGCACCTTGCGATGGCAACTGACGCCGCCGTCCGCGAACGACTCGCAGCGGAATCCTGCCAGCATCAGCCTGTTTTTGGCGTCCTCGAGGGAAATGGACCCCAGTCCCAGCTTCACGACATAAGCCTGGAACGAGGCCTCGTTGTCATGGATGTTTTTGCCGGTGTTCGGACTGTAGGACAGGTCGAGCCACCAGCCGGCAGCGCCGGTTGCGAGGATTGCAGCGGCAGCGGCAACAACCGCCGGGCGTTTCATGGCACCGGCCCTTTCCGCTTCGCCGCCGCGAGGGTTTTGCGCATGTCAGGGACGGGGAAGCGGGCCGAAGAAACCGATGATCCGTTGCAGGCGGCCATCGGCGGCAAGCTCGCCGAAATCGATTCCTTCGGCCACCGTGCCGCCCTGGGGATTCACCAGCTTCCAGGCGAACCGCAAAGCGCCGTGATGCAGGTCGAGTCCGCTGGTCATCACGATCCGGCTTCCGGGCCGCGCCGCCTGCACCTTCGCGATATGGGCAAACAGCGCATCCCTTCCCGCAAGGTCCGTGCGCGGATCGGCGTAGGCGCCGCCGTCGGCCCAGGACTTCTCCAGCAGCGCGCGGCGCTCGCTGTCCGCGGTTGCATTCCAGGCTTCGCAGTAGGCGGTGACGATCTCAAGGGGGGAAGGCGGCATCGGAAGGGTCAGAGCAGTTGCTTGATGTCGCCCGCGAGGGCAGCCGGCTTGGTGAACGATGCGAAGCGCTTCACCACCCTGCCGTGCCGGTCGACGAGGAACTTGGTGAAATTCCATTTGATCGCCTGCGTCCCGAGAAAGCCGGGCTTTTCGCTTTTCAGCCACTTGAACAGCGGATGGGCGCGCTCGCCATTCACGTCGATCTTGTCGAACATCTGGAACGACACGCCATAGTGTCGCTGGCAGAAGGTGGCGATGTCGGTGGGCGAGCCCGGCTCCTGCTTGCCGAACTGGTTGCAGGGGAAGCAGAGCACCTCGAGTCCCTGTTCGCGGAAACCGGTATGCAATTCCTGCAGGCCTTCGTACTGGGGGGTGAAGCCGCATTTGCTGGCGGTGTTGACGACCAGCGCGACCTTGCCGCGGAATTTGCCCAGCGAGAGCGGTTTTCCATCGAGGGTGGTTGCGGAGAAATCGTAAAACGTGTTCATGTCCTTCCTTCTGTAGCGGAAGCGGTGGCGATATTCAACCATGGATCGGGATGCAGGTTCGAGGATTGAGGAGGGGCAGCCGCGCAGCAATGGCTGACCGAAATCAGACATTCACACCGCGCCCCGGCGGCCGCAGTTCCCTGCAGCCCCGGGAAGGCGCGCCCCGAATCAGGGCTGGCGGCGACCCGCCAGGTTTGCGACCGTGGCGACCAGTTCGGCAGGCTCGACGGGTTTCGAAACATGCACCAGGAAACCGGCGCGCACGGCCCGCGTGCGGTCTTCCGAGCGGGCAAAGGCCGTCAGCGCAATGGCAGGGACGCGGCCACCCCGGTCCGGCCCCAGATCGCGCACCAGGCGCAGCAACTCGTAACCATCGACTTCCGGCATGCCGATATCGCTGATGAAAACGTCCGGACGCTCGCGTTCGACCAGCCGCAGCGCCTCGTCAGCGGCGCCGGCGGTGAAGACCTGGGCGTGGCAATCGGACAGGACACGCTTGATCAGTTCCCGCGCGTCAATTTCGTCGTCCACCACCAGCACCTTGGTCCCGGTCAGATCCAGGATCTTGAAATCCTGCGAAGCGCTCAGGGAACTCCTCGGATGGACCCGTTCTGCGGCCGGCGCGTGTCGATGGACCACCGTAACGGGCAGGTGCACCGAAAAAGTGGTCCCCCGGTTCTCGCCGGGACTCTGCACGCGCACGATTCCACCGTGCATCTCCACCAGACTCCTGACGATCGAGAGCCCCAGCCCCAGTCCGCCGAACTTTCGCGTGGTGGAGGCGTCGCCCTGGCGAAAACGCTCGAACACGTGCGGCAGGAACCGGGGCTCGATGCCGATGCCGGTGTCGGCAACGCTGATCTCGACATGGGAATTCACCCTTTCGAGGAGCACCTGGACCTTGCCGCCTTTCGCGGTAAACTTGATCGCGTTGGTCAGCAGGTTCCAGATGACTTGCTGCAGGCGGTTCGGGTCGCCGGAGATGGGTCCGGCCGTCGGATCCAGTATCTTCTCCAGCCGGATGCCTTTCGCGTCGGCGGCCGGCCGCACCGATTCGATGGCCGCCTCGATGAAAGAAAGCGGCTCTATCGGCTGGATGTCGAGGCGCACCTTGCCCGACGCGATCCGGCTCATGTCCAGCAGGTCTTCGATCAACTGCGTCTGCACGCGCGCGTTGCGCTCGATGGTGTCCAGCCCCTTGGTCAGGTCGGCCTCGCTGCGGCTGCCGTGGCGCAGGACCTGCGTCCAGCCGACGATCGCGTTGAGCGGCGTGCGCAGCTCATGCGACAGGTTGGCGAGAAAATCGTCCTTCACGTCGCTCATGCGTTCGGCTTCGGCGCGGGCCTCGCGTTCGCTTTCCAGCAACTTTTCGCGCTCGGCGGCCAGTTTCTGCGCGGACTCGTAAAGGCGCGCATTGTCGATCGCCACCGCGGCCTGCGAAGCCACGGCGACGATGATCCGCTCGCTGCGCGGCGTGAATACGCCGGTGTGCGAATGGCCGAAAAACAGCCCGCCGATGACTTCGCCCGAGCGCGAAGCCACAGGTACCGCGAGATAGCTGCGCACCGGCAGGTGGCCCCGCGGCATGCCGTGATGCGGTCCCCATTTTCCGTAGCGGGGATCCTTGTGCACATCGTCGATCCGGATCGGTCCTTCGCCGTTGAACGTCGGCCCGAACAACGGCGTGGCGCGGGGCTGGCCGAATTTCTCGAAGGCTGCCCGCGGCGCGCCGGACAGGGTGTACAGCATCAATGACCCGCCCGCGGCGTCGGTCACGTTGTAAAAAAACGCGCCGAACTCCGCACCGGTAAGATCCGTGCCGACATCGGTCACCGCCTGCACCACCGATTGCAGATCCAGCTTGGAGGAAAGCGTGATTCCGGTGCGGTTCAGAAGCTCGAGCACCCGGCTCTCGTCGCGCAACACCTCCTCGGCGCGCTTGCGTTCCGTGACGTCCTGGACGATACCGATCATGCCGATGACCGCGCCGTCCGCGGCATAGCTGCCACGGCCCTTCGCCGCGACCCAGCACTGCTCGCCGGAAGGCCGGGTCACGCGGTATTCAATGTCATAGTCGCAATGTCCGGCCAAGGCGGTCTCGACTGCGACGCGGGCGCGCTCGGCGTCATCCTTGTGGATCATTCCGCGCAGGTCGCTCCAGGTGATTTGGGTCCCCGGAGCCAACCCGAAAATCTCTGCGGCAGGCGGACTGAGGTGGAGCTGATCCGATTGTTCGTCCCAGTGCCAGTCGCCGAGATGTCCCGCCGCCAGGGCGATCTGCAGGCGTTCGGCGCCCTCGCGAAGCTCTCGCGTCCTGAGCTCGAGCGCCTCCTTGGTCAGCAGTAGGTCGGTCTCGGCGTTTTGCCCCGAGGGATCGATCTTCATGGCCAGGCGTCCCCGGGTGAAATTGACCCGGATGGAACCGCCTCTGTTGGAATTGTCATGGTCGCCGTTCAGTTGGCCGGTTGTCGGACGGGCCAATGATCGAATTCTGTCATGTCTCCCGCGTGGCTTTCCATGCTCCAAGCGGCGTGTGACGCCGATCTATCTGGCCAGCCCCTGTCGAAGACCCGCGATGGCCTCACCGACCTCCCCAACCCTGTCCCCCGCCGTCCACCATCGGGCGGCGAGCGCCTGGATGGCGTTCTTCGACCCGCTGCCCACCGTGTTCAGGACATCCCGCTCGAAGCGGACACGCTCCGCCAATATTTTCTGCAAGCGCCCGATCGATTCGCGGGCGGATTTCACATCGGCCCGACCGGATTGCGCCAGGGCGGCGAAGAGCGCATCCAGGCCCTGCTGCACCTTGCCCACCTTCTGCGAAAGCTCGAAAGAGCGCTCGGCGGCGTCATAGGCAAATTCGGGACGTCCCGCGATGCTGATGGCGGTGTTTTCGAGCTGGGTCCGCAGGCTCGAAAGATGTCCTTCGAGTTCGATCAGGTCCGCTCGCGTTGCCACGCCGGACAGTCTGTCGGCGGGAAGCGCGAGCACGGCCGCCTTGGCCTGGATCCAGGGATCCAGCAGATCGTTGTCGCTGATCGCCTGGTCCCACTGGGCGCCCGCCGTACCGGCGAACAGCACGGCGGCGAGTGCGAGCACCGGTCTCATGACTTATGGGCGAAGGCCGGTGTCCCGCGACGAGGGCCAGGCAGCACCGGATTTCGCGATTTCAGCAATGGCGTCCGTGATCTGCTGGTCCTCTGCGGAAGTCAGGCCGCTCACGCCGATGGCGCCGATCACCGTCCCGGCCTGGTCCGTGAGCACGCTACCCCCCGGCAACGCAGTCAGCAACGGATCGCAGAAATAACCGATCTCGATGGCTTCCTTCCGGATGCGCGCGAGGAAAGCTTCGGTTGCGACGCCCATGCGCGCGGCGGTGTAGGCCTTGCACTGGGATATCTGGATGCTCCTCACGGGCGCGCCTTCCATGCGCGAGAAGGCGATCAGGAATCCCTGCGGATCGCAGACCGCGACGCAAACCGGCCGCTTGAACTCCTGCTTCGCGCTGGCGATCGCACGGTCCATCAGGGATTTTGCGGCATCAAGAATCAAAACCGACATCTTCGCTCCTTCTGCGTGGTTCGTAACTAATCGCGATGCCGCGCCGACATCAGGTGATTGTGAGGATCATCTCGCCAGGAGTCATGACACCGACGGGCGCGGCATGCGCAAATCCCTCTTCCCGGAAGATGCGCAGGACTTCTTCTGCCGCATCTGGCGCGCAGGCCACCAGCAGGCCCCCGGAAGTCTGCGGATCGGTGAGAAGATTGCGCTTCCAGTCCGCGAACTCCGTGGGCAATTTGACGTCTTTTCCGTATCCCGACCAATTGCGCCCTGATGCCCCGGTCGCCGTTCCCTGTTTCACCCAATCCAGCGCAACCGGCAAGACCGGCACGGCGTCGAATCGCACGTTTGCGCCGAGTTTCGAGCCACGGCAGATTTCCAGCAGATGTCCGCCGAGTCCAAAGCCGGTAACGTCCGTCATCGCGTGCACGCCCGCGATATCCGCGAACCTGCGACCGGGCGTATTGAGCTGCGTGGTCGATTCCAGCATCTGCCGGTATCCGTCTGCCGAAAGCATTCCCTTCTTGAGTGCCGCCGAGAGGATGCCGACGCCCAGAGGCTTTCCAAGCACCAGCACGTCGCCCGCCTTCGCTCTGCTGTTTCGCTTGATCGTGTCCGGCCGCACGACTCCGAGGACGACGAGACCATAGATCGGCTCCAGGGTATCGATGGAATGCCCGCCGGCAACGGGAATGCCGGCCCGGGCGCAAACCGATTCCCCGCCAGCCAAGATGCCGCGGATGGCTTCGATTGGCAGTTTGTCAAGAGGCATGCCCACCACCGCGAGTGCCAGGATCGGCTGGCCGCCCATGGCATAGATATCGGAAATGGCGTTGGTCGCGGCTATCCGGCCAAAGTCCATCGGATCGTCGACAATCGGCGTGAAAAAATCGGTGGTTGCCACAATCGCCTGGCTGTCGTTCAGGCGATACACCGCCGCATCGTCACTGGTTTCGATGCCTACCAGCAGGTCGGGCGACAGGTTACGCAGCGGCGTCGCAGCCAGAATCTCGGCAAGCACGCCCGGCGCCATCTTGCAACCGCAACCGCCCCCATGACTGAAACGGGTGAGGCGGATGGGAGACATGACAATTTCGCTCTCGAGTTCGTTCATCGGGTACGTTGCGGCGGGTAGAGGCGCTTAGAATACCGCACTCCTCCAGTCTGGATGGTGCAGCGGCGTGAGACACGAGAATTCCGTCAACCTGGCGCGCATCGACGAATTCGACGAAATCGTCGACGTGCGCTCGCCCGCGGAGTTCGCGCTCGACCATGTTCCCGGGGCGGTCAATTGCGCGGTGCTCGAGAACGAGGAACGCGCGCGCGTCGGAACCATTTACAAGCAGGTGTCTTCCTTTGAGGCGCGCAAGCTCGGCGCCGCGCTGGTTGCGAGAAACGTGGCGCGGCACCTGGAAACGCACTTCGCTGCGCGGGATCCTGGCTGGAAGCCCCTCATCTACTGTTGGCGCGGCGGCAAACGGTCAGAATCGATGGCGCATATCCTCCGAGAAATCGGCTGGCATGCCACCACCCTGGAGGGCGGCTATCAAAGCTACCGCCGCGAACTGCTGCTCCAGCTCGAAGAACTGCCGCAGCGCTTCGACTACCATGTGGTCTGCGGACCTACCGGAAGCGGCAAGAGCCGTCTGCTGCAGGTGCTTGCGTCCGAAGGCGCGCAGGTACTCGACCTCGAGGCGCTGGCACGGCATCGCGGCTCAGTCCTTGGCGACCTCCCGGGTGATCCGCAACCCACCCAGAAAATGTTCGACAGCCTGATCTGGAATGCGCTACGCCGCTTCGATCCCGCGTTCCCGGTATTCATCGAAGCCGAAAGCAGGAAAGTCGGCGTGGTGCGCCTGCCGCCGAAGCTGCTGCAACAGATGACGAGTTCACGGTGCGTCCGCATCGATGCGCCAATTGCCGAGCGGGTACGGTTTCTGCTCCTCGAGTACCGGCACCTGCTGGCCGATACGGACTGGCTGAAGCAGAAACTGCTGCGTCTGACCGGATTGCATTCCCGGGAAACCGTTGCGCGCTGGACCACGCAGATCGATGGCGCCGATTGGGAAGCGCTGGTGCATGACCTGCTGGTCACGCATTACGATCCGGCCTACAGGCGGTCCTTGACCAACCTCTATCCCGCCCTGGCCCAAGCCACTGCGATCGAAACCGATCGCCTCGATGACATGAGATTGGCGGCTGTCGCGCGTGGCCTGCTGAAACGAGACCAGGTCACTGCCGCCGACGGGTGAAGTGCCGGGTCCGGCGGCGCAAGGGGCCCGCGCCGTTGTGGCAGTTCAGGGCTTGATCCGCTCGCTGGCGATGTAGTCCCGGATGATGCCGGCGATATCGGTATCGGCCTTGAAACCCATGGCCAGTCCCCTGTCGGGCTGAAACCGTGCGGGAAAAGTCTTGACCATGTTATTGATGCGTTCCACCGGCCTGAACACCACGCGTTTCGCCACCTCGTCGCCGGCGATGCGGCGCAAGGCATCCACACCCTCCCTCACCGAGAATACGATCCCCGGCAGGGTGAGCGCGCGATTGGCGCCCCAGGCGGATGCCGGCAGGTCATGGGCATGCACAAAATCGTCGAGCACCTTGCCGGGCGAAAGAATCCACATTTCGATCGAATCCTCCACCGGCACTTCGCACACCACGCCGTTGAGCGGTTCCCTGAACATGCCGCTGGCGAACGACGTCGAAGCGAGGTTCGGCTTGCCGGGACGCACCACGATGGTCGGCAGGCGCAGGCTGCGGCCGTCGATCATGCCCTTGCGCGTGTAGTCGTTGACCAGGTATTCGCCGATGACTTTCTGCGTCCCATAGGAGGTCTGCGGCGTCGGCGTGATCGAATCGTCCACCACCGCCGGAAGCTTGCCGCCGAACACCGCCAGCGAACTGGCGAATACCAAGCGCGGCGGCACATCCAGCTGGCGGCAGGCTTCCAGCAGGTTGCGCGTGCCATCGAGGTTCACCCGGTATCCCACGTCGAACTCGGCTTCCGCATGGGCGCTGACAACGGCAGCCAGGTGGAACACCGAAGCGGTGTCGCCATCCAGCGCGGCTTCGACGATGTCCAGTTCCGCGATGTCGCCCTTCACGCACACCAGGCGGGGATCGGGATCCGGCGGAAAGGCCGCATCGAACAGCTTGATCTGTGAAATGGCAGCCTGTTTGCCGTCCGGCCCCGCCAGGGTCTTGCGCTCGAGCAATTTCAGCGCGAGCCGGTAGCCGAGAAATCCACCGCCTCCGCTAATGAACACTTTCATTTATCTGATCACCTCAACTTCAATTCTGTGTCTCTGTGGTGAAAACAGCCCTGAGCACTATTCTCCCGAAGGGCGTTGGAAGCGTTCGTGGTGGATCCGGTAATCCGGCAACCGCCGCCTGTAGGAAGACGACATCAGCGGCGAGGAAATCATGAAATCCGCGGAAGCCCGGTTGCAGGCAACCGGGATGTTCCAGACCACGGCAATCCGGATCAGCGCCTTGACGTCGGGATCGTGGGGCTGGGCTTCGAGCGGATCCCAGAAGAAGATCACGAAATCGATCCGGCCCTCCGCAATCTTCGCGCCGATCTGCAGGTCGCCGCCCAGCGGGCCGCTCTGCAGTTTCTCGATGGGCGTCCTGAGGGCCTCCTCCAGCAGCCTGCCGGTCGTGCCCGTTGCGCACAGTTCATGACGGGCGAGCATCTCGCGGTTGTAGACGGCCCATTCGAGCAGGTCCTGTTTCTTGTTGTCGTGGGCAACAAGCGCGATGCGCTTGCGCGGGGCAATCTCTGCTGCGGCAGTCATATGGAAACCCGATGGCGTGTGACGGCTGTTTCAGTGATACTCCTGCGAGATGTCCTTGTTCGTGTAGTCCTTCAGCTTTGCAGTGGCAATCAGGCTGACGATCGCGCACAACAGGATGTACCCTGCGATGGCGTAACCGGACTTGAAGTGCGCGTACAGCGCCGCCGCGATCAAAGGCGCCGGGCCGCCCGCGATGATCGACGCGAGCTGGTAGCCGAGCGACGCCCCGCTGTAGCGCAGCCGGCCGGTGAAGGCTTCGGCTATCATCGCCGCCTGCGGACCGTACATCATGTTGTGCGGAATCAGCGAAACCAGGATCGCGAAGAAAATCCACCCCGGCACAAGCGTATTGAGCATGGCGTAATAGACAAACGCGAACACGCCCATGGTCGCCGCGCCGATCATGTACATCTTCCTGCGGCCGATCCGGTCCGACAGCCAGCCGCTGAACGGAACCGTGAAAAACGAGAGCAGGGATGCCGCCAGCAGCGCGGTGAGGATCAGGTCGCGCGTGGTCTGCAGGTGCAGTGTGCCGTACGTAAAAATGAAGGCCGTGAAAATATAGAAAGGCGTCTGCTCGGCCATACGCGCCAGCGCCGAGAGGAGGATTTCCTTCGGATGACGCCTGAAGGCTTCGATGATCGGCGTGCGTTCGATCTTTTTTTCGGCCACGAGCTTGGCAAACAGCGGCGTTTCCAGGACCTTCAGCCGGATATAGAGGCCGATGCCGATCAGGAAAATGCTGAGGAAGAACGGCACTCGCCAGCCCCAGGCCAGGAATTCGTCCCCGGACAGCCAGCTGCAGATCAGCACCGCCAGGTTCGCCAGGAACAAACCGGCCGGCACGCCGAACTGCGGCCACGACGCGATGAATCCCCGGTGCTTGTCGGTCTTCGCCCATTCCATGGACATCAGGACGGAGCCGGCCCATTCGCCGCCGACGCCTACGCCCTGCAGGAATCGCAATACGGTCAGAAGCACGGCGCCCCAGATGCCAATCACTTCGTAGCTGGGCACGAAAGCGACCAGGAAAGTGGCGACACCCATCAGGACCAGTGTCGCGATCAGCGTGGACTTGCGCCCGATGCGGTCGCCGTAGTGGCCGAAGATTGCCGCGCCCACCGGACGGGCGATGAAGCCCACCGCATAGATGGCGAACGCCTGCAGGGTTCCTACCATCGGGTCGGACTGCGGGAAATACAGCTTGGCGAACACCAGGCCCGTCACGATGCTGTACAGGAAAAAGTCGTACCACTCGATGGTGGTGCCTACGGTGCTGGCGATGACCGCCCGCCGCAACTGCCGCTTGTGCTCCTCCGGCGAAAGCTCAGCCGGTCCTCCCCTGGTTGCCGCCATGGATTCTCCCCCCGGTTCTGGTTTTGGTCGGACACGGAGCCCCGCCGGTCGGGCCGCCGCTGGGCGATAGATTGCGCGGAACTCGGGATTTCGTCAAAGGCACGCTCTCCCGGACAAGGTATGCGAGCACGCTGCGGCGATTGCCGTTTGCCGGCTTTCCGGAGTGAGCGCAGCACGAAAATACGGGGCGCCATGCCCATTACCGTCACAGCGTAGCCCCGATGCAGCTGCCACGTTGGAGCAGCCAGAGATTGCCGCGTACCCACCTTCAGCATGGCTGACGCGGCGTAAATTGATCCTGCGGGTGGATGCGCGGCACGGGACATCACCGCCGGTCGGGTTGGAAAGGGGTTCCGAATGGGAAGCCACGATTGTAAAAACCCGCCGTTCGCTGCAGCGGATCGCGGCGACGGTCTGATGATGTCATGCTCGGTCGGGATGGCCGCCTCGGTACCATTCACGGCGACGGCCCGGGAAAGTGGAACTCGGCACTTGCTCAGGACAGCGGTACGCGGGCCGCTCCCGGATCCGCAGACTCCGCCATCGGCCTGGACGGCGACGGGGATCGCGACACTGCGCCGGCGGCCCGGGTTGGCCGAGACAGGAACGTCGAAGATGCGGAAAGCGCGGTCCTCCCCGACTGGCCCCTGAATGCCAATAACGTGAATGGCACCAGCGACCCCGAGGACATGCGGCATTCGCAATAGCGACGCCCGAAGACATTCATTTCCCGGTCCGCAGGAGATTCAGGCCGTTCGCGTCGATGATGAGTGAATCCGGTTTTGCGTCCCCGTGGCCAGATTGTTGCCGATGCCGCAACCGATGATTCCATCCGATGCGCCAGCCCTCCCGGTTCGCGGCGACGACGCCATCCCGCCGGATCTGGCGCACATCGGCCGGGCTGGACGACGAATTGAGTCCTGCCCCCGATCAGATTGAACGTTCTTTCCGCCGGTTGCGTGAACGGGTGCGGGCGGTGCCGTTGCAGGCCCCGGATCGTCGCGGACGCCGCCGAATGAGAACGGGGTCCAGGCAAAAAAAGTCACCATCGCGATGGCGCAAGAAACGGCCATCGCGACGTCGGGGACCCACCCCCGCCGCCGTGGCCGCAGGCTGGTTTGCATTTGCACCTGATGTCCTTTCGTTTGCGCGGTCTCGCGCGAGATCGGGATGCGATCGGCAGGACCGGGACCCCGATGGGCCTCCGCCCCAATCTCCCACGGGAATTGCGCAACAAGGTAAGCGACCCTGTGCCATGCCGTCCGTACGCTGGCACACGCAAGAGTCAAAACGTACCGCTTTGGGCGCGAAAATCCGTAATCGGGCCAAAACCGGGCGGCTTTTGCGACGGGTCCAGGCAGGACGAAGACGCAGCTCGCCGGATCGCTTGACTTGAATGCCGCGGCAGCCTTATCCCTTGCCGTATTCGAGCACTGCAACAGCCGGCTTCTTGGGGCGCTTTGAGTACCCGTCCTGGCCCCGGTCCTGCACGTTCTTTACGACCTGATAGCACCGGCAGGCGGCCGCTTCGAGGCCCGGCCCGTCGAGAATGCTTATGTTGCCCCGGGTATATTTGATCAGCGCGCGCCGCTGCAGGGCGCCGGCGGCCTTGGTGATGCCGACCCGCCGCACGCCCAGCATGTGCGCCAGGAATTCCTGCGTCATGCGGAAGTCGTTCGATTCCACCCGGTCCCGGGTCATCAGCAGCCACCGGGCCAGGCGCTCTTCCACCACATGAAAGCGGTTGCAGGCGGCGGTCTGCGCCACCTGCACCATCAACGAATTGGTATAGCGGTCGAGCGCGTGCTGCAAATGCGGACTGCGCCGCAATTCCCTCAGAAAGATCGCGGATTCCATCCGCATCGCGACACCGGCGCCCTGCACCAGAGCGCGAATCGACGATACGCCGTCTCCCAGCACCAGCGGGATGCCGACCATTCCTTCCTTGCCGACCAGCCCGACTTCCAGCGCAAGGTGCCGGTCGACCAGAGTCAGCAACGACACCAGGCAGACGCTGGGAAAGTACACATGGCGAATCGGCTCGCCCGGCTCGTAAAGCACTTCCTCGAAGGCCATCGTGACGGGTTCGAGGCTGGCAAGCAGCCGCTGGTACTCCGCGCGCGGGAGCGCGGCGAGAAGATGATTTTCGACTGGCGCATGCGCCGTGCGCGGTCCGGGGTTGTTCCGGTCCGCCTGCGTTTCCGGACGGGCGTCGCGCAGCGCGAGCAGCGGGCCGGGTGTCGTTTCGTTCATGACAGTGCTCCAATATCCACGCGTGTTTTCAACAGCCGATCCGATTCCCGTTTCACCACGGCATAACATTCACAGACGCGTGATTCGAGCCTGAGACGGTCCAGCACGGTGATCTTGCCGCGGCTGTAATGGATCAGTCCCGCCGTCTGCAGGTGGCGGGCGGCCTCGGTCACGCCTTCTCGGCGCACCCCCAGCATGTTGGCGATCAGTTCCTGGGTCATGGTCAGCTCGTTCGAGGGCAGCCGGTCCAGGCTCAGCAACAGCCAGCGGCACAGCTGCTGCTCGAGCGCATGGTGGCGGTTGCACACCGCGGTCTGCGCCATCTGCGTGATCAGCGCCTGCGTGTAGCGCAGCAGCAGATGCTGCAGCGGTCCGCCGCGCTCGAACTCCTCCTTCAGGTAGCTGGCCCGGAGCCGGTAGGCGTGGCCGGCGCTCTGCACCACCGCGCGGCTGGGAGTGCTCTCCCCGCCCATGAACAGGGAGATGCCGACCAGGCCTTCGTTGCCGACGACCGCGATCTCCGCCGAGGAGCCGTCCTCCAGCACATAGAGCAGGGACACGATGCTGTCGATGGGGAAATACACATAAGCCTGCGCGGAGCCGGATTCGTAGAGCGCGGCGCCAAGCACCAGGGGGATCCACTCCAGATGCGGCAGCAGGCGCTCGTATCCCATGGCCGGCAGCGCGGCGAGCAGATGATTCTGGTCAGGGGTGTGGGCTGCGATCATTTGGACTGTACATTGCGAATCCCGAGGTTGAGCCATATCGCCACGACTGATGCAGCACGCAGCGGTAGCAAGGCTAGATTGAAAAGGAACGTGCCGTATGTACGCCAACGCACAGAGGCTCGATTTGCGCCGGAACACAATTCACGCATCGATAGACGAGGCCGGAACGGCTCCATGAACCGAGATCGTTTTCGAAGTGTCTGGAGGCAGTTCGGCAACGAGGCGGGTCAATTGCAGCCGCACGTGAAACCGCACGCAACAGGCCGGTTTTGCGGCCGGCCAACCCGCGCCCCGGGGCGCGGTCCTCCATCAACCAATTGGCGAGCAGATGTTCCCCATAGATACACCCATCCTGCGCTCGATGCTCGATCGTGCCCGAAACATCCGCCACACCTGCGATCCCGACTTGCTGTTGTTCTTCCATCGGCTTCCCTGGGCGCCGTTGACCCTGGAATACGGCCGCGGACAGGCCGCGGTCGACGGTGCGGACGAATGAAGCTTAAGGGAACACGTGAACGCCAACCTGTTCGACTCGGATCTCTGGAAACCGGCCCTGGACAAATACGCCGAGGTTACCGGGCTGACCGTGGAGCTGTTCGGGGTCGATGGAAAATCGGTGCAGATCTCGGAAATTCATACTCCGCTCGTCAGGCTGTTCCGGAAGCACGGATTCGAGCCAGGCCTGGTCGCCGAATGCGCCCGACGCTGCCTCCTGCAAACCAGCGATCGGCCGGCGGTCGCCGTGGCCGAATCGCACGGCCTGACGGTTGTCGGCACCTCGCTGATGCTCGACGGAGTGATCGTGGGTGCCGCGGTAGCCGGTTATGCTTTCGCGGGATTCTCCCAGGTCGCCGCTGTGCAGCGCTGGTCCAGGAATACGGGCGTGCCATTCGATACGCTGTGGAACATCGCGCGACAGCAGCCGCCCGTGCTCCAGCGACGCCTGCTGCTGCAGGGGGAATTGCTGCAGATCCTCGGAAACGCGCTGCTCCGCGAGATCTACCGCACGCGCCAGTATGAAGACACCGTGGCGAAACTGGAGGGAATGGCAGCGGCGAAGGACGAGTTCCTGGCGGTGGTTTCGCACGAACTGCGCACGCCTCTGGCGCCGATCCTCGGCTGGGCGGGCGTGCTCAAGAATGACCACAGTCCCGAACAGGTGCGCCGGGCGGTCGAGGCAATCGAGCGCAATGTCCTGCTGCAGACACGCATTGTGGACGACCTGCTGGACATGAACCTGACCGCCCATGGCATGGTGAAGCTCGATCTCGGGATTCTCGAACTCGAGGCGAGCATTCGTGCCGCCGTGGAGACCAACGCCGGGGACATCGGCAAAAAAGCCATAGCTCTGGAGGTCGTCGAGGCCGGCGAGCCCCTTTTCGTCGAAGCCGACAGCGACCGGCTGCAGCAGGTCTTCAGCAACGTCATTTCAAATGCGGTGAAATTCACGCCCGCCGGCGGCTCGATTCGGATCACAATCGTCAGGGAGGACGACACCGCGAAGGTCGTCGTTGTGGATACCGGCGCGGGGATCGCGCCTGCATTTCTGCCGTTCGCATTCGATCTGTTCCGGCAGCAGGAAAGCGGCACGCAACGCAGGTACCAGGGCCTCGGCATCGGCCTTGCCCTGGTGAAAAAGCTGACCGAACTGCAGAAGGGATCCGTTAGCATCGCGAGCGCGGGCACCGGTCACGGAACGGAAGTGGTAGTGCGCTTCCCCCTCGCCTTCGCGCCGGATCTGCCAGACGCGGCGCCCCGCGCCGCGACCAGCCAGACAACGCTTGCCGGGCTCTCGGTCCTCGTGGTCGACGACATCGAGGATGCCCGCGAAACGCTGCGCGCCCTGCTTCAGCATCTCGGCGCGAAAGTCTCGGTCGCGGAGAGCGGCCGACAGGGACTGGAAATGATCCAGGACGACGAGCCTGAAGTCGTGCTCTGCGACCTGGGAATGCCATGGATGGATGGATTCGACTTTATCCGGGAATTGCACCGCGCGGCCTCCCCGGCGCATCCGCCCGTGGTGGCGGTGACCGCCCTGGCGAGCGATGCGGACCGCCAGCGCACGCGGGAGGCCGGTTTCGCGGGCCACATCAACAAACCGTTTGACGAATCAGCGCTTGTTGCCGCGGTGCATGCCGCGCTCCAGCCGCGTCAAAAAACCGGCGAAACCGCAAGGCCAGCCAGCGAAGGCCACAGGTGATATCGAGGATCACGCCAGCGTCAAGGGAAAACCCTCAAAGAGACGATGCAGCCATGCCCATGAGTGTGCCGGACCCGCAGCGACCTAAGCGAATCCTGATTGTCGATGACAATCAGGACATCCTGTCCTTCATGCAGGCGGCGCTTGAAAAGGCGGGTTACGAAGTGCAAACGGCACCCGAGGGTGCGCAGGCGCTCGACCTGCAAACCAAGCAGCGGGCCGACCTTCTCATCACCGACATCTTCATGCCGGGAAAGGATGGAATCGAGACGCTTCGCGAGTGCCAGACCCGATTTCCGCAAACCAGGATCATCGCGATGTCCGCCGGCGGCGGTTCCGGCGGTACGCTGGACTACCTGCCCGCCGCGGCGCTCATCGGCGCCGACGCGACGCTGCACAAGCCGTTCAATATCAGCCAGCTTCTTGAGACCGTGCGAAAAGTGCTGCATCCCTGACCCGGCAAGCAGGGCCGCCTGTGTTCGGCAGCGCACGGAACCTGCGGGATGCGGGGCGGACAATCGCACCAAGAAGCGACCGTCCGGAGACGCCATGAACCACCATCCCGCGCATGCGATGTACGACCAATTCGAGAACACCTTGAGTTCGATCACCCTGCAGCTGCGTTCCGCGATTGAAGCGGACGCCGGCCTGTCGGCGCGCGGATACGGGAAAACCGCGCCGGACGGCGCCGCTCCGCAGCGGTCCCCAGGCTGGACCCGCCAGGTCTCGGCGGAAATAGGATCGGTCCTGCTTGACGAGCTGGGGCTCGCCGCAACCATCGAATGGCACGTGCGCCAGTTCCAGAAATGCACCGGAATTCCCTGCGAGTTGACGGTGACCGCCATGGCAGGCATCGACTTGTCCGCGAATTGCGCGGATACGATCTTCGGCATCTACAGCGAGGCCATGAGCAATGTCGCGCGCCACGCGGGGGCAAGCCGGGTCGCGATCGCCCTCCGCATCGACTGGCGCGAAGTCTCCCTCGTGGTCCGCGACAACGGCATCGGCCTCGGCGAGGATGCCTCCCCCTCGATTCGCGGCGGAATCGCCGGCATGCAGGCCCGTGCACGGATCCACAGGGGTTTCTGCCAGATCGCCGGCGCGCAGGGCGGCGGCACCACCGTTACCGCGAGCCTGCCGATCGAGCGGACCTGAGGCTCCGATGCCGGATCCGTCCGGCTCGAAGCGCGCCGGCATGAATCTGCACGCTATGTGACTTTCCGCACGGACAAGATCCCCCGGCGAAGCCGATCATCGGTCCAGGTGAACAATTCATCCTCTCCTCCCTGGATGAACACCTGAAGCACCAGGCCCGGACAAGGTTGAGCTCCTTCCGGGCTTTTTTTTGCCGCGCGAAACCATCAGTGCACCAGCTGGTTGATCTGGATGATCGGCAGCAGGATCGCAAGCACGATCATCAATACGACCCCCCCCATTACCAGGATCATCACCGGCTCGAGCAGCGTCAGGAACACCGCCAGGCGCCGCTCCAGCGCCTGCGTTTCAAGGTGCGCGGCGCGCTCCAGCATCTGCTCGAGCTTCCCGCTTACCTCACCGCTTGCGACCAGGTGGATCAGCAGCGGCGGAAACGCGCGGGTTTCGCCGAGCGCGCGGCCCAGGCTGGCGCCTTCGCGCACCCGGCCGATGGCACGCTCGACGGCCTCCCTCATGACCATGTTGGTCATCACCCGCGCACCGGAGGTGAGGGCCGAGAGCAGCGGCACGCCACCGCCCACCAGGATCGCAAGCGTGCTGGCGAAGCGCGAGGTGTTGACCCCGCGTATCAACGATCCGAGCCAGGGCAGACCCAGCAACAGGACGTGCCAGCGGCGCCTTGCCGCATCGCGGCGCAATGCGATGCGCGCCGCCACTGTCGCGCCGACGCCGATGCCAACCAGATACGGCCAGGTCGCGCGCAGGGTATCGCTCACCGCTATCAGGCCGCGGGTGAGCATCGGCAGGTTCTGCCGGGATTGCTGGAACACCTGCACCACCTGCGGCACCACGTAGACCAGCAGCCCGGTCACGATCGACAGGGCGACGATGGTGACCAGGGCGGGATAGAGCAGCGCCAGGCTGGTCTTCTGCCTCAATGCCTGGCGGGCATCGAGATAGTCGGCCAGGTGCTGCAGCACGGTCGGCAGCGCGCCCGACTCCTCGCCGCCGTGCACCAGCGCCCGGTAGAAATCCGGAAAGCTTTTCTCGTAGGCGCCCAGCGCCGCGGCCAGGGACAGGCCGCCGGTGACCTCGGTCTTCACCCCCGTCATCACCTCGCGCGTCACCGGGTCCGTGGCGGCTTCGATCAACGCATTCAGCGCTTGCTCCATCGTCAGGCCGGACGCAAGCAGTGTCGCCATCTGCCGGGTCGTCAGGCTCAGCTCCGCGGCCGAGATGCCGCGCGACCAGGCCTGTCCCGCGCGCTCGCGCGCGCGCACCGGACCGATGGTCGACGGCAGCAGGCCCTGCGCGCGCAACTGCGCGCGCGCCTGGCGGGCCGTGTCCGCCTGCACCACGCCGGATACCGTGCGGCCCGTCGCATCCAGCGCCTGGTACTGGAAGGCTTCCATTAAAGGTTCAACTGACTTTCAGGGGGCACAAGAGCGTTCACCCCCGAAATCAAGAAGCTTCGCGCGTGACGCGAATGACTTCTTCGAGGCTTATCACGCCCTGACCCGCCCAGCGCATGCCGTCATCGCGCAGCGAGCGCATGCCGCGGGACAGAACATGCGAGCGCAGCGTCTGCTCGGAAGCGCGGTCGTGGATGAGCCGGCGCAGGTCGTCATCGACGGTGATCAGCTCATAAATGCCGGTGCGGCCGCGATAACCGGAGAGATTGCATGCGGGGCAACCCTGGGCCGAGTAGAGCGTTCCCTCTGTCGGGGTGAAGCCGAGGGCGCGCAGTTCGGCCGCATCGGCGACGATGGGTTTGCGGCATTCCATGCACAGCCGGCGCACCAGTCGCTGCGCCCCCACGCCGATCAGGCTCGAAGCGAGCAGGAACGGCTCCACACCCATGTCGACCAGGCGCGTGACCGCGCTCACGGCGTCGTTGGTATGCAGCGTGGCAAATACAAGATGCCCGGTGAGGCTGGCCTGGACCGCGATCTGCGCGGTTTCCAGGTCGCGGATTTCGCCGATCATGACCACGTCCGGGTCCTGGCGCAGGATGGTCCGCAGCGCCCGCGCGAAACTCATCTCGATCCGGGTGTTCACCTGGGTCTGGCTGATGCCGTCGAGGTCGTACTCGATCGGGTCCTCGACGGTCATGATGTTGAGCGCGCTCGCATCCAGCCGCGACAACGCAGCGTAGAGCGTGGTGGTCTTGCCCGAGCCGGTGGGCCCGGTGACCAGCACGATGCCGTGCGGCTCGAGGATGAGCCGGTCCATGTGCGCCAGGGTGGCGGCGTCCATGCCCAGCTTGGCCAGATCGAGCCGCCCGGCCTGTTTGTCCAGCAGGCGGAGCACCAGCCTTTCCCCGTGCCCGGTGGGAATGGTCGACACGCGCACGTCCACCGGCTTGCCGGCCACTCGCAGGGTGATGCGGCCATCCTGCGGCAGGCGCTTTTCCGCGATGTCGAGCTGGGCCATGATTTTTACCCGGGAGACAATCGCGCCGTGCAGGGCCCGCGCCGGTTCGATCAGGTCGCGCAGCGTCCCGTCGATGCGCAGCCGCACTACCGACCGCGTCTCGAAGGGTTCGATGTGAATGTCCGAGGCGCCTTCGCGCAATGCCTGGGTGAGCAGCGCGTTGATCAGCCGGATCACCGGCGCATCGTCCTGGCTCTCCAGCAGGTCCTCGATCCTGGGAATTTCCTGCAGCAACCGCGAGAGGTCCAGGTCCTGCGCCAGGTCCCCGGCCAGCGCGGCGGCCCCGACATCGGCGCCGTTGTACGCCGCGGCGATCAATTCATCGAACTCCTCGGCACCGATGCGGTGGGCGCGCAGCGGCACCCCGAGCGCGCGGCGCAGTTCTGCCAGCGCGCCCACGCGCGCGCCGTTGCGCACCGCCACTTCCGCCTTCTCTTCATCCAGATCCGTGACCACCACGCCGTTGGCCTTGGCAAAGGCGTAGGAAACCCTGCTTGCAGCGCGGTTCATTTGCGCCCCTCCTGGGGATACGGCTTGACCTCCACCTCAGGCGCCCGGGCGGGTGGCGCCGACCTTGTTGGCGGCAGCGTCGGCGTTCGCATGTCCGGCAGAACGGCATCGTGGGCGGGCTGGGCCTTTTCCTGCTCGCCGAGAATGTAGTCGTAGCGTTCACCGGTGAACGTGTCGGCGCGCCCGCTGTCGCGTACCAGCGTGGGCCGCAGGAAAATCATCAGATTGGTCTTGCTGTGCGAACGGGTCTTGTAGCGGAACAGGCCCCCCAGCCAGGGAATATCCCCAAGGACCGGGACCTTCTGTATGCCGTCGTTGACCGTATCCTGGATCAACCCGCCGATCACGACGATCTGTCCATCGTCCACCAGGATCGTCGAACCCACGGCGCGCTTGTTTGTGATCACGCCGGCTGGATTGGTCTGGTCCTGGATGCTGGACACTTCCTGATAGATCTGCAGACGCACAGTGCCGCCTTCCGAGATTTGCGGCCTCACCTGCAACGTCAATCCGACATCGCGGCGCTCGACGGTCTGGAACGGCGTGGGGGTGGTGGACGCACCGGACAACGCGTACTGGCCGGTGATGAAGGGAACGTTCTGCCCGATGACGATGGACGCTTCTTCATTGTCCAGCGTCAGCAGGGTCGGCGTTGACAGAATGTTGGCGTTGATGTCGGTTTCAAGCGCGCGGACCAGGACGCCGAGATTCAGGATCTGCCCGACGCCGGGGATCGTGACCTGGCCCTTTACGACGCCGACATTGAGTCCGCGGGCGGCCGTGGCGGGGTTCTGGGAAATGCCGATGATGTTCTGTCCGGCTCCGCCGAAATTGGTGCCGCCGAAGGCCTGGGCGCTGCTGCTGCCCAGCCCGCTCAGGTCCTGCCACTGGATGCCGAACTCGGCCGCCTTGTCCGCGGTGATTTCCGCAATCAGCGCCTCGACATACACCTGCGCCCGGCGCACATCGAGTTTGTCCACCGCCGCGCGCAGGTTGTTATAGATGGCGTCCGGCGCGGT
>DASVNF010000201.1:0-5831 GCA_036384015.1 Burkholderiales bacterium
GGTCAATGTCCGGCCGGCAAAGCGGCTGGCCGATTCGATCAGCGCCGGTTCGCGGGTGCGCAGGAAGGGATTGGCGGCGAGTTCGTCCTTCAGCGTCGAAGGCAGGGAAGGATTGCCGCGGTCGAGGGCCGCGCGCGCCGCCTGTTCCCGTTCGCCGATGGCGGGGTTGGCGGGGTCCGCGGCCGCGGCAAAGCGCAGGTTGGACAGGGTATATTCGTGTCCGCAGAACACCAGTGTTTCCGGGGGAAGGGCGGCCAGCTTCGACAGGGATGAATGCATCTGGGCAGGCGTGCCTTCGAACAGCCGGCCGCAGCCGCAGGAGAACAAGGTGTCTCCGCTGAACAACACGCCTTCGCCAAAGTAGGCAATATGGCCCGCCGTGTGGGCGGGGATGTCGAGGATTCGCATGTGCATGTCGACGCCCGGCACCTCGATCTCGTCCTCCTCCGCCAGCTTGCGCGTGATGCCGGGTATGGCTTCCCGCCTCGGCCCGAATACCGGTACGTTATACTTCGCCAGCAGATCCGGAATCCCGCCGACGTGATCGGCGTGATGATGGGTGGCGAGAATGGCTTCGAGTTGCAGGCTTTGTGCATCGAGATAGTCGAGAACCGGGGCGGCATCGCCGGGATCGACGACGACGGCGCTGCGGCCGCGACGCAGGCACCAGATGTAGTTGTCCTTGAACGCCCGGATGGGCGCGATGGTGACGGGATTCATGCACGCATCTTCAGTTTCTGAACCGCCGAATGTCAAATAAGCCCGGATCCGCCAGCCTGGCGGAATGGTTTGCGACTCCGCTCGGCGGACATCTGATCGAGGCCGAGCAGCGGTATTTCGACCGCGAACTGGCCGATCTGTTCGGCTTCAACGCCATCCAGCTTGGTTTGCCGGGCTACGATTTCCTGCGCTCGAACCGGATGCCGTTCCGTTTCATTGCGGGACCGGACGGAAGGGTCGGGCTGCAATCCGACCTCGAAGCGCTGCCCATCCAGACCGCGGTCGCGGACCTGGTGGTGATGCCGCACTGCCTTGAGTTCAGCAGCAATCCCCACCAGATCCTGCGCGAGGTGTCGCGCATCCTCATGCCCGAAGGACACGTGGTGTTGTCCGGATTCAATCCCTGGAGCCTGTGGGGCGCGCGCCGCGTCGCGGTGAGGCGTAACGGCGATCCGCCATGGACGGGGCAGTTCATCAACCTGCCGCGGCTCAAGGACTGGATGGCATTGCTCGGATTCGAACTGGCTGCCGGACGCATGTGCTGTTACGCACCGCCCCTCACCAGCGAGAAATGGCTGCGACGTTTCGGTTTCATGGAATCCGCCGGCGACCGCTGGTGGCCCTTCGCCGGTGGCATTTACTTCCTGCATGGCATCAAACGGGTGCAGGGCATGCGCATCATCACGCCCAAATGGCGCGCAGCCCAGGCCCAGAAAAAAGCGCTGGCGGCCGTGCCGCACAAGACGGGTCCGGATGACGCAATGGCGGCGCGCAATCCCCTGGACCCGCAATGAATGGGCCGGCAATGACCGAAGCGGTACACATCTACACGGACGGCGCGTGCAAGGGCAATCCTGGCCCGGGCGGCTGGGGGGCCTGGCTCAAATCCGGAATGCACGACAGGGAATTGTTCGGCGGCGAGTCGCAGACGACAAATAATCGCATGGAGCTGACGGCCGTGATCGAGGCCCTGGGTGCGCTCAAGCGGCCCAGCAAGGTCAAGTTGCACACCGATTCCCAATACGTGAAAAATGGCATCTCGGTGTGGATCCACGACTGGAAGCGGCGCGGCTGGCGCACCGCGGACAAGAAACCGGTCAAGAATGAAGACCTCTGGCGCAAGCTGGACGACGCCGTGCAGGGACACGACATCGAATGGATCTGGGTCAAGGGCCATGCCGGCGATCCGGGCAACGAAAAAGCAGACGAGCTGGCGAACAAGGGCGTCGCGCATGCGCTCGCCAGGTAGAAGGGGAAAGGGGAAAGGGGAAAGGTAAAGGTGAAAGGTGAAAGGTGAAAGTAAAAACAGGATTCAAAGCGGGTGGTGTGCGATAACTCGCTTTGAGCTTTGACCTTTAACCTTTAACCTTTGACCTTTAACCTCGCTTCACTCGCATGCGCCAGATCATCCTCGATACGGAAACCACGGGCCTGGATCCGACTCTCGGCCACCGCATCATCGAAATCGCCGCGGTGGAAATGGTCAACCGCCGCTTCACCGAGCGCCACTACCACCAGTACATCAATCCGGGACGGGATATCGAGGCGGGGGCCGTCGAAGTCCACGGCATCACCATGGAGTTTCTCGCGGACAAGCCCAAGTTCGCGGACGTGGCGAAGGATTTCATCGAGTTCGTGGCCGGCGCCGAACTGATCATCCACAACGCAACATTCGACGTGGGATTCCTGAACCACGAGCTGGCCTTGCTGCAGATGCCGCCGGTCACGCAGCACTGCGAACTCATCACCGACACCCTGAAAATGGCGAAGGGCCTGCACCCCGGCAAGCGAAATTCGCTGGATGCGTTGTGCGAACGTTACCAAGTGGACAATTCCGCGCGCACGCTGCACGGCGCGCTGCTGGACGCGCGCCTGCTCGCCGAGGTGTACCTGTCGATGACCCGCGGGCAGGACAGCCTGCTCATGGACATCGGCGAATCGACGTCGCCCTTGCTCGATGGTTCGGTGGAAATGGGTTCGATCGAACTGCTGGTGATACGCGCTTCCGTTGAGGAACTTGTCGCGCATGCGGCGCAGCTCGAAGACGTGGAGAAGGCTTCCAAGGGTGCCTGCCTCTGGAAAAAGCTGGAGCCGGTCAGCCAGTAATACGAGAACGGAGCAGGGCGGGCATAGTGGTGGGTGGTACTGGGATCGAACCAGTGGCCCCTGCCGTGTGAAGGCAGTGCTCTACCGCTGAGCTAACCACCCGCGCGAGAGGCGGCATTTAACCACAGCGCCCCTTGCGGGGTCAATTTTCGGGCTGCACGGAACCCGCTGTTTGCACGGGCGAAGCGTCCGGGGCATCGCGTACAATGGCGCCTCTTTTTCGCTCCGGTTTTCCCAATCCCCGATGGTCCGCACCCGATTCGCCCCCAGTCCCACCGGCTACCTCCACATCGGCGGCGCGCGTACCGCGCTTTTCTCCTGGGCTTACGCGCGCAAGACCGGCGGCACGTTCATCCTGCGCATCGAAGACACGGATACCGAGCGCTCCACGCCGGAATCGACGCAGGCGATCCTGGATGCGATGAAGTGGCTCGACCTGGATTACGACGAAGGGCCGTTCTATCAGATGCAGCGCCTGCAACGTTACCGCGAGGTGGCGAAGACGCTGCTGGACGCAGGCAACGCGTACTACTGCTATGCCAGCAAGGAAGAACTCGATGCCATGCGCGAAGAGCAGCGGGCGAAAGGCCTGAAGCCGCGCTACGACGGCCGCTGGCGCCCGGAAAATGCGAAGGGGAAAACTCCTCCTGCGGGCGTTACGCCTGTGCTGCGCTTTCGCAATCCCGATGATGGCGACGTCAGCTGGGACGACCTGGTCAAGGGGCCGATCTCGATCGGCAACCAGGAACTCGACGACCTTGTCATCGTGCGCGGCGACGGCGTGCCGACATACAACTTCGGCGTGGTGGTGGACGACTGGGACATGAACATGACCCACGTCATCCGCGGCGACGATCACGTCAACAACACGCCGCGCCAGATCAATATCTTCAAGGCGCTTGGCGCGCCCGTGCCGCGGTTCGGGCACATCCCGATGATCCTCGGTTCCGACGGCGAACGGCTGTCCAAGCGCCATGGCGCGGTCAGCGTCATGCAGTACCTGGACGAAGGCTATCTGCCGGAAGCGCTGCTGAACTACCTCGCGCGGCTGGGCTGGGGTCATGGCGATGCCGAAATGTTCAGCCGCGAGCAGTTCGTGGAGTGGTTCTCGCTGGAGGCGGTGAGCCGATCCCCGGCCAAATTCAATCCCGAAAAACTGCAGTGGCTGAATGCGCAATACATCAAGGCCGCGGACAACGCCCGCCTGGCGGCGCTGGCGAAGCCGTTCCTGGAGCGGGATGGCTGCGACCTGACCCGCGGGCCGAAACTTGAGGACGTGATCGCGCTGCTCAAGGACCGCGTCAATTCCATCGTGCAGCTTGCCGACGAGTCGGTGTATTTCTACCGCGCCCTGCATCCGACGGAAGAATTGCGCGCCCAGCAGTATTCGGCGGAAATTCTTCCGGCGATGAAGCAACTGCGCGAGAAGCTGGCCGCTGCAACCTGGGAGCGGCAGGCATTGAGTGCGGTATTCAAGGAAGTCATCACGGCCAACGGGCTGAAAATGCCTAAACTCGCAATCCCTCTGCGTGCGATGCTGACCGGCGAGACGCATACGCCATCGATCGACGCAGTACTGGAACTCATTGGGCGCGAAGAGGTTCTGACGCGCATGGACAGCGAGTTGAAAAGGTTTCCCGCATAGCGGATTTCTCAATCTTTACAGGGGTAAACCCGGCCCGTATAATGCGCCGCTCTCGTGGGGGTATAGCTCAGCTGGGAGAGCGCTTGCATGGCATGCAAGAGGTCAGCGGTTCGATCCCGCTTACCTCCACCACGTTGCAGAACAGGTCCCCATCGTCTAGAGGCCTAGGACATCGCCCTTTCACGGCGGTAACCGGGGTTCGAATCCCCGTGGGGACGCCAGTAAAGAAAATAGCCACCATTGCGGTGGCTATTTTTTTGACTGGTGCGCCTCATGGAGTACGCAGAATCCCGTGGCTCGACAAGCCGATATCCGGTAAATATCGGCTTGGATGCCACGACTTCCATGGCGGGGCGGTCCCGAGCGCCGTTTCCGGCGAGAGGGATTCGCGGATCGCAGAGGCAATGCGAGCCGCGAACAATCCCCGTGAGATGCTCTGATTCTCGTTCCGATGACTTCCCCTGTACTGGCTTCTAGCCACTGATGTCCCACGGATACAAGCCGATAGTCCCCGCCAGCCCGGCCTTTCGCCCGGACGGCACGCTGTATTCGGAGCAATTCGACGACGTTTACGCTTCCGCCCATGGCAGTCTCGAGCAGGCCCGCCATGTTTTCCTGAACGGAAACAACCTGCCGGAGCGCTGGCGGTCGCCAGGGCCGTTCGTCATTATCGAAACCGGATTCGGCGCAGGACTGAATTTCCTGGCGACCTGGCAGTTGTGGAAACAAACGGCGCCCGCTGATGCGCGCCTGGATTTCATTTCCGTCGAGAAGCATCCTTTCAGCCTTGCCGACCTGCAGCGCATTCACGCGGCGTTTCCGGAGCTTGCGCCGCTGGCGCGGCAACTGCACGAGAACTGGCCTACGTTGCTCCCGGGCTTCCATCGCCTGCATTTCGAAGGCGGGCGGCTGAACCTGACATTGCTGCTGGGCGAGGCGGCGGAAAGCCTTGCGCAGCTCGAGGCAAGCGCCGACGCCTTTTTTCTCGACGGCTTTGCGCCGGCGAGGAATCCGGCGATGTGGACGAAACCGGTGTTCCGCGAGCTCGCCCGGCTGGCGAAGCCGGGGGCAACGTTCGCAACCTATACCGTGGCGTCATCCGTCCGGGAAGGCCTGGGCGCGGCCGGATTTGCGGTGGAGAAGCGCCAGGGATTTATCGGCAAGCGCGAGATGCTGGCGGGCCGGTATGCCGGCAGCCGTGCCTATGCAAAAAATATCCACGACAAGCGCGCAATCGTCGTCGGCGCCGGACTGGCCGGCAGCACCTGCGCGCAGAGGCTGAACCAGCGCGGTTGGGCTGTTCAGGTCATCGAAGGCCACACGGCGCCCGCGCAGGAGGCATCGGGCAATCCCGCCGGAT
>DASVNF010000202.1:0-24235 GCA_036384015.1 Burkholderiales bacterium
GGATTCAATAGCGAGGACGGATAGGCCTGCCATTCAATGAGCAGGCTGCCGGGAATCTTTCCGACATAGTCCCATTCCGGCTTGGTCCGCACATCAACCAGCTTCGCCCCACCGTTTTTCATGAGCTCGAAAGCTTCCTGCGGCAGCAATGCACCGGCGTAGGGCAAACCCATTTCTTGGCCACGCGCGGTCGCCTTCTTCAAAATATCTGATGTATCATTCATAAACCAAGATAAAACAATAAATTAAAATAGATGGCGGCTTCCGCAAAACTGCCCGCGGCATTTCATACCCCTCCCGCGCCTGAGACATTTCCCTAAATGACTTGCCAATCTGGCGGACCCGCACTAACTTAGTGCCCCCCGGTCCTCGTCGCACTTATTTGGAGCTTATCGCTTTGCCGGCCAGGGACTAGTCCATTGTCACATAACACTTTTTTCCTGTTTTCCGATGGGCATGCTTTCTGCTAAACCGAGGACTCGCTTAAATTCCTTCGCAACTCTATTTCCCAATATCAGGAGAAAAAAATGGCGGCAGCCGAAGTACTGAAAACCATAAAAGAAAATGACGTGAAGTTCGTCGACCTGCGGTTCACCGACACCCGGGGCAAGGAACAACACGTTACGGTTCCCGCCCATGCGTTTGGCCAGGATAAGTTCGACGACGGACATGCCTTCGACGGCTCCTCGATCGCCGGCTGGAAGGGGATCCAGGCTTCCGACATGCTGCTGATGCCCGACCCCATTTCCGCGCGTTTGGACCCGTTCTCGGACGAACCGACGTTGATCATCACATGCGACGTCATCGAGCCCACGGATGGCAAGGGCTACGACCGCGATCCGCGTTCCCTCGCCAAACGCGCCGAAGCCTACCTGAAATCTTCCGGCCTTGGCGACGTCGCCTACTTCGGACCCGAGCCCGAATTCTTCATTTTCGACGGCGTCACCTGGAATGTGGACATGTCCGGTTGCTTCGTCAAGGTTTCCTCGGAAGAAGCCCCCTGGTCCACCGGCAAGGAATTCGAGGGTGGAAACATGGGCCATCGTCCGCCGATAAAGGGCGGCTATTTCCCGGTGCCGCCGGTGGATTCCCTGCAGGACATCCGCAATGCAATGTGCCTCGCGCTTGAAGCGCAAGGGGTCGAGGTCGAAGTGCATCATCACGAAGTCGCCGCCCCCGGCCAATGCGAGATCGGCACCAAGTTCAATTCCCTCGTGGTCCGCGCCGACTGGCTGCAGATCCTCAAATACACGGTCTGGAACGTGGCCCACTCTTACGGCAAGACTGCGACGTTCATGCCGAAGCCCATCGTCGGCGACAACGGCTCCGGCATGCATGTGCACCAGTCAGTCTGGAAGGGTGGCCAGAACCTGTTCGCCGGCAACGGGTATGCGGGCCTGTCGGAATTCGCGCTGTATTACATCGGCGGCATCATCAAGCACGCCAAGGCGCTGAACGCGATTACCAATCCCGGCACCAACTCCTACAAGCGCCTGGTCCCCGGCTTCGAAGCGCCGATCAATCTGGCATATTCGGCAAAAAACCGTTCCGCTTCCTGCCGCATTCCGCACGTGTCGAGTCCCAAGGCGCGCCGGGTGGAAGTGCGTTTCCCCGATCCCACCGCGAATCCCTACCTTGCCTTTGCGGCACTGCTGATGGCCGGCCTGGACGGGGTGCAAAACAAGATCCACCCCGGCGACCCGATCGACAAGAACCTGTATGACCTGCCGCCGGAAGAAGCGGCCAAGGTTCCGCACGTATGTCACTCGCTCGACCAGGCGCTGGAAAACCTGGACAAGGACCGCGCCTTCCTGACCAAGGGCGGCGTGTTCTCCGACGACATGATCGATGCCTACATCGAACTGAAGATGGAAGAAGTCACCCGCTTCCGCATGACCACCCATCCGGTCGAGTTCGACATGTATTACAGCCTGTAAAGGGAACGGCTTTGCCGCAGGGAAGGGGCGGGCCATGCCCGCCCTTTTTTGTTTCCTGCGCCCTGCCCCACCATCACCGGGGAGCAACGCATTGATAAACAGTAGTGGCTGCCTTAGACTCCGGCGAAAGTCGGCATTGCCGGCCCTTCTTGCGAACGCTATTGCGGAATCCCCCGATGCTGGTTCTATTGCGGACATTGCTGGTAGTCGCCTTCGCCGTCTCGGCCCCGTCATGGGCGGAGACTTGCAAGTATCTGGACGCCAACGGGCACGTGATCTATTCCAACACCCCCAACAATCCCCCGAAAGGGGCGAAAAAAGTGAGGTGCTTCGCGGATCCCACACCGAAGCAGCCGCCGGCCGCCGAAGCCCAGCCCCGTTCCAGCGACGCGCCGAGAAGCGACTTTCCCAAAGTCGACAGCCAGACCCAGAAGAAACGCGACGGCGAGCGCCGCCGGATTCTCGAGGAGGAACTGGCCGCCGAGGAGCAACAACTCGATGCGGCCAAACAACGGCTGGCCGAAGCGGAAAGCGTCCGCACGGGCGAGGAACGCAATTACCAGAAATTTCTCGATCGCGTACAGCCGTTTCGCGACGCCGTGGCCAATCACGAGCGCAACATCGAGGCAATCAAGCGCGAGATTACCAACCTGAAGTAAACGCTACTTCCGGCGCGCAGTGTTTGCGCGCGTCGTTTCCAGCCGCAGACCGCAGATTGCGGCCTGCCTTCCTTTTGCAATCCCGTGGCTCATTTCTTGCTCGATGATGCACAGCTGTCTCCCGACGGCGCAGTCGCGCCGCCGAGATATCCGGGGCTCGATGCGCTGGCGACGACAGTCGTCCTTCTCGACGTCGCGCATGTGGTGCGTTACATGAATCCGGCCGCGGAAAACCTGCTTGCGCTGGGAGCAAAAGCCATTGTCGGCAATACGCTGGACCGCGTCTTCTCCGAGCCGGAGCTGATGATCTCCGCGCTCCACTATGCAAGGGAGAACAATTGCAGCTATACGCAGCATGAGCTTTCCGTCACGGTGCCCGGCCACAGCCGGCTCGAAGTCTCGTGCACGGTGACGCCGGTCGAAATCACCGGCTTCGAGGGCTTTCTCATGGAGCTGACGCCGCTGCATCAGCAGCTGAGGATCGCGCGCGAGGAGCGCCTGATGGACCAGAGCGCCCAGACCCGCGAACTCATCCGCAACCTGGCGCACGAAATCAAGAATCCGCTTGGCGCCTTGCGCGGCGCGGCGCAGCTGCTGGACCGGGAACTGGAGCGGCCCGAGCTGCACGAATACACGCAGGTGATCATGAAGGAAGCCGATCGCCTGCAATCGCTCATGGACCGGCTGCTGACGCCGCACCGGCTGCCGCAGCTTCAGCAGTTCAACGCCCACGAGGCGCTCGAGCGCGTCCGCAGCCTGCTGCTGGCGGAGTTCCCGGAGGGCATCAGCGTGCGCCGGGACTACGACGTGAGCCTGCCGTCGTTCACCGCCGACCGGGAGCAGGTCATCCAGGCGTTGCTCAACATCGCCCGCAATGCGGCGCAGGCATTGCAGGGCCGCGGGATGATCACGTTGCGCACGAGGATAGCGCGGCGCGTCACGCTGGCGAAGAAGACCTATCGACTCGGCCTGATGATCCAGATCATCGACAATGGCCCGGGTGTTCCGGACGACCTCAAGGACAGGATCTTTTTCCCGCTGATCTCCGGACGCGAAGGCGGTCACGGCGTCGGCCTGACGATCGCGCAGACGTTCATCAACCAGCACCACGGCACCATCGAGCTGGAAAGCCGCCCGGGAAATACCTGTTTCAGCATCCTGCTGCCAATCGATTCTTAAAAAGCCTGCAACCATGAAACCTGTCTGGATCATCGATGACGACCGCTCGATTCGCTGGGTGTTCGAAAAAGCCCTCACCCGTGAGGACATCGCATTCAAGGTATTCGGCTCCGCCCAGGAAGCGCTGCAGGCGATATCGAGCTCCACGCCGCAAGTGGTGGTCAGCGACATCCGCATGCCAGGCGGATCCGGCCTCGAGCTGCTGCAGAACCTCAAGGAGAAATACCCGAATCTCCCCGTCATCATCATGACGGCCTACTCGGACCTGGAAAGCGCGGTAGCGGCGTTCCAGGGCGGCGCGTTCGAATACCTGCCGAAGCCGTTCGATGTGGACCACGCGGTGGACTTAATACGCCGCGCCATGGAAGAAAGCCTGCGCCAGGACGAAGTTGTCGAGGCGCCCGAAGATTCGCCGGAAATTCTCGGCCAGGCGCCATCGATGCAGGAGGTGTTTCGCGCCATCGGACGGCTGACGCAATCCCACGCGACGGTGCTGATCAACGGCGAATCCGGAACCGGAAAGGAACTTGTCGCGCGCGCGCTGCATCGCCACAGTCCGCGGGCATCGAAACCCTTCATCGCCATCAATACCGCGGCCATTCCCAAGGACCTGCTGGAATCCGAATTGTTCGGCCATGAGCGCGGCGCCTTTACCGGCGCGCAGGCGATGCGGCGCGGCCGATTCGAGCAGGCGGAAGGCGGCACTTTGTTCCTGGACGAGATCGGCGACATGCCGCCCGACTTGCAGACCCGCCTGCTGCGAGTGCTGTCGGACGGCCATTTCTATCGCGTGGGCGGACACCAACCGATCAAGGCCAATGTGCGCATCATTGCCGCAACCCACCAGGATCTCGAGCAACGCGTCAAGCAGGGCTTGTTCCGCGAAGATCTGTTCCACCGCCTGAACGTGATTCGGCTGCGTCTGCCGGCGCTGCGCGAACGCAAGGAGGACATTCCGCTTCTGGCGCGCTATTTCATGCAGAAGAGCGCACACGAGCTGAGCGTCGAGAGCAAGAAACTGTCGGAGTCCGCGATGAAATATCTGTCGGCGCTCGACTTCCCCGGCAACGTGCGCCAGCTGGAAAATCTTTGCCACTGGCTGACCGTGATGGCCCCGGGAATGAATATCGACGTCAAGGACCTGCCGCCGGAGTTGCGCGAGGAATCGCGGGTCGCCGCTGCCGAGAACTGGGTCAATGCCCTGGAACGCGAGGCGGAGGGACTGCTCAAGCGGGGAGACAGCGCGATCCTCGATGAACTCACGCGTCAGTTCGAGAAAGCCCTGATCACGAGGGCGCTCGCGCATACCGGCGGCCGCAGGATAGAAGCCTCGCTGCTGCTGGGAATGGGCCGCAATACGCTGACCCGCAAGATCCAGGAACTGGGATTGGGCGAGGAAGCCGGCCGGGAAAAATAAGACCTGGGCGTTTTCACCACAGGGGTGGTGGAATTTCGGTCCTAGCCAAGCTCGACGATGACCGGGGCGTGGTCCGACGGGCGCTCCAGCTTGCGCAGTTCGGCAAGGATGCTACTGGACTTGCAGCGCGCCGCCAGCGGGGCCGACAAGAGGACGTGATCGATGCGCAAGCCGAGGTTGCGCTTGAATGCGTTCATCCGGTAATCCCACCAGGAGTAGGCTTTTTCCGGTTGTTCAAATAGCCGGAAGCTGTCTTTGAGGCCCAGCGCCAGCAATTCCTGGAATGCGGCCCGTTCCGGCGCACTGACCAGCACTTGCCCCTCCCAGGCTTTAGGGTCGTGGACGTCGCGGTCTTCCGGCGCGATGTTGAAATCCCCCAGCACCGCCATCGCCGGATACTTTTTCAGTTCTTCACGCAACCAGCCCGTCAACGACTTCAGCCAGCCGAGCTTGTACCGGTACTTGTCCGAATCCAGGCTTTGCCCGTTGGGAACGTAGGCGCAAACCAGGCGCACATCCCCCACGTTCGCGGAAATCACGCGCCGCTGCGGATCATCGAGGCCGGCGATGCCGAATTCCACCGCTTCCGGGGTATCGCGGGCAAGGATCGCCACGCCGTTGTAGGTTCTCTGGCCGGAGTAAGCCGCCTGATATCCCGCGCGCTCGATCTCCGTGACTGGAAATTTTTCGTCCTCCAGTTTCAGTTCCTGCAGGCAGACGACATCCGGCTGTTCTGCGGCCAGCCAGTCCAGCAAATGCGGCAGACGCACTTTCAGCGAATTGACGTTCCAGGCGGCCAGCTTCACACGTTCCTGCTGCTAGTTCTTGGATGCTGCCTGCCCGGGATCTCCAGCGGGTTTGGCGGATTCCGTCGCCGGTTTGGGTTTCCCCGCGGGAACCGGCGGCATAAGGGGGCTCGAAGAATAACCGGCACTGTCGAGCGCACTATTCCATGCGTCTTCCTTGTAGCCCTTGAGTGCCTGGCGACCGACGACCAGCACCGGCACGACTTCGTCGCCGCCCGTTGCCTTCTTGAGTTCTTCACGGATGGCCGAATCGTTGGGATCCTTGACAGAATGCGGGATGCCCCGCTTCGCGAGCAATGCAACTGCCTTGGTGCAACCCTCGCCGCAATCGTAGGTAAACAGCGTCACCGGAAAATGTTTTACGGCCTGCTGCAGGGAGTACGGTATCGAGGAAGGCGATGGCTTGTCCGTGAGCTTCTTGCGCTCCGTTTTCCTGGCGCTGGTGGGCGGCGGGGTATCGGTATAGTGAACTTTGCCGTCCGCATCCACCCATTTGTAAAGCTCGGCTCCCGCGGGCGCGACAGCCAACGTGGCGACAAGCATCAGAATCCAGCGAATCATAACGATATCCTCCTGCGTGGAACCTCAATCATGCCACGGCCATCCCGTTATGGCGCAGGAGTGCGTCGATCTTCGGCTCGCGGCCACGAAATGCGACAAAGGATTCAAGGGCGGTCCGGCTGCCTCCCGCCGCCAGAATCTGCGTGCGGAAGCGGTCGCCGATCTCGGGATTCAGCACGCCGTTTTCCTCGAACATGCTGTAAGCGTCGGCCGAAAGGACTTCCGCCCACTTGTAGCTGTAGTAACCTGCTGCGTAGCCACCGCCGAAGATGTGCGAGAAACTGTTCGGAAAGCGGTTGTAGGCCGGGGGAATCAGAACGGCAACCCGGTCGCGGACTGTCGCCAGCAAGTCGAGCGGCGTCGCACTGCCCAGCGGATCGAAATCGTGGTGCAGATGCATGTCGAACATCGCGAACTCAATCTGCCGCAAGGTTTGCATGCCGCTCTGGAAATTTTTCGCGGAGACCATTTTCTCGAACAGCGCACGCGGTATCGCCCGGCGGGTCTCGATGTGGCTGGTCATGTCCTTCAGGACCTCCCATTCCCAGCAGAAGTTTTCCATGAACTGGCTCGGCAGTTCCACGGCATCCCATTCGACCCCATTGATGCCTGAAACGCCCAATACTTCAACCTGCGTGAGCAGGTGATGCAGCCCGTGGCCGAATTCGTGGAACAGCGTGATCACTTCATCATGCGTGAACAGCGCCGGCTTGCCGCCGATCGGCGCCGAAAAATTGCAGTTGAGGTAGGCCACCGGCGTCTGCAGGCTCTGGCCTTTGCGGCGCCGGGTGACGGCATCGTCCATCCATGCGCCACCGCGCTTGGTCGGTCGCGCATAGAGATCCAGATAGAACTGACCCACCAGCGCGTTCTCGCGGTTGCGGATCGAGAAGAAGCGCACGTCGTCATGCCAGAGCGGCGCCTCGTCCGGCTGGATGCTCAAACCGTAGAGGGTCTCCACCACGCGGAACATGCCCGAAAGCACGACGTCTTCGGGAAAGTACTGCTTCACCTCCAGATCCGAAAACGCGTAGCGCGCGACCCGCAGTTTTTCCGATGCGTACGCGATATCCCAGGGTTGCAGATCGGCAATTCCCAGCTCCTGCAGGGCAAATTGCCGCAGTTCGGCAAGATCGCGCTCGGCATGGGGTTTGGCCTTGTCCGCCAGCTCCTGCAGAAAGGCCAGCACCTGCGCCGGCGAATCGGCCATTTTCGGCTGCAGCGACAACTCGGCAAAACTGCCCAGGCCCAACAGCCGCGCCTGCTCCCGGCGCAGTGCGAGGATTTCGCGGATGACCGCGGTGTTGTCCCACCTGGATTCACCGAACTCCGCGGCGCGGGTCGCGTAAGCGCGATACATCTGTTCGCGCAATGTCCTGTCTCCGGCGTATTGCATCAGCGGCAGATAGGAAGGCATGTGCAGCGTGAACTTCCAGCCGGGCTTCCCGGCCTCGCCCGCGGCCTGCAGCACATCGTCCGGAATGCCGGCGAGGCGCTGTCCGTCTTCCACCACAAGTTCGAAAGCGTTGGTCGCATCCAGCACGTTGTCGTTGAACTTCGAGGACAGCTCGGCCAGGCGTTCGCTGACTTCCTTGAAGCGTTTTTTCTGGTCTCCTGGCAATTCGGCGCCGCCCAGGCGAAAGTCGCGCAACTCATTCTCGATGACTTTCTTTTGCGCGATGGACAAGCGCGTAAAGCCTGCGCTGGACCGGATCGCCTTGTACTTGCGAAACAGGGCTTCATTCTGCGCGAGTCCTGTGAAGTACTGGGTGATGCGGGGCAGGTTGCCGTTATACACCTCGCGCAACCGGGGGCTGTTCATCACGGCATTCATGTGGGAAACCTGTCCCCATGCGCGGCGCAACCGTTCGTTGGCGTCGTCCAGCGGCGCCACGAAGTTCTCCCAGCCGGGCGCCTCGGCAGCCGATTCGAGACGCGTGATCAGCGCACCATTCTCTTGGAGCAGCTGGTCGAGGGCCGGCGTTACGTACTCCGGTTCGAACTCCGCGAAGTGGGGCAGCCCGGAAAAATCCAGAAGGGGGTTCATTTTGGGAGCGGTGATGGGTGACTGGTGTTTGGTGGGAATCCAGGGTTGCGGGCCTGCGCTTATATCTCAGACGTGGTGACGCGCCGTCAGGATTTCAACCCTCGAAGACGACCTGGCCGCCGACCAGGGTATAGCGCACCCGCCCCTTGAGCTCATGCCCGGAGAACGGGGTATTCCTGCCCTGGCTCCTGAGTTTGGCCGGTTCTACTTTCCAGCGCGCATCGGGATCGAAAATGCAGACATCGGCATTGTCGCCGGCGGCGATCCTGCCGGTGTCGATGCCGAGGATGCGCGCCGGCTCGCTCGTAACCCTGGCCAGCGCCGCCGGCAGCGGCACCCGGCTTTCGTCCGCCCACTTCAGGGCCAGCGCCAGCAGCAGTTCCAGGCCGGTCGCCCCCGCCTCGGATTCGGCGAACGGCAGCTGCTTGGCGTCGTCATCGACCGGCGTATGGTCCGAGCAGATGGCGTCGATGGTCCCGTCTTCGACGCCGCGCCTGAGTCCGTCGCGGTCCCGCTGGCTGCGCAAAGGCGGAACCAGATGGCAATTGGAATCGAAGTAACCGATGTCGGTTTCGCTCAGGTGTACATGATTGGCGGAGACGTCGCAGGTCACGTTGATGCCGAACGATTTGGCCTGGCGGACCATCTCGACGCCCTCTGCGCTCGACAGCCGGCACAGGTGAACACGGGCGCCGGTTTCGCGGGCGAGCAGCAGGATCGTCGACAGCGCCACCGTTTCGGCGGCAACCGGGATCGGCGCCAGTCCGAGGCGGGTCGCCACCTGACCGTCGTGGGCAACGCCACCGCGGGCCAGTCCGGCGTCGCGCGGCCGCAGCCAAACCGCATAGCCGAAAGTCGTCGCATACTGCAACGCGCGCATCAGGACCTGGTTGTCGTTGAGCGGAACATCGGCTTGTGAGAAAGCGACGCAGCCGGCATCGACCAGCTCGGCCATTTCCGTGAGCCGCTCGCCCTTGAGGCCCTGGGTCAGCGCCCCGAGCGGATAGACATGCGCCTGATTCAGATTCCGCGCGCGATGCTTGAGCATCTCGACCAGACCCGGCTCGTCGAGGGGCGGATCCGTGTCCGGCGGACATACCAGGGACGTCACGCCGCCAGCCACCGCAGCGGCCATTTCGCTTTCCAGCGTGGCCTTGTACTCGTAGCCGGGCTCGCGCAGGCGAACGGAAAGGTCCACCAGGCCCGGACAGACGACCAGGCCGGCGGCGTCTATGACGCGATTGGCGTGAAAGCCGTCGGGAGCCTTGCCGACCGCGGTGATTTTGCCGGCGACGATGAACACATCCTGAACCCTGTCGGTGCCGGTGCCGGGATCGACCACCCTGCCGCCTTTGAGCTGGATCTTCATGTGTTGCCCGCGAGGATGGACATCACCGCCATTCGCACCGCGATGCCGAACGTGACCTGGGGCAGAATCACCGACTGGCGGCCGTCGGCCACGCTCGAATCGATTTCGACGCCGCGATTCATCGGCCCGGGGTGCATCACAATCGCGTCGGGCTTCGCCAGTGCGAGTTTTTCGGGGGTCAGTCCGTAGTATTTGAAGAATTCCTGTGCGGATGGCAGCAGGGCGCCATTCATGCGTTCATTCTGCAGCCGCAGCATGATCACCACATCCACGTGCTTCAGCCCCTGCGCCATGTCGTGATAGACCTGGACCCCGAGTTCGGAGACGTTGGTCGGCAGCAGCGTTCGCGGCCCGACCACGCGCACTTCCGGGACGCCCAGGGTGGTCAGCGCATGGATCTGCGAGCGGGCGACGCGCGAGTGCAGCACGTCGCCCACGACCGCAACGCGCAGAGAGGAGAAATCCTTCTTGTAGTGGCGGATCGTGAACATGTCGAGCAGGCCCTGCGTCGGATGCGCATGGCGGCCGTCCCCGGCATTGATCACGTGGATGTAAGGTGCAACGTGGCGCGCGATGAGATGGGCCGCGCCGCTCTGTGCATGCCGGACCACGAACATGTCGGCGTGCATCGCGGAAAGGTTGGCGACGGTGTCGAGCAGCGTTTCGCCCTTGCTCTGTGAAGACGTGCCGACATTGAGATTGATCACATCCGCGGAAAGACGCTTGGCCGCGATCTCGAACGTCGTGCGGGTGCGGGTCGAGGATTCGAAGAACAGGTTGAACACCGATTTGCCCCTGAGCAGGGGCACTTTCTTGATCTCGCGCTCCGCCACCGACAGGAAGGAATGCGCCGTATCGAGGATGCCGACGATGATCTCGCGCGGCAGGCCTTCTATGGTCAGAAGGTGCTGCAGTTCGCCGTTGGCGTTGAGCTGCGGGTTGTAGGCCATCAATTCGTCCCCGCTGGGTTGACGGCCAGGCTGAGCCGGCCGTCGGCTGCTCTCTTCAGCTCGATCTGCTCGTCCCCGCGTACGCTGACCCTGGCGCCGACGAACTGCGCGGCGATCGGCAATTCCCTGCCGCCCCGGTCGACCAGGGCTGCGAGCCTTACCCGGCGCGGCCTGCCGTAGTCGAACAACTCGTTCAGCGCCGCCCGGATCGTGCGGCCGGTAAAGAGTACATCGTCCACCAGGATCACGTCGGCACCCTCGATTTCGAACGGGATTTCGGAGGGCCTGACGCGCGGATGCAGCCCGCGGCTGCCGTAATCATCGCGGTAGAACGATACATCCATGGTTCCCATCGGCTGATTCAGGCCCAGCTCGCGGTGCAGGCGCTCGGCGAGCCACACGCCCCCGGTATGGATGCCCACCAGCAGGGCGTCGGCACCGACCTCCGGCCGCATTTGCTCGGTCAAGCCCGCGAGAAGGGCTTCAGCGTCAGGCAAGGGCATTGTCGTCAAAGAAAGTTTCCAGGATCAGTTTCGCGGCCAGCGAGTCTAGATGTTTCTTCGTCTCGCGGCCATCCAGCCCGTTGTCGCGCGCCGCATGCTGCGCTTCCACCGAGCTCAGGCGCTCATCCACCAGACGCACTTCCAGGCCAAAGCGACCGTGCAGGCGCTGGGAAAATTTGCGGGCCAGCGCGGTGAGACGGTGCTCGGTCCCATCCAGGGCCAGCGGCAGGCCGACTACCAGGAGCACGGGCCGCCATTCCTCGATCAACGCGGCAATTCGCGCGAACCGGGGTTCGCTGGCAGCGGCATCGATGGTCTCGAGCGGATGGGCTATGCGCAAACGCATTTCGCCCACAGCCACGCCGATGCGGCGCTCGCCAAAGTCGAAGGCCAGCACCGCCCCGGATTTCAAATGATTGATGTTACTGGAAGTTTGCGGAAAGGGATCCGGATTGGGGGCATGAGTCACGCAATGCCCCGCTCAGGCATGACCGGCGTCCTCGGATAGGCTGGCCGGATCGATGCCCAGCAATTCCATTGCCGCATCGAAGCGGTTGGCGGACGGCCTGTCGAAAATCACCGAAGGCGTGGCTTCGACTGTCAGCCAGGCGTTCTGCCCAAGCTCCTGCTCCAGCTGCCCCGGCGCCCAGCCTGCATAGCCCAGCGACACCAGGATATTGCCGGGTCCGGGGCCCTGGCCGCTGCCCAGGGCCTGGAGGATGTCCTTTGAGGTCGTCAGGCCGACTTCGCCGTTGACCGAGAGGGTCGACTGCCAGCCTCCGACAGGGCGATGCAGGACGAAGCCCCGGTCCACCTGCACCGGGCCGCCGAAGTAGACCGGAAGCCTGCCCACGCTCCGGTCCTGGAGGGGGATCTCGATCTGCTCGAACAGGGTGCCCAGGGTCATATCCGTCGGACGGTTTACGACCACCCCGAGCGCTCCCTGGTCGTTGTGCTCGCAAATGAACGTCAGCGACCTGGAAAAGTGGGGATCGGCCATGTTGGGCATGGCGATCAGGAAATGATTGGTGAGATTCACGCTTTGCATGGATTCGCCACTGCAATTTTACCCGTGAGGATGCCCTGCCCACAAACGCAGCGGGGGTCCCCGTATAATCCGCCTCGGGAACCTGCCCGGAGAAGGCTGTGACCAGCGGCATCCGGGCTGGCGTCGCGCCCCACAGGCTCCCGCGGCGGACGCGGATTCCGCCCCGCAGCGCAAACCGAGAGGCTTCATCTGGCTACCCAACAGGAACTGGCTGCTTTCCTCGCCGAGGTGGAGCGACGTGCGTTCAAGCAAGCGATGTTCGCGGTGCGCGACCAGCATGTCGCCCTCGATGTCGTGCAGGACGCCATGCTGAAACTGACGGACAAATACGCGGGGCGTCCCCCGGCGGAATTGCCGCTGCTGTTCCAGCGCATATTGCAGAATACGATCCGCGACTTCTATCGGCGGCAGAAGGTGCGGTCGCTGTGGACAACCCTGTTTTCGTCGTTTCAGCCGCAGGACGAAGGCGAGGACTACGATCCGCTGGAGACGATGCAGACCGAGGGCCCCGGAGGCAAGGGCGACAGCCCGGCCGACCGCCTCGAGCGTTCCCAGGTTGCCGGGCTGATAGAGCAGGGGTTGCAGCTGCTCCCGCCCCGTCAACGCGAGGCCTTCATACTGCGTTACTGGGAGGAGCTGGACGTCGCGGAAACCGCTGCGGCGATGGGCTGTTCCGAAGGCAGCGTCAAGACTCACTGTTCGCGCGCAACCCACTCGCTGGCGGCTTTCCTGAAGCAGAAAGGTATCGAACCATGAATGAAGACGATCTGGCCAGGCGGATCGTTGGGCAGCTCGACCGCAACGTGGGCGAGTTGCCGACGCCAATTATCCGGAAACTGCAGGGGGCCAGGATGGCCGCTCTGGCCCGATATCGCGGCGACTCCGCCCAGGGCCGCCCGCGGGTGTTTGCGCTGCTGCCGGGCTGGGGTTCCGGCCATAACCTGAGCATGCGCCTGGTGCTGCCCATGGCCATCGTCATCGCCAGCATTACCGGCCTGCTGTTCTGGCAGATGTCTCCCCCGCACGAGGATGAACTCGACACCGGCCTGCTCGCAGGCGAACTGCCCATTCACGCCTATATCGATCCGGGTTTCGACACTTGGCTAAAGCATACGTCGCATACACCGCAGCAATAGCGCTGGCCGTCATGTTCGCGTCCGGCTCGCCTGTTGAAGCGGCGCAGGCGGATTCCAGGGCCGCTGCCCCGGCCTGGACGCAGTTGTCGCCCGACCAGAAATCCATCCTTGCCCCACTGCAAAAGGAGTGGGACTCGCTGGAGCCCGATAGGCGCAATCGGTGGATCGGACTGGCGGTCCGCTATCCCAAGCTGACCCCCGACCAGCAGCGCCGTTTCCAGCAACGCATCCAGGAGTGGTCCAAACTCACACCCGAGCAGCGCGGCCAGGCTCGCGAGCGCTACAAGCAGCTCAAAAACCTGCCGCCGGAACGGCGCCAGGAATTGCGGCAGCGCTGGCACGAATACGAGCAACTGCCGGAGGAAAAACGCCAGCAGCTCCGCGAACAGCGTGCCCCGGCCTCCGACGCCAAAGGCGGCACGCCGCCGCCTCCGCGCTGACGTCTTGAGGGTCAAACGGACGGTGCCGGACGCCAGCCTGCATTCAACCGCCTCCCTGGGCGTCAGGCTGCTCAGCCTGTTCTACGAAGCCCTGCTGTTGTTCGCCATCATCTTCCTGGCTTCGTACCTGTTTCTCAGCCTTGCCAGGGATGCGCAGTCCGGGTTTGCAAGGCTTGTTTTCCAGGCCTATCTGCTCGCCGTGTGCGGCGCCTATTTCATGTTCTGTTGGGTACGCAGCGGGCAGACGCTGCCGATGAAAACCTGGCGCCTGCGCCTGGTCACGCCATCGGGCGGTCCGATTACGATTGCCATGGCTTTCAAGCGCTATCTGGCTGCCGTCCCCGCGATGCTGTCGGGCATTGGCATCCTGTGGGCCCTGGTCGACCGGGAACGCCAGTTCCTGCAGGACAGGCTCGCAGGCACGCGCATTGTGCGGCTGGCGGCGCATGCAGTTAACGACGACATGTCCAAACCTTGAACCACGGCGGACACGGAGAGCACGGAGCAAGGACAGGACGTAAAAAAGACAGGGACGTGTAGTTGGCGGTAAGTTGCCCCAACTCCCGCATCGTTAGTCGGAAGCTCCGATTCTCGAATTTTGGTTTGTTCGTCCTGTATTCTCGTGCCACTCCGTGCGGTCTATCGCCTTTCGACGCGCCACATCATCCAAACCGCCGCGCCCAGGAATGCCAGGGTCGGAAATATTGCAGTGAAGAACGGCGGCCAGGCATTGAGCAGGCCGAGATGGCCGAACAGCCGGTTGGAAAGATGGAATCCCAGGCCGAGCATGATGCCCGTGAAGATCTTGCCGCTCACCCCGCCTTCCCTGACCTGGAAGTAGGCGAACGGCAGGGCCAGCACCATCATCACCAGCACGGCGAACGGATAGATGATCTTCGACCAGAGCACGATCTGGTAGCGGGCGGTCTCCTGGCGGTTTTCCGACAAATGGTCGATGTAGGACCACAGGTCCCACAACGACATTTGCTCCGGCACCACCATCAGCACGTTGAGCACGCCTGGATTCAGGACCGAACGCCAGTAAGCCTCGGGAATGCGGCTGACGGTAGTGCGATTTTCCTCGAAGCGGGTCTGCACCACGTCCTGCAGGCGCCACAAATTCTCTCGCTGGAACTCGCCGCTCTTGGCGCGACTTATCGCGCGCAACCGGTAATCGGAATCAAACTCGTAGATCTTGACGTCGTGGATCACCGTTTCCGGAAATATCCGGGCGACGTTGACGAAACTGGTGTCGTCCTTTATCCACAATCCGGAACGGAACGCCTGCGCGATCACATTGCTGCTGGTAGCCTTCAGCCGCAATTTTTGCGCCGCCTGTTCGCTGGCGGGGGCCACGAACTCGCCGAGGAGGAAAGTGAGGACTGACAGGAACACCCCGATCTGCACCAGGGTCAGGGCCATGCTGCCGATCGAGACCCCGGACACCCGCATCACGGTGTATTCGGAGTGAGCGACCATCTGCGCCAGCGCGAACAGCGTGCCGATCAGCGCCGCCACGGGAAGGATTTCGTAAGCCCGCCCCGGCAGGCTCAGGACGACATAGACCGCCGCCAGCTGCAACCGGTAGCTGCCGCGGCCGAGATCGCCGAGTTCCTGGATGAAATCGAAGAATCCGAACAGCAGGAGCAGCGCCGCGAACACCAGCGCGGTACTCCAGAATATCTGCGTCGCAACGTAACGGCGCAGCGTCCTCATTGCCGTCTTCTCCTCATCGCCGCAGCATGCGCATGGGACGCACCGAAAGGCGCAGGTAGAACAGCGCCACGACGACTGCGAGCATCGTCACGTGCACCGACCACATTCCCAGGAAGGCGCCGATGCGCTGTTGCGCCACCCAGGCCTGGAAAATGGAAAGCAGGTTGCTGTAAACCATGTACAGCAACGCCGCGAGCATCAGGTTCAGGGAACGGCCGGCGCGCGGGTTGACGAAACTCATCGGAATGGCAATCAGGGAAAGGATCAGCGCGCTGATCGGCAGGCTCGCGCGCCAGATCAGCTCGGCCTTGGCCTCCGAGGACTTCTCTTTCATCAGGTCGGCCGTCGATTTCGATTTCACGGAAGGAAGGGCTTCCCTGGCCTCGCTGGATTCGATGCGCAGCGAGTACTTGTCGAATTCGATGATGCGGAACTCCGCGGAGCCCGGGGGCCCGATGTAGCGCCGCCCGTTCTGCAGGACCAGATAGCGGTCGCCGTTGGGGGCCGTTTCCGTATAGCCGCGCTTGGCGACCGTCGTCCCGGTCTGGCCATCTTCTTCCGAGTGAACGAAAATGTTCGCGACGGTGGTAAGGTTAGCCGCGATTTTCTCGACGAAATAGACCCGCTCGGCATTGCGCGATTCCTTGAACACCCCGGGCGAAATGGCCGAAACTTCGTCCCTGCTTTCGAGCTGGCGGCGGAACTCTTCCGTCTTGGCCATGGACCAGGGTGACAGCAACAGGCTCAGTACGGCGATGACGAACACCAGGGGCGCCGCGTAGATCAGCACCGGCCGGACCCAGGCGTTGAGGCCCTGGCCCGACGTGAACCACACCACCATCTCCGAATCCCGGTAGCTGCGCGTGAGCGTCATCAGTACCGAGATGAACAGGGTGAGGGAGAGCAGGATCGGCAGGTAGCGCAGGCTGGCGAAACCGAGAAAAGTCAGGACTGCGTCGGTCGAGATGTTGCCGCGGGCGGCATACCCAAGGAAACGGATCAGTTGCGTGGTGATGGTGATCGCCAACAGGACGACGAAGGTGGCTATCCCCGTGATAGCAAACTCCCGCAACAGGGAGCGTTGGAAGATCATGCGTTGCTTTGACTTTTTCTGGGCGTGGAAGGGATAATCAGGGCTGGTCTAAGTTATTGAATGACAAACAGCATTGGAGGAATTCGCGTGGAATTTAGCATAAAAGGCACAGCGCCGGAGAAACTATCGAGCGGCTGCGTCGTGGTTCCGGTGTTTGCCTCCGGCAAGCTGTCCCAGGCCGCCAAGGCCGTGGACCGTGCCTCCGGCGGCCGCGTGTCCGCGGTATTCAAGCACGGCAGCTTCGAGGCGAAGCCGGGCACGACGGTAATGCTCTATGACTTGCCTGGCGTCACCAGCAAGCGCGTGCTGCTCGCCGGTTTCGGCAAGCAGCACGAAACCAGCGCGAAGGAGTTTCGCGACGCCGTTCGCGGCACCATACGCGCGATCGCCGACGCGGCGGCCGCGGATGCCGCGATCTATGTCGCCGAAGTTGACGTGCTGGAACACGATGCAGCGTGGGTCGTGGCGCAAACCGCCCAGGTTGCGCTCGAAACGGGTTACCGTTTCGATCGCCTGAAGAGCACCAAGGACCGCAAGCAGTCGCCGCAACGCGTGGTGTTCGGAATCACCGGAAGATCGCCCAAGCTCGACGCGGCGCTGGCCCGGGGCGTTGCGATCGGTGAAAGCATCAATTTCGCGCGTGATCTCGGCAATCTGCCCCCCAACATCTGCACGCCGACATATCTGGCCGAACAAGCCCGGGCGCTGTTGCGCAGCCACAAGCTGAAGGTCGACGTGCTCGACCGCAAGGACATGGAGAAGTTGGGAATGGGCTCGCTGCTGTCGGTCGCGGACGGCAGCCGCCAGCCGCCCAAACTCATCGTCATCGAGCATCGTGGCGGCCCGAAGAAACAGAAACCGGTGGTGCTGATCGGCAAGGGCATCACCTTCGACACCGGCGGCATCTCGCTGAAACCGTCCGCGGAAATGGACGAGATGAAATACGACATGTCGGGCGCGGGCAGCGTGTTCGGCGCCCTGCGCGCCGCCGCCCAGATGAAGCTGCCGCTGAACGTGGTCGGGATCATTCCCGCAACCGAGAACATGCCGGATGGCAACGCCACCCGGCCCGGGGACATCGTGACCAGCATGTCGGGCCAGACCATCGAGATCCTGAATACGGACGCCGAAGGCCGGTTGATCCTGTGCGACGCTCTCACCTACTCGGAGCGCTTCGACCCGGCGGCGGTAATCGACATCGCGACCTTGACCGGGGCTTGCGTGATCGCGCTGGGTCACGTCGCATCCGGATTGTTTTCCAACGATGACAAGCTGGCGGCGGAACTGCTCGCGGCCGGCCAGACGGCGGCGGACCGTGCCTGGCAAATGCCGCTCTGGGACGACTACCAGGAGCAGCTCAAGAGCAATTTCGCCGACATGGCGAACATCGGGGGCCGCCCGGCGGGAAGCGTCACGGCGGCCTGTTTTCTGGCGCGCTTCGCGCGCAAGTTCAAATGGGCGCACCTGGATATCGCCGGCACCGCCTGGAAGTCGGGTCGCGAGAAAGGCTCGACTGGTCGCCCGGTTCCGCTGCTGACCCAGTTCCTGATGAAGCGTGCCGGCTGGTGACCGAAGTCCTCTTTTACACCCATGTCGACGACAAGCTGCAGACGGCGTGTGCGCTGACGGCCAAGGCGCTCGCCCGCAAGATGCGGGTCATGCTGTTCACGGCGGACGCGGCGGCCACGGACCGGCTGAGCAAACTGCTCTGGAGCGTTCCGGCCACCGGCTTTCTGCCGCATTGCCGCAGCGAGGACCGGCTTGCACCGGTTACCCCTGTGATCCTCGACCATCGCGCCGAACCGCTGGTCCATGATCAGGTCCTGATCAATCTGCGCGGCGATACCCCGCCGTTCTTCAGCCGCTTCCAGCGCCTGGTGGAAATCGTTGGCACCGACGACGCCGATCGTGAAGCGGCGCGAACCCGCTTCCGTTTCTACCGGGACCGCGGCTACGACATCCGCACGCATTCCCTGGGTGGACCGGGTTCCTGATGGCCGAAGACACGCCGTACGTCCCACCCGGCGCGGAAGACGAGGAAAGCAGCGATGTCCTCGGCAAGCTCGATGAGCTGTTGAACAGGCACAAGCCCAAACCGCGGGCGGAAGCTGAGGCCGTCCCCATCCTCACCGATGTGCTGCCGGAAGAAGATTCGGACGCGATTCCCACGCTGACCGACATCGTTTCCGGGCCCGGTTCGCCGCCGAGGGAAGCGGCGGCGCAACGCAGCCTGGAAGGCGGGCTGGTACAGCGGCTCGGGATGCGGCTCGAAGTCGAGCGCGCCCGCCTGCTTGGCGAAGGCGCCGGCACCCCGGGACGCGCCGAAGTGCTCGACGAACTGGTCAACCGGCTGCGGGAATCCCTGCCGGACATCGTGCAAGTCGCGCTCAGCCGGGAGGAGCGCAAGTCGGCGCCGAAACCGAATGAACCCACGCCGGATGACCAGAATCGCTAGGCTATAATCCGGCGCTTCCATCGAGCCGCCCGCACCAGTCTCCTCGCTTATGTCCGACCCAAAATCAGAACTCGCCAAGAGCTTCGAACCGAAGGACATCGAAAGCCGCTGGTACCCCGTCTGGGAATCTCGCGGTTACTTCGAAATCCGCGGCGACGGCAGCCGCCCGCCCTATTGCATCCAGCTGCCCCCGCCGAACGTCACCGGCACGCTGCACATGGGCCACGCCTTCCAGCAAACCCTGATGGATGCGCTGATCCGCTACCACCGGATGCGCGGATACGACGCGAATTGGGTCGTCGGCACCGACCATGCCGGCATCGCCACCCAGATCGTGGTCGAGCGCCAGCTGGAGATGGAGGGCAAGTCCCGGCATGACCTCGGCCGCGAGAAATTCATCGCGCGCGTCTGGGAGTGGAAACAGCAATCCGGCTCCACCATCACGCGGCAGATGCGGCGACTGGGGACTTCAGCCAATTGGGCTTATGCCGACACCGAGGGTCACAAGAGCGGTTACTTCACCATGGACGCGCGCATGTCGCAGGCCGTGGTCGAAGTGTTCGTCCGCCTGCACGAAGAAGGGCTGATCTATCGCGGCAAACGCCTGGTCAACTGGGATCCCGTGCTTGGCACTGCGGTATCCGACCTGGAAGTCGACAGCGAAGAGGAAGACGGCCGCATCTGGGAAATCCGTTATCCATTCGCAGACGGCAGCGGCGGCCTGGTCGTCGCGACCACTCGCCCGGAAACCATGCTGGGGGATGCCGCCGTCGCGGTGCATCCCGGCGACGACCGCTACAAGGCGCTGGTTGGCAGGCAGCTGCAGCTGCCCCTCGCCGGCCGCAGCATTCCCGTCATCGCCGACGATTATGTGGATCCCGGGTTCGGCACCGGCTGCGTCAAAATCACCCCGGCGCACGACTTCAACGACTACGCCGTCGGCCAGCGCCATTCGCTGCCGCAGATCAACGTGATGACGCTCGACGCGAAAATCAGCAGCGAGGCGCCCGCAGCCTACCGTGGCCTGGACCGGTTCGAGGCGCGCAAGCGCGTGCTCGCGGACCTGGAAGCGCTGGGCCTCATCGTTTCGGTCAAGCCGCACAAGCTCAAAGTGCCGCGGTCAGGGCGCACCGGCGTGATCGTCGAACCCATGCTGACCGACCAGTGGTTCGTGAAAATGGAAGGCCTGGCGCGGCAGGGACTGGATGCCGTCGCCAGCGGCGAGGTGAAGTTTCATCCTGAACACTGGACCAGCACCTACAACCACTGGCTGGAAAATATCCAGGATTGGTGCATCTCGCGCCAATTGTGGTGGGGCCACCAGATTCCGGCATGGTACGACGACGCCGGCAACATCTACGTCGGCCGCAGCGAATCGGAAGTCAGGCAGAAGTATGTGAAATCCCTGCCTGCCGGCGCGGTACTGCGCCGGGACGAGGACGTGCTGGACACCTGGTTCTCGTCAGCGCTGGTGCCGTTCACGTCCCTCGGCTGGCCGGAAAAAACCCGCGACCTCGACCTGTTCCTGCCGTCGTCCGTCCTGGTCACCGGATTCGACATCATTTTCTTCTGGGTTGCCCGGATGGTGATGATGACCAAGCATTTCACCGGCAAGGCGCCGTTCCGCGACGTGTACATCAATGCGCTGGTGCGGGATGCCGAAGGCCAGAAGATGTCCAAATCGAAGGGCAATACCCTCGATCCGCTGGACCTCATCGACGGGATATCGGTGGATGAACTGGTCGCCAAATCGACCGTCGGCCTGTTGCGCGCGGAACACAGGCAGAAGATCGAAAAGTACGTGCGCAAGAACTATCCGGACGGGATACCGGCATATGGCGTGGACGCCCTGCGTTTCACCTTCTCGTCCCTGGCGACCTTCGCGCGCACGCTCAATTTCGACCTCGGCCGCTGCGAGGGCTACCGGAATTTCTGCAACAAGCTTTGGAATGCAACCCGCTTCGTGCTGATGAACTGCGAGGGCCGGGAGAACGGCTTCGCGGAACATACCCCGGAGCAATGCGGTCCCGGGGGCTATCTGGAATTCTCCCAGGCCGACCGCTGGATCGTCAGCCGGCTGCAGAGGGCGGAGGCCGACGTGGCGCAAGGCTTTGCCGAGTATCGGTTCGACAACGCCGCGAGCGCGATCTACAAGTTCGTATGGGACGAATATTGCGACTGGTACCTCGAGATCGCCAAGGTGCAGATGCAGGCCGGCAGCGAGGGACAGCAGCGCGCCACCCGCCGCACGCTGCTGCGGGTGCTTGAAGCGACCCTGCGCCTCGCGCACCCGGTCATTCCCTTCATTACCGAGGAGCTTTGGCAAAAGGTGGCGCCGCTCGCCGGCCGCCATCCTGGCGGCGATGCGTCGATCATGATGCAAAAATATCCCGTTTCGCAGCCGGAGAAAATCGACGAGAGCGCCGAAGCCTGGGTCGCGCAACTCAAGGCCCTGGTCGACGCCTGCCGCGCATTGCGGGGGGAGATGAACGTCTCGCCCGCACTGCGTGTTCCGCTCGTTGCCGCCGGAAACGCAAGGATGCTCGGCGAGTTCGCACCCAGCCTGAAAGTACTGGGCAAGCTTTCCGATGTCCAGATCGTCAACAGTTTCGATTCCGCCAAGGGTGCAGCCGCGGCACCGGTGCAGATCGTCGGCGATTACCGGCTGATGCTGAAGATCGAAATCGACGTGGCCGCCGAGCGCGAACGCCTGGCCAAGGAGGTCGCCAGGATCGAGGGTGAACTATCCAGGGCTCAGGCCAAACTGGGCAATGCCGGGTTCGTCGAGCGGGCGCCGGCAAACGTTGTTGCCCAGGAGCAGGAACGGCTCTCCGGCTTCATCACCACCCTCGAAAAACTAAAGTCGCAACTCGCTTCGCTGGGTTAGGCCCTCACCGCAGAGAATACGCAGAGGAAACAAGTTCGAAGGCCAATGGCAGTGGGCGGGATGGTCAGAAGTGTTGATCTTGGCAAACAACGGACCGACCCTATCTCCCCCGGCCTATTTGTTTTCTCTGCGCGTCCTCCGCGCCTCTGCGGTTCACGATTTCAGCATAGACGAAAAAAACGGGCGCCCGAAGGCGCCCGTTTTCACACACTTGATAAGACTGGCTTACGCCATATTAGAACGTGTGCTTGATGCCGACGTGGAACACTTGATGATCCGATCCCGGCGTGCCGCCCAGCGGTGCTGCTGCCTGGGTGTAGGTTCCGTTATCGTCGTTGTCGGTACGGCCATAGATGAACTGCAGTTGCGACTGCTTCGACAGGTTGTGGAAGTAGCCGATGCCGAACATCTTGGCGCCGGTATCGGGCGCGGTGCAGCCGCCGCCAACCTGCTCGCAATCGTACTCGTCGGCAATGCCCAGTTCCGCGCCGATGTAGCCGGACGGCAGGTTGTACTTCACGCCGAACCACATCGCGTCGCGCTCGACTGAGGTTGCGTCACCGGCGAGAGTTACGCCGTCGACTTCGTAGCTCAGCCGCTCATAACGCAGATGCAGGCCGAGGTCGCCGAGCATAAAGCCGCCGCCGATCTGCATGGCATCGTCCGTCGAACCGGTTCCGCTCGTCTGGCCTGCAATCCTGTTCACGCCAAACATGTCGTCGTGCTTTTCGTACGCGACGTCGACATAGAAGGGTCCGCCTTCCGGCGCGAACTTGGCGCCGATCGAAATCAGCTTCGGATCGGTGCCCGCGACCGTTTTTGCGGCGCTCAGGGTGTAGTCCACTTCGAACGTGAAACCGTTCCAGTTCGGCGATTCGTACCAGATGGTGTGCGAGGAACGGCGATAGAAGCCGACTTGGCCGGCAGCCGGTGTTGCAGCCGTCTGGTCGACTTCGAAGGCCACGCCTGCGCCCGGCGTACCCAGGATCATCAGGTTGCCGCCGGGGCCGACTGCGCCGTCCAGCGGATCGGCTTGGTACATGTGGCGCTCATACACGTTTTCGTTGGAGCCCATCTTGAAGGCACCCCAGGTACCCGCGATACCCAGGTAGCTGTTGCGGTTCACGGGATTGCCGAACGTGGAAGGATCAACCACCAGCTGGTAGTTGAACACGACCTTGTTGCCGTTACCGATGTCGTCCGTGGACGAGATGTTGATGTTCGAGTAGTTCGCGTTCAACTGGTTGCGGCTCAGGCTGCTGCCGCCGGCGCTGCCGCCGGTGGACTTCACCAGTTCAATACCGAGGTTGATGGCGCCGCTGATGGTCACTTCGGCCATCGCGGCCGGGGCGGCGAACATGCCGGCCACCGCCACTGCGATAAGACTCTTCTTCATGCGATCTCCTTTTTGATTTGCTTGATCCGGTAAGGCGCGTTAACTCGCCCTGCCCTCACGGGGCCCAGTGCCCCCGCACGACTCAACCTCTCCCGGGAAGAAAGAAGTTGCCGCGATTCTGCCAAAGTGCAACAGGCTGCGGCAAGCGTTTTTCCCTCTGGAGCTGCGAAAAATCGGGCATTTTGTGGCGCAATTACAACACCGCAGCGCAGCAAAATAGGGATTGGCGGTCTTTTTGGGTCTTTAAAGAAGAACAGAGACTTATGGATTAATTCTGATGTTATTTCTGATTCAGGACGCTGGCATACCTGTAAGACAAATCAGGCGGCCGTCGCGTGCATCGGGAAAAGTTCGCTAAGTGCCTGACCCGGATCGGGTGCGCGCATGAAGGCCTCGCCGACCAGGAAAGCGTGCACGCCGGCAGCCTGCATGCGCTGCACATCGGCAGGGACGAGAATCCCGCTTTCGGTAATCACGATGCGACCTTCCGGCACGCGGTCGAGCAGGTCCAGGGTGGTTTCCAGGCGGGTTTCGAAGGTGCGCAGGTTGCGGTTGTTGATGCCGACCATGGCGGTTTTCAGCTTCAGCGCGGCGGTCAATTCCTCACCGTCGTGCACTTCCACCAGCACGCCCATG
>DASVNF010000203.1:0-5429 GCA_036384015.1 Burkholderiales bacterium
CACGCGCCGCTGCAGCGCGTAGTTGACGATATCGGCATGATAGGCGTGGATTTCCGCAAATACCGCTTCCGCCGGCACGAACATCACCGCGCCGTCCGAGGTCTCACCGGTGATGATGTACTTGGCGGCAATGTCCTCGACGTGTTTCTTCACGTCGGCCCGGAACTGCCGCTGCGCGGAGACCCGGTCGCCCTCCCCCAACCCGGTTTCGAACATGCGCTGGTAGTTCTCCAGCGGAAACTTGGCATCGACCGCAACCATCCCTGTCGGCGCCGGCAGCTTCAGCACGCAGTCCGCACGCACACCGTTCGACTTGAAGGTGTACTGGAATTCGTAAGCGATTTCCGGAAGGATGTTGCGCACGAGACTTTCCAGCTGCACCTCGCCGAAGGCGCCCCGCGAACGCTTGTCGCCCAGCAATTCCTGGAGGCTCACCACATTCGTGGTGAGGCCGTCGATTTTCTTCTGCGCTTCGTCGATGGTGGCCAGCCGCTCCATCACACTGACGAAAGTTTCGTTGGTTTTCTTGAACCCTTCCTCGAGGCGCTCGTTCACCCTGCCGCTGATCTGCTCCAGCCTCGCTTCCGTGCTCTTCGCAAGGAGCTCCATGGAGGCCGCGATCTGGGCCGAGGCGTTGCGCATGGTGGTCTGGATCAATTCCTGCTCGGCCCGGTTCTGCTCCGCCAGCGTCTGCAGAATCCGCGTCAGCAATTCGTTGCGCAACAGGTCGTGCTTGGCCTGCAGCTCGGCGCTCATTTCCGCGAGCTTGAGCGCCGTGTTCTCGCGGGTTGCGGAAAGTTCCTCGACCTGCTTGACCTGCAGCGCGCCGACCGTGCTGCGGGTCTGGGTGAGCTCGCTTGACACCGTCGTACGCAGGCGCTCAAGCAGGTCGGTCTGCGACGCGGACATCCTGTCGCCCAGCGTGTTCAGCCCGGAATTCACGTCCTTGACCATCAGCAGGTGCTTCATGTCCAGCTCCTGCGCGATGATGCGCGGATCGGACTCCTGGCGGCGCGACACGCCGATGACGATGAAAATCATCACGATCACGGCCACCAGCGTCGCGGCGCCAAGTATTACCGCAAGGGAGGATTCAGGCATCGAATCAGTATAGCGTATGGTTTAGGGAACGACCCTCACAGACAAGGGCACACTTGAGGCGCAGCAGGCACAGAGGAAAACCAGGAATGGCAAATGGAAAATGGATACATTCAAGTCTGTGCGAATGCAACGATTGAAATCCATGGCCCCCTGCCGACCTCAAGACCGTTCATTGCACCGGATCGTTTCCCTTTGCGGTGAGGATTAGCATTGGACGGTACAAATAAAAAAGCCTTCCCGAAGGAAGGCTCTTTCGAGGCCGCCGTCACCTTCCGGATCAGGCGGCCACGGTGGTGCTGTCGCGAGAGGCGCGCTTGCGCTCGTGTTCCTTCAGGTAACGCTTGCGGATGCGGATGGACTTGGGCGTGATCTCCACCAGCTCGTCGTCGGCGATGAATTCGACCGCCTTTTCCAGCGTGAGTTCGATCGGCGGCACCAGGCGCACGGCTTCGTCGGTGCCGGAGGCGCGCACGTTGGTCAGCTGCTTGCCCTTGATCGGATTGACCACCAGATCATTGTCGCGCGAGTGGATGCCGATCACCATGCCTTCGTACAGCGCATCGCCGGGGGACACGAACATGCGGCCGCGATCCTGCAGCTTCCACAGCGCATAGGCAACCGCTTCGCCGTCGTCCTGGGAAATGAGCACGCCGTTGCGGCGTTCTTCCATGTCGCCCTTCACCGGGCCGTAGTCGTCGAATATGTGGCTTGCCAGACCGGTGCCGCGGGTGATGTTGAGGAATTCGCCCTGGAAACCGATCAGCCCGCGCGCCGGAATGCGGTACTCCAGGCGGGTGCGGCCCTTGCCGTCGGCCTGCATGTCCTGCAGGTCGCCGCGGCGCCGGCCCAGCTCTTCCATCACGCCCCCCTGGTGGCCGTCCTCGACGTCCACCGTCAGCAACTCATAGGGCTCCTGCTTGACGCCGTTCACGATTTTCATCACCACGCGCGGGCGGCCGACGGCCATTTCGTAGCCTTCGCGGCGCATGTTTTCCAGCAGAATGGTCAGGTGCAGCTCGCCACGGCCGGAAACCACGAACGTATCCGAATCGGCTGTGAATTCGACCTTCAGGGCCACGTTGGACTGAAGTTCGCGTTCGAGGCGCTCGCGAATCTGGCGGCTGGTGACGTACTTGCCGTCGCGGCCGGCCAGCGGCGAGGTGTTGACCAGGAAATTCATGGTCAGCGTGGGCTCGTCCACTTTCAGCAGCGGCAGGCCTTCCGGCGCCGCCGGATCGCAGAGCGTGACGCCGATGCCGACTTCGTCGATGCCATTGATGAGGACGATGTCTCCCGCTTCCGCCTCTTCGACGACGGTGCGCTCCAAACCCTTGAACACCAGCACCTGGTTGACCTTGGCCATCTTCGGCTCGCCATCCGGACCCTGCATCACGGCAACGGACTGCCCGGAACGGATGCGTCCCCGCGCCACCCGGCCGATGCCGATGCGGCCGACGAAGCTGGAATAATCGAGGGAGCAGATCTGCAGCTGCAGCGGACCTTCCGGATCCGCCTCGCGCACCGGTACGTTCCTGAGGATGGCGTCGAACAACGGGCGCATGTCGGTGCTAGGCTGGCTCAAGTCCAGCGTTGCGTAACCGTTAAGAGCGGAGGCATACACGACCGGGAAATCGAGCTGCTCTTCGGTGGCGCCCAGCTTGTCGAAAAGGTCGAATGTCTGGTTGACCACCCAGTCAGGACGGGCGCCTGGACGATCCACCTTGTTGACCACGACGATGGGCTTGAGGCCAAGGGCGAGCGCCTTGCGCGTGACGAAGCGGGTTTGCGGCATCGGGCCTTCGACCGCATCCACGAGCAGCAGCACGCTGTCGACCATGGACAGCACGCGCTCCACTTCGCCGCCGAAATCGGCATGGCCGGGGGTGTCGACGATGTTGATGTGAGTGCCTTCGTACTGGACGGCGCAATTCTTGGCCAGGATGGTGATGCCGCGCTCCTTTTCCAGGTCGTTGGAGTCCATGACCCGCTCGGCGATGTGCTGGTGGGCGGCGAACGTGCCGGCCTGGCGCAGCAGCTTGTCCACCAGGGTGGTCTTGCCGTGGTCGACGTGGGCGATGATTGCGATGTTGCGGACGTTGCGGCTCATGAATTCCACTGCCTGAAAAAAAGGTCGCGCAGTGTACCACAGGAATCGTTGCAATTCATTGAATTTCCGTATAATGCCCCAGTTTCCCGGTAGCCGGAATTTTCCCCTCGGAAATCAGCGCCCGGGCACAACGCAACCCTAATAAGAACAATCACCCGCATGAGTTCCAACCCGACAGATTCGGCCTCTTCCACCGTCGGCCTCGATGCGATCCGCAGCCGGATCCGGATGGACAACGGGCGCATCGCCGCAGACTATGCAAATCTGAGCCTGTCCAGCCACTTCCAGCCGATATTCAGCGTCGCACACAGCCGCGTGGTCGGATACGAAGCCCTGATGCGCGCCCGGGATTTCCAGGGCACGCCGGTGCCGCCCATGGAAGTATTCGGCAGGAGCAAAGACTTTTTCAGCACGCTGCTGCTGGACCGGCTGTCGCGCACGATCCATGTGCAGAATTTCCAGAACCAGAAGGAAACGGGCGGCTGGCTGTTCCTGAACGTCAATGCCGAAGTGTTCCTGGAAGGCATGAACCACGGCGACTTTTTCGACGAACTGCTGACGGCGACCGGCTTTCCCGCGCATCGAATCGTCACCGAGGTGCTCGAACAGGGCATGCTGGACGAAGGACGCCTGGTCGAAGCCGTGCAGTTCTTCCGCAACAAGGGTTTCCTGATCGCGCTGGACGATTTCGGCGCCGGACATTCCAATTTCGACCGCATCTGGAGCCTGCAGCCCGACATCGTCAAACTCGATCGCTCCATGATCGCCAAGGCCGGCACCAACCTGCGAATCCGCCGGATGATGCCCGTCATGGTGTCCCTGCTGCACGAAGCGGGCTCACTGGTGCTGATGGAGGGCGTCGAGACGGAATCGGAAGCGCTGATCGCGATGGACGCGGACGCCGATTTCGTCCAGGGCTACTATTTCGCCAAACCCCAGGCGGACCTTCCGGCCGCAGGCGACAGCCGCGAACTGTTCGATCATCTCTGGCAGGATTTCAAGGAAGTCACGCTGCCGGAGCTTTCGGGCCAGAAACAGGAGATCGGCCCTTACCGGAACGCCATCGGCTATGCCGCCAGCCTGCTGGAATCCGGCATCCCGCTCGCGCAGGCCGCCGGCGGATTTTTGCAGCTTCCAGGCGCGGAACGCTGCTTCCTTCTGGATAGCGAGGGGCGGCAGATCGGGCACAACATCGTCAACGACCGCCAGCCTCCGCTCATCGACAAGCGCTACACGCCGCTGTTCAACGCCGATGGGGCCACCTGGTCCCGGCGTTACTACTTCCGCCGCGCGCTCGACCATCCGGGAAAGGTCCAGGTCACCCGTCCCTACCTCTCGATCACCGGCGGCAACCAGTGCATCACGGTTTCCATCGGCACGCATCTCAACGGGGAAATGCTGGTGCTCTGCGGCGACGTCAACTGGCGCGACCGCGCGGCCGTAAAACGGTAAGCGCAGGTTCGAGGGCAGGCACGTACCTTTCCCCTTTCCCCTTTCCCCTTTTACCTTTTACCTTTTCTCTGGTTTTCAGGCGGCTTGCCTGAAAACCTGCATCGGCGGCGTGCGCAGCACCTTCGCAGTGCCAAGGAGGCCGGCAATCATTACGCCGATGCCGCCGATTCCCAGTCCCGCGAGCCAGATCCAGGCATTGAAGGCATAAGGCACGTTCAGTACCTGCCTGGCGAGGACGTAACCGATCACCGTCGCCCCGACCGCTGCAAGCAATCCGGCCATAGCACCGATCAGCAGGAACTCGGCCGCCTGCACTGCGCGCAGTTGCCGGGACGATGCCCCCAGCGTGCGCAGCACGGCGGCATCGAATACGCGCTCGTCGTGCGTGGTGGCTACGGCGGCGAACAGGACCAGGAGCCCGGCGACAAGGCTGAACAGGAACACGAATTCAACGGCCCGCACCACCTGGTCCATCATGCGCTGGACCTGTGCCAGGATCGCGGCGACGTCGATGACCAGGAGGTTGGGGAAGCTCCTCACCAGCTCGTCCATCAGCGGTGAACGCTCCGCCGGCAGATGCATGCTGGTGACGAAACTCGCGGGAGCTTGTTCCAGTACGCCGGGCGGCGCGACGACGAAGAAATTGACGCGGAACGAATCCCAGCGCACGTTGCGCACGCTCGTCACGCGGGCGACGACGTCGCGCTCGCCGACGCGCAACGTCAGCGTATCGCCGAGTGCGAGGTGGAACATCTCGATCCACATTTCA
>DASVNF010000204.1:0-28138 GCA_036384015.1 Burkholderiales bacterium
CACCATGCGCGACAGGTCCACTGTCACCTGGCCGACGATGTAGCTGAAATTGGTGGGGCTGAGGCCGTCCACCTGGTGGAACTCGTAGTGTTCGCCGACGTGGAAGGCCGCCCGCAGCCTGGGCACCCAAGGGCTGCGCGCCTTGTACTGCGCCACCGCGTTGTCCGCGAGGATCATCATCATCAGCTGGTAGAGCTCGGTGTTGGCTTCCGGGGTCGTCGCGCGATTCCAGATGTAGAAGCCGTCGCCCGTCGTCGTGCGGGCGAAATCGATCTGGATGTCCTTCGACAGCAATTGGCCGTAGGCCGAGTTCACCGAATAAGCCAGGCTGTTCAGCATCGCCATCTGGTCCAGCGGCGACTGCAGGGAGAACTCCACCGCATCGAGCAGCATCACGGCCCGGTTGCGCACCAGCGAAACCCCGTAACAGCGGACCATGTCGCTGATGAGCGCGGTAAGGCGCTCATTGTCGATGCGAAAATTGACGCGGACCGTTTCCGGCTTGCAGTCGAACGCGCGGGAAATCCGCTTGAAATCCTCCGGCTGCAGATACTTCGGCCCCGACAGCACGTCGTTGATGAACCTGGGCGGTTCCTTCACCCCGGCCATGCTGCCGTCGGCGCCATGGATCGTCTCCGGGATGGCGTAATGGCGGACGGAGAGGACATGCAGCTCGTTGTCGCCGTGGGTCCACCCCAGCAGCACGTTGTCGCCCAGGTTCCAGATCGAATAGAGCGCGTCGTCGAGCTTCTCCAGTTCGTCGCGGGTCTGCGCCGGCAGGTCGAGGGACTTGCCGGCGGCTGCAAACGTATTGAACCAGGTTCCACGTCTCATGGTTGCTCCCCCGAGCGGGAGGCGTTGCTGCAATGCGGCGGGCCGCATGATGGCGGCATCATCGGAATCCAGTATCGGCTATCGCCCCACCAATTGGAAACCTGGAGATGCGGGCGGCGTTCCGGCCAGCCTGCGTAAGGCTTACATCGATACTGTAAACCATGCCGCCCCACCCAGGCCGCAGCCGGATTTTCTCATGGAAATAGAGAGGCTTGGCGGCTGGAGCGCAGTGGCACGGCCGTTGCATTACTCAGGGAGCAGGAACACTGGCGGGTATGGCCTAACGCCAGTTCCATAAATCGTTTTTTGAGGAGGATCCCATGAGCAAACTTTTATCCGCCCTTCTGCTTGGCGCCGCGGCGCTGGCCATGAATGCAACGGCAATGGCAGCCGACCAGCAGTCCCGTGACAATCAGACACAGGCTCAGCCCGACTCGCCGCACCGCAAGCCGGATCAGCGCGACGCGGAACGGGCCGCACAGGGCGGCAACGCCGGTGCCAATCAGCAGAATCAGAGTCAGGCACAGGGCGGCAACGCCGGTACCGATCAGCAGAATCAGAGTCAGGCACAGGGCGGCAACACCGGTGCCGATCAGCAGAGTCAGGCACAGGGCGGCAACGCCGGTGCCAATCAGCAGAATCAAAGTCAGGCACAGGGCGCCGCGACCGATCCTGCCCAGCAAACGCAAACGCAGACGCAGACGCCCAACCAGGCGGGCCAGGCCGGCGCGGATGATGGCAACATGGGCCGCAATCCCAATCAGCCCGGCGGCGATGTCACGGCGAGGGAAAAAGAGTATCTCGCCGACATCAAGAAGTGCGACCCCATGACGGGCGACAAGAAAAAGCAGTGTGTCTCCGCGGCCAAGAAGAAGGCCGGGCAGATGTAACCGGAAATTTCCGGGAACGGGCGCGCAGGCGCCCGTTTTTTTTTGGGCAAGTCCGACGTGCTGCCTGTTCGCGCCGGGAACGCCGGTAGGGCTTACAAGTGATCAGTAAGTTTTGCCACCCCGCAGGACAATGTTTTTACGAATATCCTTTCTAAAGAATCAGTTGTGAGGTGGCATGGGCGTTGCGAGATCCCTGTCGCAGGCCAGGATGACCTGGCTGCGGTTGATCGCTAGAGCTATCCGTTTACCACCGTTTCCAAGAGGAGATTCCATGAACAAGATTCTTTCGATGTTGCTGGCGGGCGCTGCTGCAGTGGCACTGAGCGGCGGCGTGTATGCCGCGGACAACAAGACCGACCCGGCACGCGATTCCGGCAAGGACGTGCAAAACCAGACGCAGGGCGCCCCTGTCGACCAAGGCGGCCAGGACGTCACAGCGGAAGGCCGCGAGGCACCCAAGGACGCGACACAGGACCAGACAGCCGGCACCGTGAACGAAGGCAACAACGACGTGGCCGCGGAAGGCCGGGATCCGAAGAAGGATGCCTATCAGGCCGAACTGAAGAAGTGCGAATCGCTGACCGGTACCGAGAAAAGGACCTGCTCGGACGCCGCGAAGAAGAAGCACGGCCAGATGTAATTGTCGGGAAGACAGAACGGGAAAACGGGCGCCTCGGCGCCCGTTTCTATTTTTCTGCGGCAAGATTTCGTGCCCGGCGGGGCTGAAAAAAAGAGGAAAGAGAAAAGAGGAAAGAGGAAAGAGAAAAGAGGAAAGATGGAGGCCTGGTTTCTTTCCCCCAACCTTTCCTCTTTCCTCTCGATTTTCCGCTACCATCCTCCGGCAACCAAAACGATCCGGGAGGGCGGCGGCGCCAAGCCGACCGCGAAATCATGGCTGAATCCAGGCAGGAGATGCTGCGGCGCCTCGAAGGCCAGGCGCGGCAGATCCGGCGCGACATCTGGCGCGCACTGCGTGCCGGCGGCGGCGGGCATGCCGGCGGTTCCTGTTCCGCGGCGGACATCCTCGCCGCGCTGTATTTTCATCGCATGCAAGTCCGGCCCAAAGAGCCGAAGTGGGCGGACCGCGACCGCTTCGTGCTGTCCAAGGGGCATGCAAACGCAGCGCTCGGCGCCGTGCTGGCGCAGGCCGGGTTCATCGAGGATTCGGTGCTCGATCGCTTCTATGGCTTCGAGTCGCCGTTCGGCATGCATCCGGACATCAAGGTGCCCGGCATCGAAATGTGCACCGGCGCGCTGGGGCATGGCCTCGCCGTTGCAATGGGAATGGCGTTCGGCGCGCGCCTGCAGAAAAAGTCCTTTCACACCTTCGTGATGATCGGCGACGGCGAACTGCACGAAGGTTCCAACTGGGAAGCGGCGATGGCGGCTTCGCACCACAAGCTCTCCAACCTGACCGCCATCATCGATTTCAACAAGATCTGCCAGAGCGGCAACGTCAACGATGTCATCAGCGTCGATCCGCTGGCCGACAAGTGGCGCGCGTTCGGCTGGGCCGTGCGCGAGATCGACGGCCACGACATGGGCGAGGTGGTCGACGCGCTCGAGGCGCTGCCGGTGGACACGGCACGCCCCACGGCGCTGGTTGCGCACACGGTGAAAGGCAAAGGCGTGAGCTTCGCCGAGAACACGTGGCAGTGGCACAGCAATTCGGTGGACGACGAAATCCTCGCGAAGGCGCTGGCGGAGCTGAATCCATGAACGCACCGGACCTCGCGGCGCCCGAGTGGCGCGTCAAATCGGCGAACCAGACCCGGCTCGCATTCGGCCAGGCGCTCCTCGAACTGGCCGCGCGCGAGCCGCGCACCGTCGTGCTTTCCGCGGACACCCAGGACCTGCTCGGCATTCGCCCCTACATCGGGCGCTACAAGGAACGATTCATCGAACTTGGCATCGCCGAGCAGAATGCGATCGGCGTCGCCTCGGGCCTTGCCGCCACCGGCATGCGTCCGTATGTCTGCGCCTACGCGCCGTTCATCTCCGCGCGCAGCATGGAACAGGTGCGCAACGATGTCGCCTACGCCAATCAGCGTGTGGTGATCGGAGCCGCGGCGAGCGGTGTTTCCCTCGGCGTTGCCGGGGGCACGCACCACTCGCTCGAGGACCTGGCGGTAATGCGCAGCTTTCCGAACATGACGGTCATCGTGCCCGCCGATGTGAACGAAGCCTACAAGGCCACGCTGGCGACCTTGGACATCGACGGCCCCGTTTACATGCGTCTCGGTGGACGCGTCGAGGAACCGCCGGTGGGGGATCCCGACGCGGCTTTCAAGGTTGGAAAAGCGACGACCCTTCGTTCGGGCAACGATCTGGCGGTGATCGCCTGTGGCGCGCTGGTCGCGATGGCGCTCGAGGCCGCCGAAACGCTGAAAAAGGAAGGCATCGGCGTGCGCGTGATCAACATGCACACCATCAAGCCTTTCGATCGTGACGCCGTCCTTGCGGCGGCCGCCGAAACCCGTGGCATCGTAACCGCCGAGGAGCATCACCTTGCGGGCGGACTGGGGGGTGCCGTGGCGGAACTGTTGTCCGTCGAGCGGCCGACCCGCATGCGCATGATCGGCATGCCCGATGCTTTTGCCATGGTCGGTCCGACACCGAAGGTGCGCGCGAAGTATGGGATGAGCGCGGACGCGATCGCGGATGCTTGCCGCGCGCTACTCGCGTAACGCGGATCTGAAGGTAAAAGGTGAAAGGTGAAAGGGAAAAGTAAAAGCTGCCCAGACGGAGATTGGTTCTCGAGTTGTTCTTTACTTTCACCTTTCACCTTTTGGCTTTGACCTGATTCTTCGATCCTGTGCCCCGGCAATTCCCGTTAAACTCCGTTCCCCGATTACAACTTCCACCAGAGGAGAAATCATGTTGCTGGACGTCCGCACCTACACCTGCCGCCCTCAAACCATCAAGAAGCACATCGCCCTCTACGAAAAAATGGGCAAGGAGCCGCAGACCCGCCACCTGGGCCAGCCCCTCGCCTACATGACGACCGAGACCGGCAACCCGAACCAGTACATCCATATCTGGGTATATGAGGATGCCGCCGATCGCGAGAAACGCCGCGCCGCCATGTGGAAGGACCCGGAATGGCTGGCCTACATCGAGGAAAGCGCCAGGATGGGCGCGCTCGAAGCCCAGGAAAACCGCCTGATGAATCCGGTGTCGTTCTTTCCGATCAAACGGTGAACTGCCGTGACAGGAAGGCGTGACGGGCGACGAGTGACGGGAACGAGCAAGGGTCAAAGGTGACAGCCCGAACCTTCATGGCCGCGACATCGCTGCTCGCGGCACTGGCGATTGTCGCGGTGGCGCGGGCGGGTGCCGCGCCGGTTTACCAGCAGCCCGCCGGCGTCGCGGGACTCAAGGATCCCCTGATCGTCGCCGGCTATCGGGCCTTGTTCACCTGCTCCGCGCATTTCTTCGCCGGCCGGCCGCTCTCCGACATCGCGAAAGTGGAACTTGAGGAGATGTCGCGGCTGGGCTATCCGGATCCGGTGATCGACGAGAAACGGCGGCTGGTAACGGCCGCCGATGGTTCCGGAAAGATCGTGCGCATCGCGGCCTTTCGCGACAGCATGGGCTGCACGATCCTGCCGCCGCATTGGACTGCAGCCGACGTGCCGCGGCTGCCCAACGTGCAGTTCGCGCCGCCGCCGGACATGAGCGGGATACCTTTTCCGCGCGGCGACAAGGTCGAGCTCGGAGCCGACGGACTCGAAGCCGGTCATGGCGTGCTCGGCCCGATCCTGCAACGCGCCCTCGATGGCAGGAGCTATTCCGACCAGGAAGGCAAGGTGACGACGGGCGTCATCGTCGTCAAGGGCGGTCGCATCGTCGCGGAAAAGTACCGCCCGGCATTCGGCATCGACTCGGGCTATCGCACCTGGTCCACCTCCAAGAGCATGACGGCGCTGCTAATTGGCATCGCCGCGAAGCAGGGTCTGCTCGATGTGGATGGGCCGGCCGATATTCCCGAATGGGCGGCGCCGGGCGATTCGCGCCAGGCGATCACCTACAAGCACCTGATGTGGATGTCGAGCGGCCTGTTCAGCGGCGGGGACAATTCCTACGCGGTGTATTTCGGAGGACAGGACGTCATCAGCGCGGCCACCGCGAACCCCCTGGAAGTCGCGCCGGGTACGCGCTGGAAGTACGCGAACAACGATACCCTGCTGCTGATACGTTCGTTGCGCCACGTGCTGGCGGACGACCTGCGTTTCCTTCGCTATCCCTATGACGAGTTGCTGCATCCGCTGGGCATGTACCACACGCGCATGGAATCCGATTACCAGGGCACATTCGTTTCGTCCAGCCAGACCTACACCACGACACGCGACCTGGCGCGCCTCGGCGTGTTCCTGGCCAACGATGGCGTGGTCGACGGCCGGCGCCTGCTGCCCGAGGGCTGGATAAAATTCCTGGCGACGCCCGCACCCACGCGGCCGCCGGTCGCGGGCCAGATGGGCTACGGCGCGCAATTCTGGCTGCTCGACCAGATGCCTGGCGTGCCGCCGGGCACCTACACCACCGCGGGCAGGAAAGGCCAGTACGTCACCGTCGTGCCCGGCCATGACCTGGTGATCGTGCGCACGGGCGTCGACCCGGAAGGCATCCGCTTCAGGCAGGACCAGCTCGTCGCGGACGTGGTCAAGGCGCTTCGCGAGGTGAAAGGGGAAAGGTAAAAGTTAGAAAGAGAAGTCGGCGGCAAGCACCATGCCGTTTTACTTTCACCTTTCGGCTTTCCCCTTTAACCTTGTTTCATGCACCGCCGCTGGATCGCCCACCTCGACATGGACGCCTTCTACGCGTCCGTGGAATTGCTGCGCTATCCGGAACTGAAAGGCCGCGCCGTCGTGGTGGGCGGCAGGCGGGCGGACCAGCCGGTGGTGGAGAAGGACGGGACGCGCCGCTTCACCGCGCTGCGAAAATACGCTGGCAGGGGTGTCGCCACCACCGCCACCTATGAAGCACGCGCGCTGGGCGTGCATTCCGGCATGGGCCTGATGAAAGCGGCGGCGCTGGCGCCGGACGCCGTGGTGCTGCCCGCCGATTTCGACGAATACCGCAAGCACTCCCGCCTGTTCAAGGCCGCGGTTGCGGAAGTCGCGCCGCAGATCGAAGACCGTGGCATCGACGAAATCTACATCGACCTCACCGACGTCCCCGGCGCGCAGCTTGCGACGGATGGGGATCCCTACAGCGGCGTCCGCGCGGTCGCCGAACGCATCAAGGCGCGGGTCTATCTGGCCACCGGACTGACCTGCTCGATGGGCATCACCCCGAACAAGCTGCTTTCCAAGATCAGTTCGGAACTGGACAAGCCGAACGGCCTGACGATCCTCACCCACGCCGATGTTCCCGAGCGCATCTGGCCGCTGCCGCCGAAACGCATCAACGGCATCGGCCCGAAGGCCAGCGACAAGCTCGAGGCGCTGGACATCCGCACCATCGGCGGGCTAGCCGGCACGGACCCGAAGTTCCTGGCCGAACAGTTCGGCGCCAACTACGGCGCATGGCTGCACGAAGCGGCGCACGGCCGCGACGACCGCCCGGTGGTCACCGAGAGCGAGCCCAAATCCATCAGCCGCGAAACCACGTTCGAGCGCGACCTGCACGCGCGCCGGGATCGCGCGGCGCTGGGAAAGATTTTCACGCGCCTGTGCGAGCAGCTTGCCGGGGACCTGGAAAGGAAAGGCTATCTGGCGAAAACCATCGGCGTAAAGTTGCGCTACGACGATTTCAGCCGGGCCACCCGGGAGATCACGCTCGATGTCCATACCGCGGACGCGCAACTTATTCGCCGCACCGCGGGTCTGTGCCTGAAGAAGGCGGTTCTCGACCGGCCGCTGCGCCTGCTGGGCGTGCGCGCCGGCAACCTGTGCACGCCGCAGGAAATTCCGCTGCAGGGGAAGGCAGGGCCCGGGCAACGCGACCAGCTCTCTTTACCTATATCCTGACCGGTCATCGCCGGCAGCCAACCCATACGAATGGTTTTTTTCAAGCACGCACCGCAGGTCGTGAAGCATCCGCTTGCGTTTGCACTGCGGGTGATCCGGTCGTTTCGCGCCAACCAGGGATTGCTGCTGGCGGGCGCGATCGCCTACTACACCCTGCTTTCCATGGTGCCCCTGCTGATCCTGATGGTGATCGCCCTGTCGCACTTCCTCGATCGCGCGGAATTGCTGACGACCGTGGGGCGCGCGCTGGAATGGATCGCCCCCGGCCAATCGAAGGCCGTCGTGCACGAACTGGCGACGTTCCTGGCGGACCGGGGCTCGATCGGTTTCGTGCTGCTGGCAACCCTGGTGGTGTTCAGCTCGCTCGCCTTCACGGTGCTGGAGAACGCGATGTCGGTGATCTTCACCCATCGCGTGGCCGTGAAGAAACGGCATTTCCTGGTCTCCGTGCTGATCCCGTTCGGCTACATTTTCTTCCTGGGCCTGGCCCTGCTGCTGGGCACGCTGGTCTCGGCCAGCCTCGACGCCGTCGGCAAGGAGAGCATCGTAATCCTGGGGAACCTGTGGTCGCTGGGCGGGATCTCCGGATTTCTCCTGTACACCATCGGCGTGATCCTCGAGATCCTGCTCATCACCTCGATCTACCTGGTCATGCCGGTCGGCCGGCTGTCCCTGTCGCACGCCCTGATCGGCGGGGTCACCGCAGGATTGCTGTGGGAAGGCATCCGCCATGGCCTGGCCTGGTATTTCGGCAACCTGTCGCAGGTCAGCCTCGTGTACGGCTCGCTTACCAGCGCCATCGTCGTGCTGCTCAGCTTCGAGATCGCGGCAACCCTGCTGCTGATCGGCGCGCAGGTGATTGCCGAGTATGAAAGACTGGGCGGCCCTTCGGAAGGAGAAAAGAGAAAAGAGGAAAGAGGAAAGTAACAAGCTTGAAAAGTGTCCGGCCCTTGACCTCCCTTTTCTCTTTCCTCTTTTCTCTCATCTCTCGCTTTACCATAACTTCTACGCAACAATTTATTTTCTTGCTACACTAAAGCTTGGCAACTTTGAAAGGAGGTGATCCAGTGAATCACGACCAAGGCATTTCCGGCCGGCAGACCGGATCAACCCAAAGCTTCAGGAGTTTGAGCCGCTAATCCGGCCGGACTGCCCGCAGTACCAGCGCCCCGATCGCGAAAGCGTTCGGGGCGTTTCTTTTTTGGAATGCGCCAACCCTGAATCGCAGAGGCGCAGAGGAAAGCAAAACCGAGGAAGAAATGAAGGTGCGGTGTACTTGTGCAGAACTGAGCCTTGATCGATTTACGCGAGTTCCATCGCCGGCCGTGCCTTGTTCTTACCCCGTCACGCTCGTCACGGTTTTTTCGCCCAAATTCTCATCCAGGAAATCAAGGAACGCCCGGACCGCCGGCACCATCCCGCGCCTGCTGACATAAGCGGCCTGCAGCGTTGCGGCGGGCATCGATCCTTCCGGAAACAGCAGCACGAGTCGCCCCGCCTGGATATCGTTCAGGCAATAGGTGCTCGGCAGCATGGTTGCGCCGAGGCCCGCGAGCGCGGCATTGCGCAGCACCATGAAATCGTCGGTCATCAGGCGGGTCGGCAGCGCGACTTCATGCATGCTCCCGTCCTTCGCGGGCAGCATCCAGCGCGTCTTCCGGTCCGCTGAGCCGAACCCCAGTATGGGAAGCCTCGCAAGGTCCTCGTAGCCGTCGATCGGGCCGTGCGCGTGGAGCAGTTCGGGGTGTGCAACGATGACGCCCGGCGCGGCGAGCAGGCGCCGCACCACCAGTTGGGGTTCTTCGTCGCCCGGGACGCGCACGCGCAATGCGACGTCGATGCCGTCCTGGATCAGTTCGATGCGGCGGTTCGTGACCAGCAGGTCGAGGTTGATCTGCGGGTAGTCCACCAGGAACCGCGGCAGCACGGGCGAAAGATACGAGTGCGCGATGGGGATCGCGCAACTCACCCGAAGCAGGCCGCTGGGCTCCTTGCGTACCCGTTCCACCGCCTCTGCCGCCGCGTCCGCTTCCGCCATCACGTTCTGTGCGTGCTCGAAATAGACCTTGCCGGTTTCGGTGAGCGCGAGCCGGCGCGTGGTCCGCTGCAGGAGCCGCACGCCCAGGCTCGCTTCGAGCGTGGCCACCCGCCGGGATAACCGGGACTTGGGCACGCCCAGGTGGCGGGCCGCGGCCGCAAAGCTGCCTTTTTCCACCACCTTGGCGAAGTAATAGAGATCGTTGAGGTCCTGCATACCGGCCTGAGTGTCCTGTTGGCAGGACAATCTAACCCGATTTGGCCAGCTATTCCAGCTCTCGTACCAGGATTAGTATCAATCCATCATGCCAGGGCCGGGCTTTCCGGCCGGCCACGACCTCGAAAGGAGCCATCATGAAAGTCCTGCAACTGGATTCCAGCATCCTCGGCGAAGCTTCCGTATCCCGGCAGCTGACCAGGCTTGTTGTCGAACAACTGCGCGCCAGCGATCCGGATCTTAAGCTCGTGCACCGTGACCTGGGCCGCGAACCGATCGCCCATCTCACCGGGGAAGTGCTGGCGACGCGCGGCACAGCGGCTGAACTGCTGAACGACCTGCAAGGCCGGGAAGCGCGGCTCGATGCCCAATTGATCGACGAACTGCAGGCGGCGGATCTCCTGGTGATCGGCGCCCCGCTCTACAACTTCACCGTACCCACCGGGCTCAAGGCATGGATCGACCGTGTCGCGGTTGCGGGCAAGACATTCCGCTACACCGACAAGGGGCAGGAAGGCCTGGTGAACGGCAAGAAGGCGGTGATCATCGCCACCAGCGGCGGCGCCTACGCGGACTCGCCCGTGGATGCGATGCACGTCGGTTACCTGAAACAGCTGCTTGGATTCCTCGGCATCACGGACGTCGAAGTCGTCCGTGCCGCGGGACTGGCGATCGGCCCTGAAGTGCGTGCGCATGCGCTGGCCAAGGCGAAGGGTCAGGTCCGTGAACTGCGTATCCCGGTGCCTGCGTGAGCGACATTCGGATCCGCTGAAGCAAAGCACGGAAGCAACTCCAGGTCGCCCGACCCTCGACGGGCGACCTGCCGCAGGCCACGGCTCGATCGAGCCGATCCCGGGCGCCGCCAGGGATTACGCCTTGCCCGTTCCCCGTCCAGTCCGTAAGTAATCCGTAACCCCCCCCGGCGTGAAAATGCGTCCGTGTGTCGTGCAGGCGTCACCCGTTCGGGTGAACGGGTGCCCGCGCTCCGCACTTAAGCTGCAATGGCTGCAATCGAAGCGCATTGCAGGCGGGCCGACCTTCCGGAAGGCCCATTTCATGAACCTTACAGACGGGAGAAAAGCAATGATAGCTGCACGTGCTTTGGGTTTTATCGCTGCGGTCGCTCTGGGTGGATTCGCCGTGACGGCCGGCGCCGGCCAGAAGGAACTGGACGCCTACAAGGGCGGGGTCGGCAAGTGGGGCTGCGAAGCGAAGGAGCTCGGGTCGGGCAAGATGTTCAAGGCCACGATCGAAACGACCGCCGAGTTCGACGGAAACACCTATGTCGAGAGATACACCGAGATGAAGAGTGCAGACCATCCGAGCCCGTGGAGCGCGGTGTTCATCATGTCGTACGACGAGGACGCCAGGCGCTGGGTCCGCAACGGCGTCGACAACAACGGCGGCCGCAATGCCGCCAGCTCCGCCGGTTGGCAGGACAAGACCTGGACCTGGGAAAACGACGGCGTCAACATCGTGGTGAACGACAAGGGCCCGAAGGCGCGCACCTTCGCCGTGGACGTCAAGGACAGCGGCAAAGTCAAGCGCGTCGTCGAGGCGAACTGCAAGAAGATCTGAGGTTCGCGGAGGATCGCTCTCTCCTTCCTCCGACACCGGGAACCACCCGAACGCGGGCCGAAACCGGCCCGCCTTTTTTTGCCTAGCGAGAGGGCGGCAGCGAGGTCACCAGTGAGACGAGTTCACTTTGCCTCGACGTGTTCGTCTTGGAAAAGGCCGAGGCAAGCTGGGTTTTCGCCGTGTTGGGAAATGCATGTGCATCCCGTGGGGCGATGTTGTTCTTTTTGGTGATACCGGGACGCGTGCCGCGACTGCCATCATGCAGATGGCATCGGCTGGATGCAACCGCGTCCTTATGCACGGTGCGCAGGTGCTTGAAGGGAAGAGGGGAGTGTTTCGCCCGACTTCGCTCGATACCAGGCGTTGCCCATAAGGGGCGAGGAAACGGAATCAGGAATATCGAAAGTTGCTGGAACCCGGGACTGAAAAATCCGGCATCAGGTAGAAAGACGAGGGCTAGACTTTGTCCTCCCTCGTCCCTCGTCCCTCGTCTCTCAGGTTGGCGACTAGGTCGCCGACCTGGCGGGCCGCCGCACTGACAGGACGATCACGGCGCCCAGCAGCGCGATCGCCGACAGCGTCCAGAACGCGGCTTCCGAAGCGCCGCCGGTCGCGGTGCGAATGCGTCCGATCAGGTCCGGGCCGAAATAGCCGCCGAGGTTGCCGACCGAGTTGATGAGGGCGATGCCGGCGGCGGCGGCCGTGCCCGCCAGGAACGCCGTCGGCAGCGACCAGAAGGTGACGACGAACATCCCCCATCCGACGGTGACCATCGTCAGCGCGACCATGGCGATGATCGCCGCGTGGGGCCAGATCGCGAGGATGACCAGGCCGGCACACGTCACGAGGAAGCCGCTTGCGCAATGCCAGCGACGCTCTCCGGTCTTGTCGGAGTGGGCGCCCCAGAAGATCATCGCAACGATGGTCGTGGCCCAGGGAATCATGGTCAGCAGCCCGACCTTGAACAGCTCCCTCTTGTCGATGCCGAACTCCTGGATGATGGTCGGCATCCAGAAATTGACGGCGTAAAACGCTACAGCGCCACAGAAATAGACCACGGACAGCGCCCAGACCCGGCCGTCCTTGAACGCGTCTCCCAGGGAATGCCTGTCAGTGTGGGCACTCTTTCCGGCGACGTCCTCGCGGATGCGCGTGGCGATGAGCTCCCTTTCCCCGGGAGCCAGCCACTTCGACGAATTCGGCCCGTCGGGCAGGATCGCCAGCACGAGGAGGCCGATGATGACCGAGGGAATGCCTTCGAGCAGGAACAGCCATTGCCAGCCGCGCCAGCCGTTGGCGCCGTCCATGTATTGCATGATTGCGCCGGACACCGGCGCGCCGAGCACGTTGGCCACGCCGATGGCAGACATGAACAACGCCACCATCTTGGCGCGGCGTCCGCCCGGGAACCAGTATGTGAGGTAGAGGATGATCCCCGGGAAAAAGCCGGCTTCAGCGACGCCGAGGAGGAAGCGCAGCACGTAGAAGGTGAACTCGGCGTCCGTATGGCCGAAGGCCGCCGCGACGCCACCCCAGTGGATGTCGCCCGCGAACATGAACGCCGAGGAGATCAGGCCCCATGTGACCATGATGCGCGCGATCCAGATGCGCGCCCCGACCTTCTCGAGGATCACGTTGCTCGGCACCTCGAAGATGAAGTAGCCGATGAAAAAGATCCCTGCGCCGAATCCGTAGACGGCATCGCTGTACTGGAGGTCGCCGGCCATTTGCAGCTTGGCGAAACCCACGTTGACGCGATCGAGGAAGGCGACGATGTAGCACAGGAACAGGAAGGGAATGAGGCGCCATGCGACCTTGCGGAAAGTCGCCTCCTCGAAACCTTGCGGAAAGTTGCCAGCCATGCTGTTTCTCCTCCTGCGGACCTTGTCCGGATGGATCCGGCGGCCGTCCCGGCATGCTACAGGGAAGAGCGGGGACTGGGGCCAGGAAAAGCAGGACTGGAGGTGAGCGGCTAGGGACCAGCTTCGAGGACCGTGAAGCTCGAGGCTTTTTTCACCAGCCCCGGTCCCTTAGTATGCAACCGTTATACGGTTGCATGCCTTACCTGCTGCGCGAGGAAGGAAGACAGGTGTGAACTCAGGTCACGAGCGTCGTCGCCCACGCCGTCGATGAGGCTCGACTTGCGGCGGCGCAGGAAAGGCAGCCCCATCAGGTACAGGCCGGGTGCTTCGGCGACGCCGCCATCGTGGCGGACCTGGCCTTTGTGATCCAGGACGGGAACGTCGAGCCAGGAATAGTCGGGGCGGAAGCCGGTGGCCCAGATGACCGTCTTGATGCGCCCGCGGTTGAGATCCAGCAGCAGCGGCGGCGATTCCTCGACGACAGTGGATTCGAATCGGTGGGAGGGCCCGACGTCGCCGTCGATGCCGTTCTCCGTCGCCCAGGCGTCGATCGTGTCGAGTAGCCGGTTCATTTTCAGGTCGGCCAGCGCGCATACATTGCGCAGCGATCCCGAGAATTGCAGCTTTCCGTCGTTGATGCCGGCCAGGCGGCCCACCAGCCGGACGCCGATCGCCGTCAACGAATTGAGGTCGGTGGTGCGGCGGTCGGGGAAGCCCGCGAGTTGCAGCGACGGCACGTGCCGTGCCCGGACGATGTCGTCGACTTCGTCGTAGCGCTGGTCGAGCACGCCGCTCGCGTCCATCCACCACTTGATGTCCCTGCCGCGGTAGACGCGCGGCACCCGCACGTGCTCGCCCACCGCCAGCGTCACGGCGCGGCCGGAGCGCCGGATCTCATCCGCGATCTGGATGCCGGAAGCCGAAGCGCCGACGACCAGCACGCCGCCTTCCTCGATCTGGCGCGGATTGCGGTATTGCAGGGGCGTGAGGCTGGCGATTTCGGGCGGCAGGGATGCCGCGGCGGCGGGCACGACCGGAAGGTTGCAGGCTCCGGTTGCCAGCACCACCGACCGGCATTGCCATTTGAGCTGGTCGGTCACGACCTCATAGCCCCCGTCACGTCTGCGTACCGCCGTGACTCTGGTGCCGGTGCGGACCGGCGCCGAGATCGCATCGGCATAGCGCTCGATGAAGCCGATGGTCTCGGGCATGGTGCGAAAGCCGTCGGGATCGTCGCCCCGGTAACCGTAGCCGGGCAGGCGGCTCTGCCAGTTGGGCGTGAGCAGGCGCAGCGAATCCCAGCGCTCCGTCTTCCAGGAGTTGGCGACCTCGCCGCGCTCGAGGACCACGTGGTCGATCGAGCGCTGGGCGAGCCACCAGCTCATGGCGAGGCCCGCTTGTCCGGCCCCGATGACGACGGTCGTGGTGCGCAAGCGGAAGGTTCCGGGATTGCCTCGAAGCCTACTTCTTCACTTCGACGGTGACGTTGGTCGGGTTGGTGATGATGTCGTACACGGCCGAGCGCTTCTGCGATTGCGCGACGATGGCCTTGATGTCGTCTTCGGAGGCATCGGCGTCGATCTTGTAGATCACCTTGATGCCGTCGAAGCCGTTGCGCACGTCGGGATCGGCGCCGAGGATGCCGCGGATGTCCATGCCGGCTTCCAGCGTCGCCGATACGGAGCGCAACTGGATCGAACGCGCCTGCGCGACGGCCGCGATGCCGGCGGTCAGGCAGCCGGCGAGTCCCGCCAGCACGATCTCGACCGGCGTGGCGCCCGTGTCTTCGGAGGCAAACACGGCCGGATGGTCGGAATCGAAGGAAAACTTGGTCTTGTGCTTCTGCTCCGCCCCCAGGCCGTAGAACTCCTCGACGGTGGAACGGCTCTGGGTGCCTTTCACCCAGTTGCAGGTGGCGCGCCATTTGAACTGGGCGGCTTCCGGTGCCTTGGTCAGGGCTTCGCGCGCGCCGAACAGTGCTTCGACGTTCACGCCGTTGTTGACGGGTTTTTGTGCTGTGGCCGCGGTCATGGCTGGCTCCTCTCGTTTGCAGTCAGTGGGACCTGCAAGAATAGCAGCGCCCTTATGCCCGGCATATGCTTTGTTCGGAAATGGATATACGGGAGAGTTATTAGAAAAATGACGGGCCGCGGTACACGGGCCGCGGGCCGAGTGAACAAGACGACCCTGCGCTTTACCCGGTCCCGCGTGTCGCGCCCGGTCCGTTTTTCTCGTCACGATCGTCACGCCGTCACGGTCTTTCGGCTACCCTACGCCTTCGCACCCGAACCGGAGTCCGTCATGAAGTACAAAAATCTCCCCGGCACCGAGCTGAATGTTTCGCGGGTCTGCCTCGGCACCATGACCTGGGGCGAACAGAACACCGAGGCCGACGCCCACGAACAGCTCGACTACGCGGTGGACCAGGGCATCAATTTCATCGACACGGCGGAGATGTATCCGGTGCCGCCGAACGCGGAGACGCAGGGGCGCACCGAAACCTACCTGGGCAGCTGGCTGGCGAACCAGCGGCGGGACCGCCTGGTGATCGCGACGAAAGTCGCGGGCCCGGGCCGCCGCGACTGGATACGCAACGGGCGCACCGACCTCACGCCGGATGTGATCGCCGAGGCGGTCGACACCAGCCTGGCGCGCCTGCGGACCGATTACATCGACCTGTACCAGATCCACTGGCCGCAGCGGAACGTGCCGAACTTCGGCGCGACCGAGTTCGATCCGTCAAAGGAAAAGGAAGGCCCCTCGATCTACGACCAGGTGACGGGCATGGCGGCGATGATCAAGGCGGGGAAGATCCGCTACTACGGCCTGTCCAACGAGACCGCCTGGGGGGTGTGCGAATTCCGCCGCGCCGCCGCCGAGCTGGGATTTCCGGGCCCCGTCACCCTGCAGAACAGCTACAGCCTGATCTCGCGCAACGCGGACAACGACCTGGCGGAGACGCTGTTCCGCGAAAACATGTCGCTGCTCGCCTACAGTCCGCTCGCGGCCGGCATTCTCTCGGGCAAATACATGGGAGGGGCGAAGCCGGCGGGCACGCGTTTCACCCTGTTCGATTCGCTCGGGCTGCGCTTCCGCAAACCCATGGTCTCCGAAGCGGTCGATGCGTACGCGGCGCTCGCCCGACGGCGCGGACTGACGCTGGTGCAATTGTCTCTCGGTTATGTCGCGAGCCGCTGGTTCACGGGCGCCGCGATCATCGGCGCGACCAACATGGTGCAGCTCGACGAGGACATCGCCGCGGCGCAAATCACCCTGGACGCGGAAACCCTGGAAGAGATCAAGCAGATCCAGCTGCGCTTCCCGAATCCGGCAGCCTGAGCGGGAGACAATCTTGAAGACAGCCATCCTCGGAGCCACGTGTCTGTTTGCGGCGAGCCTGCCGGCCGCGGCGCAGGGCATTCTGAACTCCCATGAATCGATCGAGATCAGGGCGCCGGCCGGGAAGGTGTGGGATGCGGTCAAGGATTTCGACAGTCTGCACAACTGGCATCCCATGTTTTCGGGCGGCACCATCAAGTCCGGTGGAAACAATGAGGTCGGGACGGTCCGTACCATGACCGTGAAGGACGGGCCCAGCTTCGACGAGGAACTGCTGTCGTTCGATGCGCTCGACCGGAGATTCAGCTACAGGCTCATCGATCCCGTGCCGCTTCCTGTTTCCCATTACGTGGGCACTTTCCAGGTCATCGAGGGCCGGCGCGGGCCCACGATAATCCTGTGGAACAGCGCCTACCGGAACAACTCCGGCGGCAAGATGAAGGACGAGGAAGTCATCGCCTTCATCAACGGGGCGTTTCGCGTGGGCTTGGAGAACGTGAAATCCCTGCTCGAGGCGAAATAGCGGCATTCGATCCGTAAGTCTGCCCAGGACCTGCTCAAGGTCTTCGGTACCCTGGGAATGTATGCAATCCGTAAGGCCTGGCGCCTGACAATTCCGGAATTGAAAGCCCGCCGCATTGGGTCGGCCCTGCAACGGCAAGGAGTCTCAGCGATGAGGACGAACGCGATCGGTGTTCGATTCTGCGGCGCAGGCAGAGAGACGAGAGAAAAGAGAAAAGAGAAAAGAGAAAAGAGAAAAGAGAAGGAACACCTGGACACGGTCTTTTGTTCTTACCTTTCCCCTTTCCCCTTTCCCCTTTTACCTTTCACCTTTTCTCTTTTCTCTCGTCTCTCTTCTCTGTTACTTCTCCACCCCCTCACAACTCGCCGCCAGCCACTTTCCCCTGATCTCGACATGAGCCTTGCCGGTCGCGCCGCCTTGCACAGTGTCGATGGTGCCGAGGAGTCTCTCGGGGGTTTTCGCCTCGATGGTGGCCCGCCCCGTGGAGGCGTGCGGCGGCGGACAGGTCTGGTCGAGCACGAGCTTGGTCGCCGATTTGGTCAGCACCTTCTTCGTGCACTGGACGTTGTCTTCCGAGTTGATGAAATGGTCCTGGTCCAGTTCCTTCTGCGTAATGCAGGTCTTGTAGCTGGTCGTGATCGGCTTGCCGTCCCGCTCCTTCATGGCCTGCTCGACCTTGGCGCGCTTCTCGGGCGGCATGTCCGCGAGCGCGGAGGGCGACAGGGGATTGCCGGTGGTGGTCGTGGTGACGGTCATTTCCCACGCGCCGGGCTTGGCGTTGAAGGATTCCGCGAGCGCGCAAATGGGCACGCCGAAGGCGAGGGCAACTGTGGTGGTGCCAAGGATCCGTGCAAACATGGGAACTCCTTTCAGGTGCACCGCGGGGCCATGCTTTGCAGTGCCGCGAGAAGGCGGCATCGGCAGCAGTTTACCCGAGGGATGCGGTGGCGGCTCGCGATGTCGTCGCCGGTTGCTGCGTCGGCTCAATGACGGAAATTCGACGGGGAGGAAACGGCGATGGATCCAGGAACAACGACGAAGCAGCCCGCGGCTGACGCCAAGCCGAAACAATCCGCTCTTTCGCGGCTGTGCCGAGGGCTGCATTGCAGGAAACAAACCGATCCGCCGGCGGGCCTGGAAGAGGTGCTGGAGAAGGAGAAAAAGGCGATCCTGGAAGTCTCCGGTCAATCGATCGAGGAGGGCGGATTCCTCGGGCTGGCGCTGTCGGGCGGGGGAATCCGCAGCGCGACGTTCAATCTCGGCGTGCTCCAGGCGCTGGCGCAGCGCAAGCTGCTCAGCCGCACCGATTACCTTTCGACGGTATCGGGCGGCGGCTACATCGGCAGCTGGTTGTCGGCCCTGATCCAGCGCTGGGGGAACGTCAAGGATGTCGAGCGTGAACTGGATCCGCGCCAGCAGGCGGAGCGTGGCGGCCGGGAGCCCGACGCACTCAAGTTCCTGCGCCGCTTCAGCAACTACCTCACGCCGCAGACCGGATTGTTCTCGAGCGACACGTTGTCGGGCGCCGCGACCTACGTGCGCAACCTGCTGCTCATGCAGTCGGTCATCGTCGGCGTGTTCGCCGCGGTGCTGGCGGTTCCGCGGCTGTTTCCGTGGCTTGCGAAGTGCGGGTTAGTCCAGTCGCCGTGGTTGTGCATCGCCGCGCTGTTTGTTGCGGCGGTGTTCATCAACCTGAACCTCGCCCGTCCGCTGATCGCGGGCCGGGTGCAGCCGCCGTTCTTTGCGCGGCAGGGATTCATCCTGGGGCTGATCGTGGCGCCCCTGATGCTCGCGGCATGGCTCGTGGGGGTGCTTTTGCTCAAGCCGGACGCAGGACCCGATCTGGTGTTGCTGGGTTACACGGTGCCGGAGAAGTGGGCCGATTTCATCGAACCGATGGGCGTATTCGGCCTGGTATGGCTGGCCGCCTGGGGCCTGGTCGAGTTCGGCATCGTGCGTCCCCGCATGGGCGGCACCAATGGGGGCTATACGCGATCGCCGACGATCCTCATCTGGCTGGGCATTACGCTGGCCTTCGGCGTCGGATTGTTGTGCCTGATCCGCGACGGGTTGCAGGCCGCCGGCGGTGCTGCCCTGATCTGGCATTGGACGGTATGGGGCGTGCCCGTCCTGCTGGGCGTGTTCGGACTGGCTTCGATACTGCTGATCGGACTCGTCGGCCGCCAGTTCGGGGAAGAAGAACGCGAATGGTGGAGCCGGCTCGGGGCGTGGATCATCGCGGGCGCCGTCGGCTGGTTCGCGCTGAGCGCAGCCTCGATCTATGGCCCGTATCTGATTCTGCGCGCCTGGGCCTATGTGGAAGCGCTGGGTCTCGCCTGGGTCGTATCCACGGTGGCCGGCGTGCTGCTGGGCAAGAGCAAAGCCACCGGCGGCAAGGACAGCGGCAAATTGATCAAGTACGCCACCGAGGCCGCGCCGTATGTTTTCGTGGCGGGGCTGCTGCTCGCGCTCTCGTTCGGCGTCCACGTCGGCCTGCTGGCGTGGTTCGGCCTGGATTCCCCGCGGTCCGCCACCGGCTACTTTGCATCGCTGACGGCGATGCTCGATGCGCCGCGGCCGGCGTCCATGCCGGTCGTGCTGCTGGTCGGATTTGTCGCGCTGCTGGCGTGGCGGCTCGACATCAACCTGTTCTCGTTCCACATGTTCTATCGCAACCGGCTGGTGCGCGCCTACCTCGGTGCGAGCAGGCCGCTGCGCAACCCGCACCCGTTCACGGGTTTCGATCCCGACGACAACGTCAGGTTGACGGAGCTGCCCGCGCGCCCGTTCCAGATCGTGAACACCGCAATCAACCTGACAAAGGCGAACAACCTGGCGTGGCAGGAGCGCAAGGCCGCGTCGTTCGTGCTGACGCGGGAATACTGCGGCTACGACCTGCCGGCGGCCGGGCCCACCGAACCCGGCAAGGCGGGCCATCAGCCTGCGGCGGACTACCTGAAATCCCGTCAAGGCTATCTCACCCTCGGACAGGCCCTGACGATTTCCGGCGCCGCGGTGAGCCCGAACCAGGGCTATCACTCGTCCAAGGCGGTGGCCTTCCTGCTCACCGTGTTCAACGTCCGGCTGGGATGGTGGATGCAGAATCCGGGCAAGCCCGGCGCCTGGGACACGCCCGGTCCGCGGCTCGGGCTCAAATATCTCCTGAGCGAAGTGTTCGGGCTCTCGGACGAAAACTCGGAGTTCGTCTACCTGAGCGACGGCGGGCATTTCGAGAACCTCGGCATCTACGAGCTGGTGCGGCGCAAGTGCCGGTTCATCATCGCCATCGATTCCGGCATGGATCCGAAGTTCGGATTCGAGGATCTCGGCAATGCCGTGCGCAAGTGCCAGGTGGACTTCGGCGTGCGCATCGACATCGATACCCGGGCGAGCGTGCCGATGCCGGGCACCGGCAAGAGCCTGTACCACTGCGGCGTGGGCCGCATCTACTACGAGGAGGCCGACAAGAACGCCATCTCCGGCTATCTCCTCTACATCAAGCCGTCGCTGACGGGCAACGAGCCCGTCGACATCCTGCAGTACGCCTCGGTGAACCCGGAATTTCCGCACCAGACCACCACCGACCAGTGGTTCGACGAATCGCAGTTCGAGGCCTACCGCAATCTCGGCCACTACATCGCCACGACGGTGATCGAGAGGCAGGCGGTCGAGGGGCCGGACGGGCCGGAGGGAAAACCGCGGCGGCTGCTGGACATGTTCGTCGACCTGGGCCGGCGCTGGTACCGGCCGAGCGAGCGGGTCGAAAAGCATTTCACAAAGCATGCGGAGCGGCTGATGCAGCTGCAGGACACCATGCGCGAGCAGAAGGACAAGCTGTCCTTCCTCGACGGCCAGCTCGTCCCAGAATGGGATTACCTGATGGGCGTGGACAAACCCATGGTCGAGAACAGCCTCTGGCTACCGAAAGATCCGGAGCAACTGCGGGCCGGGTTCTATTTCTGCCTCAATCTCCTGGAACTGATGCAGGACGTGTACCTGGACCTCAACCTCGACGAGGAATGGCAGCACCCGGACAACCGCGGCTGGATGAACCTGTTCAAGCACTTTGCCTGGGCCGGCATGCTGCGCTCGACCTATGCCGTGGTCCGCAGCAACTTCGGCTCCCGCTTCCAGCGGTTCTGCGATGTCAGGCTCGGACTGACCGCCGGCGAGATCACGATCGCGACGATTCCCAGGCCGCCCGTGACCGGAGCGGGACTCAAGGCGTGGACGGAGACGCTCGTGGAAACCGGCCACGCCAACTTCTACGAGGCGAGCCTGATCCACAGCTTCGAGAATCCCGACCCGGAAAATCCCGTCAAGGTGGCCGCGTTCGATGCGCTGCATTCGATCCGGCTGGTCGTGTCGGACATACGCAGGGGCGAGGATGCGCCGGAACCGAAGAAATCGGAATCGGACCTGATCTTCCCCGTGGGCGTGGCGCTGACGCTGAACGGGAAGATCGTCTGCTTCCGCATCCAGGACCACCTGCGCAACGGCGGGATGGGCCGCGAAGCGATGGAGAAACTGTTCGAGACCTACAAGACCCTCGACATTCCCCCGAACTCGCCGGACGCCCGGCGCATCGAGTACCTGTTCTATTCGATCAAGGGAAGCAGGCCGTAGGAGCAGAGACGAGAGAAGAGAGAAAAGAGAAAAGAGAAAAGAGAACAAGCGTGCCGGGTGCTGCGTGCTGAGAAAAGGCGGGATTCAGTGCGCAGGAGTCGGGAAGGATAAGTCCCGGGCCTTGTGAGAGTGTGTCGAGCGACTTATTACCTGTCGCAGCACTCACTCAGCACTCGGTACGCAGCACATGCACCCGGGCATCGCTCAGCCCTGATCCGCTGCCTCCATCTCCGAGAACCGCACTGGAATGATTTCCCTCGTCGCGACCTTGCCGTCGGCGGCGCTTTTCTCGACCAGGATCAGCTGCTGGCTGTCGGCGAGGCCGGCGGGGATGACCATGCGGCCGCCGGGCTTGAGCTGGTTGATCAGCGGCGCTGGGATCAGGTCGGGCGCGGCGGTGGCGATGATGCAGTCGAAGGGCGCGTGCTCGGGCCAGCCGTTGTAGCCGTTGCCGATCCGGATCTCGACGTTGTTCGCGCCTTCGGCCGACAGCCGCTTCATGGCCTGGCGGGCGAGGGGCTCGATGATCTCGATGCTGTACACCTTGCGCGCCAGCGCGGCGAGCACCGCGGACTGGTAGCCCATCCCGGTGCCGATCTCGAGGACGATGTCCTCCGCCCCGATCTGCAGCAGGTCGGTCATCAGCGCGACGATGAAGGGCTGGGAGATGGTCTTGTCGTAGCCGATCGGCAGCGGCCGGTCCATGTAGGCGTAGGGCTGGATCTCGACCGGCACGAACTCGTGCCGCTTCACGCTCCCCATCACGTCCATCACCCGCGAGTCGAGGTTATACCGGCCGAGGCGCTCGCCGATCATCACGGTGGTGGAGACGATCTCCATCACCATGTGCTTTCGCATTTCGGCGAACTGTTCTTCGTTCATCGGTGGTCCCTTGCGCAGGCTAGTGCATATGGTACGCCTGACGAAGGCTGTTTACATCTCACCGCAGAGGCGCAGATTCCCTACGTACACAGGACGTCGGAGTACCCTTTTAGGACGCAGAGGAACGCAAAGAAGAGCCAAAGAAAACAAAGAGGGCTGAGAAGGGAAAACGTTGTGGGGAAAGTTGCTGCCGACCTAATTTCGCCGCTTCGAACACGTAGGATATGCATTTTCAGAAATCCGGAGGAAGTGCCATGGAGCTTGGACTAAAAGGACAGACCGCCGTTGTGACCGGCGCCTCGAAGGGAATCGGTCTTGCCATCGCCCGCGCCCTGGCGGCGGAGGGGTGTGCCGTGCAGATCGTTGCGCGCAGCCCTGAGGCAATCGACACAGCGGCGCAAGGCATACGCAAGCAGTACGCTGTCGACGTCAAGGCTCATGCCCTGGACCTGTCGCGGAGCGAAAGCGTTGCCGCGCTGCTCGAGGCCACCGGCACGCCGGATATTCTCGTCAACAACGCTGGCGCCATACCCGGCGGCGACCTGCAGGCCGTCGACGAGGCACGCTGGCGCGCCGCCTGGGATCTGAAGGTATTCGGCTACATCAACTTGTGCCGCGCCTACTATGCCGCGATGCGCAGCCGGCGCAAAGGCGTGATCGTCAACGTGACCGGCCTTGCCGCCGACCGGCTCGACACCGGCTACATCGCCGGTTCGACCGGGAACTCGGCGCTCAACGCCTTCACGCGCACGCTCGGCAGTTACAGCCTGGAGGACGGGATCCGCGTGCTCGCCGTCAGTCCCGGCGCCGTGGAAACCGAGCGTCTGGTCACTCTCATGAAAACACGCGCCGCCGACAAGCTCGGCGATCCGGAACGCTGGCGCGAGTTCGTGAAGGGCCTGCCGATGGGCCGGCCGGCGAGCGTGGAGGAAGTTGCGAACCTGGTGGTGTTCGCGGCGTCAGCCAAGGCTTCCTATCTGAGCGGGACGGTGATTACGGTGGATGGTGGGCACAACGCTCGCAACTCGGCGTTTACTTGACTGCGTCAGACACCTACTTCTCACCGCAAAGGCTCTTTTCAGTACCCCCTTGAGGGGTGCGCAAAGGGCGCAGAGGTTCGGGAAACGCATTCAAGAGGCGGCACACGGCAAAGTATATCTTTAAAAGCGGAAAGGTCCACGGCGCCGGATTTCACCGGCTACCCGCTCCGCATGAGGAAGGTGTTCTATTTAATGTTGAGGCTGGCGATCGTGAGCGTGGTTGTCTGCGCGCTGCTCATTCGGATGATCGCGATGCCGCTGACGGAATCGGATACGGCGCCGTTCCAGGGCTTCGAACACTGAACGGTTTCGGGTGAAGCGGTCGCCAATGCTTGCTTCCCGGCGCCGACAATTCCCCCCGTTTTGTAGTAGCCTGTCGGTGACTCGAACCATCCCGTGGCCGACTGGCCTGGATTTGTAGTTCCTACCAGCGCCCTTCTGCCTCACTCCAGCTGAATTCCGGTCCATGACAGGCTATCCCACCCAATCAGAACTGCTGAACTGCCTTACCTCCATCGCCTCGGTTGCTGGCGACACGACGAAGCTGCCGTTTCGCGTGGACGTGATTCCCCTCAACGGCAAGCCGCCGATGTATTCGGTCATGATCAAGTCGCCGGCCAAGGACCTCCTGCGCAGGCAGATCGGCACCATCCTGGGTCGCGGCTTCGCCCTCGGTGCCACCTCCTTCATGCTCAGCGGCAGCGAAGCCCAATCGCTGGTCGGGCAAAAGCTGCCCGAATAGGAAGTCTAAATCCCACCACGGGGGCATTCTTTCTATACCCCCTTGAGGGGTGCGAAGGACACGAAGTAGCACGAAGAGAAGCAAGTGGGAAATGTGGGTTAGGGGAGTCGCCCGCATCGCTTCCTATATCCCATGGTGGTCCACCCTTCTTCGTGTCCCTTCGCGTCCTTCGCGCCTTCGTGGTGGAAAGGTTTAACTGAATTCTTCCCGCCTCGTCCCTCTCCCCTCGATTTGTGACAGTCGCCGCCTGGCGACAGGAATGCCCTGATGCACCTTCGCCGCGTTGCGGCAATGCCGTTCGCATGCCGTTCGTTCCCTGATTTGCGCCGCTCGGCGGATGCTAGTGACAGTTCGCATGGGATCGCCGTTAAATAATCCTGTGACTGCATCGTGCAATGGCGAAGGAGACACGTCATGGTGACCATGGGATCGACCCCGATCGACATCATCCTGGAGGACGCCGCGCCCGCGCCCGACCTGAGCGCAACGCAGAAGAACCGGATGGAGCAGCAGTCGCTGAAGCCGGGCGGGCTGATGGCGGGGGCGTATTACCGCGGCTATCTGGGCGCGACCAGCACCATCGGCCGCTGGAGCGGCCAGCACTATCGCTTCGTTGTCTGGGTGCAGGAGGGCGGCAAGTCGAAGCTGAAAGGCGCCAGGCACGTCCTCGAATCCGGCATCGGCGACGCCTTCGCGCCGTTCGAGCAGGTGCAGGTGGAGAAGGAAAAACAGATCAGCGATTTCGATCTGGCCACGACCCGCTGACCTGCGGCATATCCGTCTATTTAGGGATCCAGCAAAATTCAGTCAAGGGCGCCTGTCCCTCCGTTGATGCGGCGCACCAGCGGTTTCGGTTGTCGTTATCCCCGCACAGGTTTACTTTCGGGTTTCCCCTTCCACGCACGATAGGAACCCGCCATGTCCCTTGCCCGCCGCGTCACCGCCGCTCTCGCCCTGTGGTTTTTCGTCTTTGCCGCCGTTGCCGCCGATCTGCCGCGCGCGGATCCGGAATCGGTTGGCCTGTCGTCGGAAAGGCTGGCAAACATCAAGGCGGTATTCGATGCCAGGGTGAAGGCCGGCGATTTCCCCGGTTACGTCGCGCTGGTCGCGAGGAAGGGCAAGGTCGTCTACCACGAGGCCTACGGCGTGCAGAATCTTGCGACCAGTACCCCGATGGCGAAGGACTCGATCTTCCGCGTCTATTCGATGACCAAGCCGATCGTCAGCGTCGCGGCGATGATCCTGGTGGAAGAAGGGAAGATGAAGCTGTCCGATCCGGTTTCCATGTACCTGCCGGAACTGAAGGACCTGACGGTGATCGACAACGCGGCGGACGCCAAGGAACCTTCGCAGGTCAAGACGCGGCCGGCGACCAAGCCCATCCGCGTGCTGGACCTGCTGATCCATACCTCCGGTTTCAGCTACGCGTTCTTCAAGACCTTTCCGGGCGGCGGCGCGCTCGAGCAGATGTACATCGACGGCAAAGTCGGCGAGTTCGACGTCACCAACGAGGAGTTCGTCACCCGCCTCAGCAAGCTGCCGCTCAAGTACGAGCCCGGCACGACCTGGTGGTACAGCCACTCGACGGACGTCCTGGGACGCCTCATAGAAGTGGTATCGGGCATGACGCTCGGCGAGTTCATCGACAAGCGCATCGCCAAGCCGCTGAAGATGGATGACACCGCCTTTACCGTCGCGCCGGACAAGGTGGCGCGCTTCGCCGAGCCCTTCGACGCCGACAAGGAAGGCCTCATCCTGCAATACACCGAGCCGACAAAACCCATCAAGTGGGAAGCGGGCGGACACGGCCTCACCGCGACGGTGATGGACTACGCGCGCTTCGCCCATATGCTGCTCAACAAGGGCTCGCTCGACGATCAGCGCATCCTGGGCAAGAAGACGGTCGAGCTGATGACCATGGATCACGTCGGAACCGTTTTCGATCGCGGCCCGGCCTATCTGCCCGGCCAGGGCCACGGCTTCGGCCTGCTGGGCGCGGTGCGCACCGACGGCCCGCGCGCGCCCGCCGGGCTGAACCCGATGGACGGCTCCGTCGGCGAGTACTATTGGGCGGGCTACGCCGGGACCTTCTTCTGGGTCGATCCCAAGGAAGAGCTGGTGGCGGTGTACATGATGCAATCCGTGCGGCACCTCGTACCGGCCTCGACTTCGTTCAAGACGCTGGTCGAGCAGGCGATCGTGGAGTAGCGACCTCGGCTATTGCTCATCACGAAGACGCGAAGTGACCGAGCAAAAGCTGACGGGGAAGATCGCGCGGGAGCGCGTCCTGCTGATGCAGGCGCCGCGTCCGCCGGCCGGCCTGGTCGAGAAGTACCGGACGCTGGGACACGCGAGCGGCATCGTCTCCGACATCATGGACGAGCTTGGCATCACCGGCGTGGTGGGCGCCTCGGTATTGCGGCCGACGATGCCGGACACGTGCATCGCCGGGCCGGCCCTCACGGTGCGCAACATGATCCAGCGGGAGCACGTCTACGAGACCGCCCGCAAGCACGTCAACAAAATGGCGGAGTTCGAGGCGCATAACCTGGCGCTGCCCGGCGATGTGATCGTGATCGACGGCGTGGCGGGCATTTCCAACATGGGCGGCATTTCGGCGCAGACCGGCAAGCGCCAGGGCGAGGCCGGCGCGATCGTGTCCGGCGGCATCCGCGACATCGAGCATTCGCGCCGCGTCGGCTATCCGGTCTGGTCGACCGAAGTCACACCCCTTACCGGCAAATGGCGCATCGAGACCGTCGAGATCAACGGCCAGATCGAGATCGCCGGCATCCGCGTGACGCCGGGAGACATCGTGCTCGCCGACGAGACCGGGGTTTGTTTCATTCCAATCGCGCGCGCCGCGGAGATCCTGGAACTGGCCCTGAAGAAAAAGGCGGCCGAGGAAGCCAAGTGCAAGGCGATCGACGCCGGCATCCCCGTGCCGGACCTTCCCGGCAATGCCTGACCGGAAACCCGGACAAGGATGCTGATGCCATTGCGCGTGCATCTTTGCGCCCTGATCGTTGCGCTGGCGCCCGGCGTCGCAAGCCCTGATGCCTCCGCGCAGGCCTTCCCGCAGAAACCAATCAAGCTCGTGATCGGGTTCGCCGCCGGTGGAATCACCGATGCGCTGGCGCGGATCGTGGCGGATTCGCTCTCCGCCGAGCTGGGCAAGCCGGTTGTCGTGGAGAACCGCGCGGGCGCCGGCGGTACGCTCGCCGCTGCCGCCGTGGCCGCTGCCCCGCCGGACGGCTACACGCTGCTGATCAATGCGACCTCCGATGTCATCAACCCGATCATCAACAGCAATGTTCACTACGACATCGAAAAGAGTTTCGCGCCCATCGGCCTGATCGCCAGCGCGCCGAACGTGCTCGTCGTGCCGCTCTCGATGCCGGTGGAGTCGGTTGTGCAACTGGTCGCGGCCGCAAGGGCGCGTCCCGGCATGCTGAACTACGGTTCCGCGGGCGTCGGCACGATCAGCCACCTTGCCGGCGCGCAGTTCGAGTCGATGGCCCACGTCCAGTGCGTGCATGTCCCCTACAAGGGAAACGCCGCGGCGCAGGCCGACCTGCTCGGTGGCCGCCTGCATT
>DASVNF010000205.1:0-2833 GCA_036384015.1 Burkholderiales bacterium
CTCGCATGAGAAATTGCCAATGAGTTCCTCGTTCCGTATCGCGAGCGCCGTCACCGCCTGCCTCGCTTCTCTTGCCTGGCCGTTTCATCTTGCAGAAGCCGCCGGCGGCGCAAATCCGGCACCGATGCCCGCGCGGGCGGATGCGCTGGATTTCCGCATGCGGGCCGAATTGCGGGACGAATACGTCGATTACCAGCGGGGCGGTGGGGCGAACATGATCGTCCCCAGGCTCGATTACGCGGTGACACCGGCATTTTCGCTAAGGGTCGAGGCGCCGCTGGTGACCTCCGGACCCGAGCTCGCCGGCGAAAGCAACCAGTCCGGCTTCGGCGACCTGCTGTTCCGAGCCAGCTATCGCGTGGTGCGGGCCGGCGGCTATGCGGCAGTCGTCGGTGCCGAGCTGATCCTGGATACGGCCTCGAAAGACTCGCTGGGCTACGGCAAGGAAGTCCTGGCGCCGCTGGCTTATGCGTCAATCGACATTCCCCGCTGCCGGTCGGTGCTGTTTCCATTCATCCAGCACTACTTTACTGTCGGCGGCGACGACTCGCGTCCGGACGTCAATTACACCAGCATCAAGGCAGCCATGCTTACCAGCTGGCCCGAGCGCTTTTATACCGTCGTCGAACCGCAGCTCATTGTGGACCATGAGCGCGCTGATCGCGTCGGCATGACCCTGGAAGCGGAAGGCGGTCGCTTTCTGACCCGGCGGCTTGCGGTCTGGGGGCGTCCCGGCGTCGGCCTGTACGGCGACGATCTGCCGCAGGTCTACAACTGGAACCTGAAAGTCGGCGTGCGCTATACCTTTTGAACGCGGGCGTACCGGATGGGAAACGGGCAGCGCATGCGCTGCCCGTTTCGTCGGCGCACGCGCCGTCAGTCCTTTATTGCCTCAACTCCGATGCTGATCTTGACCTCGTCCCCCACGGCGGGGACGTAGGCGCTCAGGCCAAAGTCGCTGCGCTTGATGCTCGCCGTTGCATTGGCGCCGCACACCTGTTTCTTGGTCATCGGGTGGGTGCCGCAGTTGAACGCGGTGACGGTCAGGCTGACCGGCCTGGTCACGCCCAGCAGGGTCAGTTCGCCATCGGCGCCGGCCAGCTTGTCGCCGTTGAACCTGAGCTTGCTGGCCTTGTAGGTCAGCGTCGGGAACTTGGCAACATTGAAGAATTCCTCGCCCTTCAGGTGCTCGTCGCGCTTGCCGTGGCCGGTATCCAGCGAGGCGGCATCGACAGTGATCTCGATGTTTCCGCCCTTGCCGGCGGGATCGAGCGCGATCTTGCCGCTGGTAGCGTCGAACGTGCCGCGCAGGACGGAAAAGCCGAGGTGATTGATCTCGAAACTCGGATAGGTATGGGACGGATCGACGGTGTAGGAATCCGCCGCGCTCGCCGGCAGCGCGAATGCCACCGATACGAGAACTGCTGCAAGCCTGGTTTTCAAATGAATTCTCCTTTGCTGGTTGAAAAAAACGCCACGGCGCGCGGCCGGACGGCGTGGGTGACGGCTCGTGCTATTTGTTGCCGGTCGTGACGATGCGGAAGCGCACCTGGACCTCGTCGGCGACCGTGTCGGTATCCGACCAGGCGCCTTCCCCGATCCTGTACTGCAGGCGCAATATCGGAAATGCGCCTTCGAAGGTGCTGCTGCCTCCGGCGGTCTTCACCGTGACCGGAAAGGTCACTTCGCGGCTGATGCCCTTGATCGAGAGATTGCCCTTCACTTCCAGTTTGTCCTGCGAAAGCGCCCTTACCGAGCTGGAAACGAATCTCGCGCTGGGAAAAGCGGCGATGTTGAACCAGGTTTTTTTCGCTACTTCGATATTGGCTTCGGAACTGCCGGTTTCCACGCTGGCCAGCTCCACTTCTATTTCGGCCTTCGAAGCCGCGGGTTTCCTGGGATCGTAGGTCACTTGCGCGGTGAACCTGGCGAACTGGCCGTCCACCGGTACATTCATCTGCTTGGAGACGAAACTGATCTGGCTCCGGGCGTGATCGACGTTGTCCGCCATGGCGGACGCATGCAGCGCGAGCAGGCTCGCTGCAATGGCGATGCCGGATTTGGGATTCATGGTTTCTTCCTCCTGGGTTTGACGAGCGGAAGCATGCGGGCAAGGACGTCGTCGCGATCCATCAGGTGGTGTTTCAGCGCGGCGGCAACGTGCAGAACGACAAGCGCGAACAGGAGCATGTTCAGGAACTGGTGCGCGTCCTTGAGCTGATCGGCGAGCGCCTTGTCCTTGGCGAGCAGGTCGGGAATCGGCAGGATGCCGAGGTAGACCACCTGGAAGCCGGACGCTGAACTCATCAGCCAACCGGAGACCGGGATCGCGAGTGTCAATGCATACAGCGCGCCATGGGTCGCCGCGGCCGCGCGGTGCTGCCACAGGGGCATCGAGGGCGGCGCCGGTGGCGGGCGATGGCCAAGGCGCCACAGCAGCCGGAACAGCACCAGCACGAAGATCGTGACGCCGATCCACTTGTGATACGAGTACAGCTTGAGCTTGGTCGGCGAGACCGGCATGTCGTGCATATAAACCCCGAGGGCGATGGTGCCGAGAAGGGTGAGCGCGATGATCCAGTGCAGGCCGATTGCGACGCGGGTGTAGCGTTGCATCTCAGGCTTCCCGTACCGTCGAGTGCGCATCCCGCAGCGCGTCGCGCAGCCGCTGCAGCAAGTCCCTGGTCTGGTCGAGTTCTGCGGGCGACAGCACGGTGAACGCCTTCCGAACGTGTGCCGCATGCAATGGAAATATCCGACCGAACAGGCGCGCGCCTGCTGCGGTCAGCGACACGAACACCTGGCGCCGGTCGGCGTCGGAGGGGCCGCGACG
>DASVNF010000206.1:0-4093 GCA_036384015.1 Burkholderiales bacterium
TGCGCATCCAGCAACGCCTGATGCATTAGCCAGTCGGCCTCGTTCATGTCGATGTAATAATCGGACGGCCTCAGGGCGTGCATTTCCTGGCGTGTGCGTCCTATGGAGAAATTGTCGCGGGGGATCGACCTTGCCGCTGCATCTCCCGAAATCGACGTAAACCGAAAATCCTTGTCCTGCTCCCAGTACCAGTCGGAGGACAGGTTGGTCAGGCTGCGAAAGCGTTCCTCGCTATCCCTGAGCGCCTGCTCCACGGCCTTCTGCGCCGTGATGTCCTTGCCGGTGCCGCGATAGCCCTTGAACACGCCATGCTCATTGAACACCGGTTCGCCGCTGACGCTGACATAGGCGGTCTGTCCATCCGCCCTGCGATGCCGGTACACCTGGTCGCGGAACGCCCGGTGCGTGTCGAGCATGGCCTGGTGCGCCACCCAGTCGGCGTCAGTCATGCCAACGTAGTGCATCGACGGTTCCGATTCGTGCATCTCGCGCCGGGTCTTGCCGATCGACGCGTTCTGATGCGGCCATACCATATCGAGCGTACTGCCCGACATGGCGGTGAACCGGAATTTCTCATCCTGTTCCCAGTACCAGTCGGAGGACAGGTTGGTCAGGCTGCGGAATCGCTCTTCGCTCGCGCGCAGGGCGTCTTCCATCAGGCGGCGCTCGGTCACGGCCTCATGGCTTACCACCACCCGGGTCGAACCTTCGCCTGCAAACCGGCTGACCCGCATCAGGAACCAGCGCTGCTCGTCGGGCGCGTGGCAGGCATACTCCAGCGAGAATCCTTGATCGTTCCCGGCGATTGCCGCGCGAATCGCCGCCGCCACCCGGGCGGCCTCGTCCGATCCTGCTTCCGCCGCGCGATCCCACACCTCGAGGTAGTTGCATCCCTCCGCGATGCAATCGCGATCGACATTGCCGTTTGCGGCTGCGAACGCGCGCCAGGAGCGATTTATTGCGATGATGGTGCCGCTCTCGTCGAGTACGCAAATGTGTTCCACCAGCGCATCGATGGTGGAGCGCGCAAAGCGCTCCGATTCGCAAAGCGCCTTCTCGGCTGCGGCGTGCGCCTGCCGGGTGCGCAGGGTCTCGATGCCGTAGCTGATGTCTGCGGCCAGTTCACCGAGCAGTTCCCGTTCGTCACCGGACAGGGCGCCGGCGCTGCCCGACACGATCGCCATCCCGCCGATGACGCTGCCCGCCACTTTCAGCGGCAGGACGACGACGGAGCGCAATGCGCGCTGCTCGGCCAGCGCATGCCAGTGTCCCAGGCTCGCCTCGGCGGCGATGTCGGCGATTTCCGTCAATTCGCCGGAACGTATCGCCCTGCCGATCGCACCCTGGCCCGACGGATGGTCCGCCGACCAGGAAATGAACTCGCTTTTCAGATAGTCCGTTACCGGGCCGGCGCTCACCACCGGCAGGACCGTCTTTCTGGCGTCCTGCTGGGCCATGCCCACCCAGGCAATGCGGTAGCCGCCGCTGGTCACCGCCTCGCGGCACATGTCCTCGAGCAACTGGGTTTCCGCGGTCGCATGCACCAGGATGCGGTTGCACTCCGCCATGAAGTGGCGCGCGCGTGCCAGCCGTTCCAATCTGGATTCGAGCGCCTTGCGCGCGGAAATGTCGCTGATGATATTGATGAAATATTTGGGTTCGCCCTGATCGTCGCGCACCGATGAGATGGACAATTCACCCCAGAACACCGTGCCATCCTTGCGCACGTAGCGTTTTGCGACGGCCGGCGGGGCCGATCTTCCGACGATGACGCGGCGGCGGAGTTGTTGCGTGGCCTCGATGTCTTCGGCAAACGTGATATCCGCCGAGCGCAGCCGCAACAACTCTGCTTGGCCGTAGCCGAGCATCTCGCACAGGCGCCGGTTGACCATCAGAACGCGCCCGTCGAGCGCGGTATGGGCGATGCCGCTCGGGGCTTCGTCGAAGGTGACGCGAAAGCGCTCCTCACTCTCCTTGTGCGCGCGCTGCGATGCCGCGCGCAGGCGCAGGAAGGTTTCCAGCCGCACCATCAGTTCGCCCTTCACCAGCGGCATTCTCAGCACGTCGTCGAAGCCGCGTCTGATCCATTTGGCCGAATCGGACTTCCCGCCCGCCATGACCAGCACCGGCAGCAGGAACGGATCGGCCTCGCGCTTCATCTCCAGCAGGCGCTCTGCATGGCGCGAGGCGCTGGCCTCGTCGGCGAGAATGAGCCCGCTGCCTTCGATTGCCTGCAGGCTCTGCGCGTCCCCGTCCAGCACCGTGATGCCGTGGCCCATGCTCGCCAGAAAATGGCGCAACAGCTTCGCGTCGAGCGGATTTCTCAGCAGCAACCCGATAGGCGACGCCTTGTGCAGGTCGTGCGTGATCACATCGCTTCCCGCTTCAGGCTGGGCGCGCCGGTAAGGACGCCCTGGAGATGCTGAAGCTTTTCGCCGACGCTGATGCCGAGGGAATCGATCGTGAGCTGGCGCAGCTCAGGCTGGAAGTCGCCGATGCGCTTCTTCAGGCAACCGATGATCTTGATGACCTGCCCGTCGTGCTCCGCGTAGCGCATCAGCACGACCGTGTCGGCCAGGTGCGAAACGCCCAGATCGGTGGCGCGCAGGTCCGTGCTGGTGATGTACTCAACTTCGCTGATGATCAGCGTCGTGACGGCATGGCGGTTCAGGTAAGTCACCAGGTTGTGGATGTGGGCCTTGGCCATGCCGAACTCTTCCATCGCGAGTTCGTAGCCACGCAGGCTGTCCACCATGACGCAGGAAAACCCGTCCACTTCCACTGCGTGCCGCACCATGGCGAGGAATTCGTCCGGGTAGAGTTCCATCGGATTCACGCGCACGATCTTGAATTCGCCGGATTCCAGGCGAGCCGCCAGCGGAATGCCGATGCCCCGGGAACGCGTGATCAGCGACTCGGGCGATTCTTCGAAGGTAAACAGAATGGAGCGCTTGCCGAATCCGGCGGCGGCCAGCAGGAATTTGGTGCCGAGCGAGCTTTTGCCCACTCCTGCCGGGCCGGAGAGCATCGTGGTGGTGCCGCTCTCCAGCCCGCCTCCCAGCAGTTTGTCGATGCCGGCGATGCCCGACGCGATCATGACCTCGCCCGGACGCGTGGAACCTGTCTTTTCGATGCGGTGCGGGAAGATCTCCATCCCTCCGGCGCCGATGCGTAGCGGATGGCGTCCGGAAATGAAATCCGTGCCGCGCAGCTTCTCGACCTCGATACTGCGCAGGCCGGTCGCCAGTCCCGGCGAAATGGATTTGCGCAGGGACAGGATGCCGTCCACTGCCAATCCCACGGCGGCCTCGGCGGCGTGATCGGCGGGTTCATAGAGCAGGTAGGCCGTGCTCCCCGACCGGTGCAGGCAGGACACCAACCCACGAACCTGTTTGCGGAACTGATACGCGTCGGAAGACAGGTAGCCCAGGTGGGTCACGGAGTCGATGACGACCCGCGCGGGACGCCGGACCTTGACGAAATCGAATAGCGATTTCCAGACTTCCGCCTGTTCCACCTCATCGGGATGGAACACCCGGTATTCGCCTTCGGCGAAAGATTCGCCCATAGCGCTGAAGTCCTGGATATCGACACCGGCGAGGTCCCAGCCGAAACCGGAAGCATTGAAACGGATGCTGTCCGCGGATTCGGCCAGGGTGACATAAGCCGCCTTCTCGCCCCGGCGCACGCCGTCGATGAGCCATTGCAGCGACAGGGCCGTCTTGCCGCTGCCGGCCCCTCCGACAACCAAATAGCTGCGCTCAGCCGGCAGCCCCCCGTCCACGATCTCGTCTAGACCCTTGATTCCCGTTGAAACCTTCATCCCGATGCCCTCATTGGCGAGCTGCCGAATGACAGCTTTCTAGTTGGTGGCGCACGTTACGGGAGGCCAACGCGAATTCATGCCGGGAACATCGGGTTTCTCGTGTAGGGAAATCTTGCAGTCCGTCGGCGTGGGCCGGGCACTGCGCCCCGTCTTGGCATCGGCAGTTCACGCGGGGATGGGGAAACGCCGTGACACGATATGCTCGGCACCCCGGCCGGCGCTTCGGGGCGATGCTGCGAGAACCGCCGACTCGGTGTTCAGGGAAGG
>DASVNF010000207.1:0-4370 GCA_036384015.1 Burkholderiales bacterium
TTCCTGCGCCAGCGAGGGCGCGCCGTACACCATGGTGGCGAGCGCAATGCACGCCGGGGCAAGGCGCAGGGGAGGTACTGCGTGCGACAGAAGAAGCTGGAGCATGATCGTCCGTCTTCCGGATGGCCGGAAAGCAGGCGAAGCTTAACGGAATTTCCCGCGCCATTTTCGACGCAGCGGTGCCGGACGATCCCGCTCCGCAGTGCAACGGCGGAAATTCAGGAAAAGAACTTGGGCTGGCCGGTCGCTTCGATCAGCGACAGCCAGAGATCCGCGGAAGGGTCCACCTGCTTGCGTCCACGCGTGGCGAGCGGCATGGGGACATGGACGAAGCGCCCGTGCCAGCGGCCGATCAGCATTTCGGTGTTGCCCGCCATGGCGGCATGCACCGCGTTGCGTGCCATGTTCCAGCAATAGACGCTGTCGGACGGCGATGCGGGCACGCTGCGGATGGCGTAACTCGGGTCGATGTATTTGAGGGTGACTTCGCGGTCGCTTTCGGCGAAATGGGAGCGAATGCGGTCGCGCAGGAAAACGCCCACGTCCTTGAGCTTCGCGTTGCCGCTCTTGTCGGTCTGGGCATCGGCGGCCTGGTCGAGAATCAGGTCCTGGGCGGCGCCTTCGGCGACCACGACCACCGCGTAACCCTTACGGTCGAGGGTGCGCTCCAGGTACTTGAACACGCCCTGGCGGCCGCCGAGTTTCGCCGGCACCTCGGGGATCAGCACCAGGTCGACGTCGGTCGATGCAAGCGCCGCGTGGCAGGCGACGAAACCGGAATGGCGTCCCATCAGCTTGACCAGGCCGATGCCGTCACGCGAGCCCGTCGCTTCCACGTGCGCGCTGCGAATCACTTCGACTGCCGCCGCGAACGCGCTCTCGAAACCGAAGCTGCGATCGATGAAATGGATGTCGTTGTCGATGGTCTTGGGCACGCCGACGACCCCGATGCGCAGGCCGCGGCGCTCGATTTCCGCGACGATGCGCATCGCCCCGCGGATGCTGCCATCGCCGCCTACCACGAACAGGATGCCGATGCCGTTGGCCTCCAGGTTGTCGACCACTTCCGAGGCGTCCTGCGAACCGCGGGAGGATCCCAGCAGCGTGCCGCCTTCGTGGTGGACATGGGCGACGGATTCGGGTGTCAGGGGCACCATCTGGTGGCCGTAGCGCGAGATGAGTCCTTCGTAACCGTAGCGGAAGCCGAAAATGCGCCTGACCCCGTAACCGCGTGCGAGCTCCAGCACGATGCCGCGGATGACATTGTTGAGTCCCGGGCACAGCCCTCCGCAGGTGACGATGCCGCAACTAACCGTGCGCGGGTCGAAGAAAATCTTGTTGCGCGGCCCGGCCAGTTCGAAGGCGGGAAGCCCGCCGATGTCTCCCGCCAGGCGGGAGGTGCGATCGTCGACCAGGACCTTGTCGGCGGCGCCGACAAACTGCAGGGCGTTCTCGCCGAGGTGGGCCGCAACGGGGGAGGGCAGCAGGCATTTGCCCAGGTCCTTGATGGCCACGTCCTGGAGCGTGATCGCGCCCGGAAGACCGATGGGACCGGCCACGGCAACGCTGTCTGCGGTTACGCCGGCTGAACTGAGGGGGGTGACCGGCAGGTCCAGGGAATTCATCGAGGGCGTCCGCGATTGGAATTTCCGCTTGCAGCAGCAAAAAACAAGCCGGAAGAATCCAGCGCAAAAGGCTTGCGGCAACAGCTAATTATCGGACTGCCAAACGCTTTCCGGGTCCCTGGCGCACCAGGCAGGTGCCCGCCGGCGCTTCCACGGGGCGGAAAAGGCGGGACTTTTGGCGTTGCAACATGTAGACTGCGCTTCAGGATTTTGTTTCGCGTCAATCGGTCCGCGTCTCAGCCTGCTCGTGGTAGTTCTGCTTCCCCGACGCTTTTCAACCCAGTTAGATTCTGCCTGAACCGGTTCGGCGTGCCCCTGAGTGGGCGCCCGCAGGCTGTTTCAGGAGATTCACATCAGCACTTCATTTGAAGCGCTCGGCCTGCGTGCCGAGCTCGTACGCGCTGTTGCCGACGAAGGCTACTCGCAACCCACCCCGGTCCAGGCCGAGGCCATTCCCGTCATTCTGGAAGGCCGCGACATCCTCGCAGGTGCCCAGACCGGCACCGGCAAGACCGCCGGCTTTGCATTGCCCCTGCTGCAATTGCTCGCTGCCCGCGGCCCGGCGCCCAGCGGCCCACGCCGTCCGATCCGCGCGTTGATCCTGACCCCTACCCGCGAACTCGCGGCACAAGTCGAACAAAGCGTCCGCACCTATGGCCGCCACCTCAAACAGAAATCCACGACCGTGTTCGGCGGCGTGAGCATGAACGCCCAGATCCAGGCGCTGCGCCAGGGGGTCGACATCCTGGTGGCCACGCCCGGCCGCCTGCTCGATCACCTCCAGCAGCGCACCGTCGACCTGACGAGGGTCGAATTCCTGATCCTGGACGAAGCCGACCGGATGCTGGACATGGGGTTCATCCGCGACATTCGCCGCATTCTCCAGGTGTTGCCCGCCAAGCGGCAGAACCTGTTCTTCTCGGCCACGTTCTCCAGCGAGATCCGCGGCCTTGCCGATTCCTTCCTGCAATCGCCGGTGCAAGTCGCCGTCGCCAGGAATACGCAGACCGCCGACCTGATCTCCCAGGTCGTGCACCCGGTGGACAAGGATCGCAAGCGCGCGCTCCTGCAGCATCTGATCAACGCCGGCGACTGGCAGCAGGTACTGGTCTTCACGCGCACCAAGCACGGCGCCAACCGCCTGGCCGAGCAGCTCGACAAGGAAGGCATTTCCGCCGATGCGATCCACGGCAACAAGAGCCAGAACCAGCGCACGCGTTCGCTGGCCGGCTTCAAGGCCGGCAAGGTGCGGGTACTCGTCGCCACGGACATCGCTGCGCGCGGCCTCGACATCGAGGAACTCCCGCATGTGGTGAACTACGAGCTGCCGAATGTCCCGGAAGACTACGTGCACCGCATCGGCCGCACCGGGCGCGCGGGCAGCCGCGGCCAGGCGCTGTCGCTCGTTTCCCACGATGAAACCGGTTTCATGCGCGACATCGAGCGGCTCATGAAAGCGCAGGTCGAGTCCGTCGTGATTGAAGGCTTCGAACCCAGCAGGAATCCCCCGAAATCGACGGAGCCGGCGGGCCGGCGCGACCAGCGTCCGCAGCAGCGCCATTCCCGCGGCAATTCCCAGCCGCAGGGGCGTGGCCGCAGCGATGGCGGCCGCAGCGGCGGGGATCGTTCCCGCAGCGGTGGACAGCAACCTGCCCGCCGCGACGGTGGCCGTTCGCGGGCGGCGGGATCGCTGCTCGGAGGAAATCGCTAGCGCGGCGCGAGAGACGAGAGAAAAGATAAAAGAGAAAAGTTAAGAACACGGTAACGACGAAAGGGCCGCAATGCGGCCCTTTTTGTTTGGAGCTGTCCCCTTCCTCTTTTACCTTTTCTCTTTTCTCTGGCTCTACCTGTCTTCTTCGGCTTGCTTCCTGATCAGTTCCGCGAACGCGCGCGCAGGCAGCGGCACGCTGAAATAGTAGCCCTGGTACACGTCGCAGCCCGCTGCGCGGAGGTATTCCAGCTGCTCGCGGGTTTCCACGCCCTCCGCGGTGACCTCCAGGCCGAGGTTGTGCGACATCGCGATCATCGCGCTGACGATCGCCGCGTCGTCGCGGTCCATCGTCAGGTCGCGGACGAACGAGCGGTCGATCTTCAGCTGGTGCACCGGAAACTGCTTGAGGTAGGCCAGGCTCGAATAGCCCGTGCCGAAGTCGTCGATGGACAGGTGAACGCCGAGTTCTTCCAGGCGATTGAGGGTGGCGATCGTTTCCGACGACCGGTCCATGATGGCGCTTTCGGTGATTTCCAGTTCCAGGTGGTCGGGCGCCAGGCCGGTTTCGCGCAGGATTTCGCTGATGGTGCCGAGCAGGTCCTGCTGGCGGAACTGCAACGGGGAAAGGTTGACCGCGAGGCGCAGTGGCGGCAGGCCTTCGCGCTGCCAGGACCGGGTCTGCGCGCAGGCCGCATGCAGGACCCACTTGCCGATGTCGAGGATCAGGCCCGATTCCTCCGCCAGCGGAATGAAATCGGATGGCGGGATCATGCCTTCCGCACTCTGCCAGTGGATGAGGGCCTCCATGCCGGTTATGCGGCCCGATTTCACGTCCACCGTCGGCTGGTAATGCAGCACGAACTCGTGGTTCTCGATCGCGTCCTTCAGCCGTGCTTCCATTTCCAGGCGGCCCGCCGCCAGTGGCGCCATGCCGGCATCGTAGAACTGGTATTGCTGGCGGCCGCCGCGATGCTTCGCGTGGTACATCGCGATGTCGGCGTTCTTGATCAGGTTCTCGATGTCCTCCGCGTCCT
>DASVNF010000208.1:0-32183 GCA_036384015.1 Burkholderiales bacterium
TGCACTTCCATACGCTGGGTCAGCAGGTCCATGGTCGGCTGGTCGCTGGCCTTTTCCGCCGCGGGAAACGCGGCGCGCGCGGTGCGGGTGACGGCCTCGTGGCCCGCCAGCAGGATCTTGATCATGTCCTGGGCCTTGGGCACGCCGGCGGTTTCCTTGACCGAGGCGAGCTTGGTGAACTGCGAATAGGTGCCTGGCGCGGGCGCATCGAGGGAACGGATGCGTTCGGCGATCAAGTCCGCGTTGGTCCACATTTCCGTGTACTGCGTTTCAAACATCAGATGCAGGGTCTGGAACATCGGACCGGTGACGTTCCAGTGAAAATTGTGGGTCTTGAGATAAAGCGTGTAGGTGTCCGCCAGCAGCCTCGACAGGCCTTCCACGATTTTCTTTCTGTCAGCTTCCTTGATGCCGAGATTTGCAGCCATGTATGACTCCTTGCTGGTTGACCCGCATGAATCCGATGAGATTCTAGGATAAATCACCCCTGCGATCAGCCCCCGGGCGCCGCAGTTGCGCAATTTTCCGACTCCGGCGCCGTGACGGCGGTCACAGGGCGTTGCGCCCCAGTTCCTTGACGATATGCTGCTGGCGCCGGCTCACCGGCAGTCTCTCGGCCAGTCCGCCCAGCACCACCACCCAGCGGGTTTCGCCGCCGTCGGCGGCTTCCCTCTCGAAGCCGGCCACGTGGGATTTCGCCACCAGGCAGCTGCGATGGATGCGCACGAACCGCTCCGCGAACTCCTGCTCGAGGCGCGACAGCGGCTCCTCGAGAATGTACTCGCGCTCCACGGTGCGGATCGTCACGTACTTGAGTTCCGCGCGCAGGAACAGGATGTCCTTGACGGGGATGAGGAGGATCTTGCCCCGTTCCTGGACCGAAAGGTGGCTGCGGGCGTCCGGTGAAATCTGCTGCAGGACGTCCAGGCGCAGCGGCGTGATGGCCCTGGCCCGTGTCAGCGCGTCGTGCAGGCGCCTCAGCCTGATCGGCTTGACCAGGTAGTCCACCGCGTGAAGCTCGAAGGCCCTGAGCGCATGGTCGTTGTAGGCAGTGGTGAAAATCACCGAGGGCGGTTCCTCGATCTTGAGCAGGTGCTGCGCAACCTCGAGCCCATCCATCTCCGGCATGCGGATGTCCAGCAGCACGACGTCGGCCTCGACATTCTGCAGCAACGCCAGCAGCTCACGGCCGTTGGCCGCCTCGCCAGCCACCTCGAGGGGAAACGCGCCGGCGCAATCTTCCAGCAGGTCGCGCATGCGGCTGCGCGCAGGTGCCTCGTCATCGGTGATGACCACGCGCAGGGCCTGCGGATGACGGCTCACTTGCGCTCCTTCACATAGGGCAGGGTGATGTGCACTTCGTAGTGGTTGTCGCCGACACTGGCCTTGAGGCTGGCTTCCGCATCGAAATGCAGGTGCAGGCGTTCGCGGATGTTGCCGAGCGCCATCTTGTTCCCGGAATGATGGCTGCCGTCTTTGCGGTACGGATTGCGCAACACCATGTGGACCTCGTCGCGCACATTGTAGATGTTGATGCTGACCACGCCGGGCTTGATCGAAGGCTCGATGCCATGGTAAACGGCGTTTTCCAGCAGCGGCTGCAGCACCAGCGGCGGGATCAGCGCATCCTTCGGCATCTTATCGACATGCCAATCGAGCTGCAGGCGCTCGCCGAGGCGAAGTTGCTCCAGTCCCAGGTATTGACGGCACAGCTCGATTTCGTTTTCCAGGGGGGCCAGGTCGCGGTTGTCGGCCATCAGCACCCGGAACAGGTCGGCCATGTCTTCCAGCGCGGTCTCGGCACGACGCGGCTCGCTGCGCATCAGCGACAGGACGGCATTGATGCTGTTGAAGAGGAAATGCGGGCGGATGCGCGCCTGCAACGCCTGCAAGCGCGCCTCGGTGATGGCGGGCGACAGGGCCCGGTTGCGCAGGTTGAAGTAACCCAGCAGAACCGCCGTGGCCGCCGCGGTGAAAAGTATCGCGCGCACCACGTCGGCAGCCGCGCTCTCGAACAGGGTCGCGGTGAACGACACCACGGCCGATGCAATGACCATCTCCATCAGGATGATGGCGGCAACCGCCACCGGATAGTCCAGCCGGTGTAGCCATGCGGTCGCCGGCCCCAGCGCGACCAGCGACAGGATGACAATGGGCTGGACCAGGGCGGAAATGCCGAACCAGCGGTCCATCAATGTGCTCCAGTTCGAAGCCTGGACCGCCGCCGCCGCCAGCGTCATCGCCGTGACGGCGAGCAGGATGCGCAGCATGACCCCCAGATTGCGGAAATCCGGAAGGAGGTTCGGGTAGCGGTTTTGATTTATACTTGCCATCGCCGGATTCAGGCTAAAAATCGCGCCAGAACAGGCGCTTAACGCGATCATTGTGAACAGGGCAAAGCCTTAATGCAACCCAAGCAGAACGCCACGGGCGGGACACCCGCGCCGGCGCACGAGAAGTCGTGGTCGGGAAGGTTCAACGAACCGGTCGCGGAGCTGGTCAAGCGCTATACCGCATCGGTGGATTTCGACAAGCGCCTGGCGGAGTTCGACATCGCCGGATCGCTTGCGCACGCGCGCATGCTGCACGCGGTGGGCGTGCTCAGTGCGAAGGATCTGGCCGACATCGAACGCGGCATGACCGAAATTTTCGCCGAGATCCGCAGCGGCAGGTTCAACTGGTCCATCGACCAGGAAGACGTGCACCTGAACATCGAGAAACGCCTCACCGACCTGGTCGGCGACGCCGGCAAGCGCCTGCATACCGGCCGCTCGCGCAACGACCAGGTCGCGACCGACATCCGGTTGTACCTGCGCTGGGCCTGCGACGAAATCGCCGCGCTGATCCGCGCTTTCCAGGAAAGCCTGCTCGACCTGGCCAACCACAACGTCGAAACCCTGATGCCGGGCTTCACGCACCTGCAGGTCGCCCAGCCGGTGAGCTTCGCCCATCACCTGCTGGCCTATTACGAGATGCTCAAGCGCGACGCGTCGCGGTTTGCCGATTGCCGCTCGCGCCTGAACGTGCTGCCGCTCGGCGCCGCCGCGCTGGCGGGCACCACCTTTCCGATCGACCGCGAACAGGTGGCGCATGAACTCGGCTTCGATGGCCTCTGCGAAAACTCGCTGGATGCGGTGTCCGACCGCGACTTCGCGATCGAATTCTGCGCCTGCGCCGCCCTGACGATGACCCATCTGTCCCGGCTGTCGGAGGAACTCATCCTGTGGATGAACCCGCGTTTCGGCTTCATCGATCTCGCCGACCGCTTTTGCACCGGCTCCTCGATCATGCCGCAGAAGAAGAATCCCGACGTGCCCGAACTGGTGCGGGGCAAGACGGGCCGCATCAACGGCCACCTTGTGGCGCTGCTTACCCTGATGAAAGGCCAGCCGCTTGCGTACAACAAGGACAATCAGGAAGACAAGGAACCGCTGTTCGATACGGTCGACACCCTCACCGCGACACTGCGGATCTACGCCGAAATGATCGGCGGCATCCGCGTAAACAAGGAAGCGATGCGCAGCGCCGCTTTGCAGGGCTTCGCCACCGCGACCGACCTGGCCGATTATCTGGTGAAGAAGGGCCTGCCGTTCCGCGAGGCGCACGAGGCCGTGGCCCGGGCGGTGCGTTACGCCGCGGACCAGGGCAAGGACCTGGCCGGGCTGGAGGTGAAGGAACTCAGGGATTTTTCACCGTTGATCGAGGCGGACGCCCTGCAGAAGCTCTCGCTGGAAGGCTCGCTGGCCGCGCGCGACCACATCGGCGGAACCGCACCCTCGCAGGTTCGCGCAGCTATCGTCCGTGCGCGTGCCGCCCTTGCAGCCGGTTGACTCAATCTTGCCCCGGGACGGTCAAGCTGCTAAATTCCGGGCATATTCAGACTAGTCCAGCGCGGCGCCCCGCCCGCTGGATTATTTTTTGATACATATAAAAAGTTACAAGGAGGATCGAACATGGACACGCAAGCCCCGCTTTCCCTGAAGCTGCTGCCCGCCTTGCTTGTCGCCGCGGCGCTCGCTCTGCCGGCCGCCAGTCACGCACAGGACAAGCCCATCCGCATCGGGCTCGTAACTTTCCTCTCCGGGCCCGCCGCCGGGCCGTTCGGCGTGCCGGCCAAGATGGCGGCGGAAGCCATTGTCGAATCGCTGAACGCCGGAAAGGTGCCGGCACCCTATGCAGCCAAGGGCTTCGGCGGCACGCCGATCGAGCTGGCGATCATCGACGAGGCGGGCGGCGCCACCAAGCAGGTCGCCGAATTCCGCAACCTGGTTGAACGCCAGAACGTCGACTTCGTAATCGGCTATATCGGCAGCGGCGATTGCCTGGCCATCGCCCCCGTCGCGGAGGAAATGAAGAAGCTCACGGTCCTGTTCGATTGCGGCACCCCGCGCATTTTTGAGGACGCGAGCTACAAGTACGTGTTCCGCACCCGCTCGCATGCCACCATGGACGCGGTAGCCGGCGCGCTCTACCTGCTGGACGCCAAACCGGGCATGAAGAACTACGCCGGCATCAACCAGAACTATGCGTACGGACAGGACTCCTGGACCGACTTCACCGCCGTCATGTCTGCGCTGCGCCCCAAGGTCGAGGTGACGACCTCGCAGATGCCCAAGTTCGGCGCAGGCCAGTACGGACCGGAGATCTCGGCGCTGCTGCAGACCAACTCCGACGTCATCCATTCCAGTCTGTGGGGCGGCGACCTCGAGGCCTTCATGCTGCAGGCGATGCCGCGCAACATGTTTGCCAGCAGCCAGCTCATCCTGGTCGCGGGTGAACCTTACCTGCACCGGCTTCCCGGCAACATCCCGGACGGGACCATCATCGGCGCACGCGGCCCCAATGGCGCTTATGCGCAGAAAAGCGCGCTCAAGGACTGGCTGATCCAGGCCTACAAGCAGAAGGCGGGGATCGAGCCCAACTATCCCGCTTACAGCGTCGCCATGGCCTTCCTCGGCCTCAAGGCGGCTTTCGAGAAAGCCAAGGCCAGGAGCGGGGAGGATACGGAAGCGGTGATCAAGGCGCTCGAGTTCTCCACCTTCGACTCGCCCTCCGGCAAGGTCATGATGAAGCTGGGCAAGGGGCATCAGGCGGTGACGGGCACGGCCTACGGCGCCACCAAGACGGTCAACGGCCAGATCACCCTGACGAACATCAAGTACTACCCGGTCGAACAGGTGCAGCCGCCCGAGGGCGTGAAGAGCCTGGACTGGATCAAGGACGGCATGAAGCCGGGCAAGTGGTGAGCCGCCAGGCCTGAGAAAAGCAGAAGAAGATGGTGCAACTCCTCGCCGTCCTCATCGACGGACTGATCTACGCTTCGTGGCTGTTCATCATCGCCGTGGGGCTCACGCTGATCTACGGCGTGATGAAGATCCTCAACATCGCGCACGGCAGCCTGTACGCGCTCGGCGCATTCACGTCCGTCACTTTCACGAGCGCCTGGTTTGCGCACGGCTATCCGGCGATGGGCAGCTATGCGATGCTCGCTCTGGCCGCCGTCGTCGTCGGCCTGGTTGCCGGCCCCGTCATCGAACGAGGGCTGCTGCGTTTCCTGTACGGCAAGGACGAAGTCGTCCTGGTGCTGGTGACCTATGCCCTGTTCCTGATACTCGAAGACCTCATCAAACTGGTCTGGGGCGTCGATCCGCTGTTCGTCCAGGGTCCCAAGGGCGAAACCCCTTACGCACTGCTCGGCAATTTCTCGATCGGCGGGCTTACCTACCCGACGTACAACCTGCTTCTCGTGGGCGTCGCGATCGTCACGGCAATCGTCCTTACCTGGGTGCTCGCCCGCACCCGCGCGGGGAAATTGCTGATTGCCGTCATTCATGACCGTGAAACAGCCGCCGCCATGGGCATCGACGTGGGACGGACCTACTTCGTCACGTTTACCCTGGGCGCCATGCTGGCGGCCGTGGGCGGGGCGCTCACCGCCCCAACGGTCTCGGTCGTCACCGGCATGGGCGCCGAAGTGATCGTCATCGCCTTTGCCGTCGTCGTCATCGGCGGGCTCGGCAGCCTGCCCGGTGCGGCGCTCGGCGCCGTGATCGTCGGTCTGGTGCGCGCCGCTTCCATCCACTACCGGCCCGAACTGGAACTATTCGCGGTCTACTTCGTCATGGCCGCCGTCCTGATCGTGCGGCCTAAAGGCCTTTTCAGCGCCGCCGAGGTTCGCAAGATATGAAGCTCGACCGCACCACGCTCACCATCGCGGCCGTCACCGTCGTCCTGCTCGTCGCGGGTCCCCTGCTGCCGGCTTGGATGATGTCGCTGATCAAGATCTCCCTGTGCTATGGCATCGTCGTCCTGGGAATGCTGGTGCTCATGCGCACCGGCCTGGTGTCGTTCGGCCACGGCCTTTACTACTGCCTTGGCGCCTATGCCGCCGCCGCGCACGACAAGCTTGCAAATTCGCTGGCGGAAGTCGGCGACGCGAGCGGCTGGGCCCTCCTGCGCGGAATCCTGCGCCTGCCCAAGATGCTGGTCGACGCCCTGACCGGCGTTTTCGGCCCCTACGACATCGCCGTCATGCTCGTGTTTTCGGTCGTGGTCACCGGACTGACGGCATGGATCCTCGGCTTCCTGCTCCGCAAATACCGGGAGATCTTTTTCGCCATGCTGTCGCTAGCCTTTTCCATGATCCTCTACGGTTCGCTCGTCAAGAGCTCGGCCCTCGGTTCCACCGACGGGTTCAACATCGCGGCAAGAAGCGTGTTCGGCGCGACGCTGGAAGACGATTCGCTGCGCCAGACCATCTTCGTGTCGATCGTCGCGGTGACCATGCTGTCGGCGTGGCTCGTCAACCTCTACCTGCGCACGCATCGCGGCCGGCTGGCCGAAGCCATCCGCGACAACGAATTGCGCGTGGAATACATGGGGGCGTCGGTGCGGCGGACCATCCACGTCAATTACATCATTTCAGCCGTCCTCGCGGGGCTGGGCGGCGCACTCATGGCGATCAACATCGGCCACATCGACCCGGAGATGGCCTACTGGACGACCTCCGGCGAGTTCGTCTTCATAGGCATTCTCGCAGGGACCGGCAGCGTGCTGGCGCCTTTTCTCGGCGCGCTCATTTTCGAGACAATCCGCAGCTTCGCATACGAGTATTCGCCGAATACCTGGCAGATGGCGCTCGGCATCACCATGCTGCTGGTTATCCTGTTCCTGCCCGGCGGCCTTTGGTCGCTGTTCCGGAAAATGCGCGGGAAGGCGGCCTGACATGGCGATCGTTCTCGAAGCGAAGGGCCTGAACAAGACATTCGGCGCGGTGACCGCCGCGTCCGACATCAACGTCGCCGTCGAGAAGGACAGTGTGGTCGGCCTGATCGGCAGCAATGGCGCCGGCAAGACGACGTTCATCAACATGGTGACCGGATACCTGAAACCGACCTCGGGTTCCATCTTTTTTGCCGGGCGGGACATCACCGCGCTGAGCCCGCGCCTGATCACGCGCCTGGGCATCTGCCGTTCCTTCCAGATCCCGCAACTGTTCTCGTCACTGACCGTTTACGAGAACGTCATGACCGGCGTCGGGGTGGTGTTTTCCGGAGGCGGATGGTCCGATGCGAGCCCGCTGGAAGGCACGCCGGAACAGGCCGTGGAGACGATGCTGGAACGGTTCGGGCTCACCGCGTATCGCGACAAGAAGGCAAACGTCCTGCCGGAAGGCGTTCGCAAGCTGCTCGACATTGCCATGGCGATGTCCGTGAAACCGAAGATCCTGCTGCTCGATGAACCGACTTCGGGGGTGTCCGCGGACGAAAAATTCGAATTGATGGACATGGTGATGGAAGCCGTGCGCGCGCAGGGCGTCACCGTGCTGTTCGTGGAACACGACATGGAGATCGTCAGCCGTTACACCCAGCGAGTCCTGGCGTTCTACGAGGGCCGCATCATCGCCGACGGCGAACCGGCGAAGGTGCTGGAAGATCCCGAGGTGCGCAAGTACGTGACAGGGGAAGCCCATGCTGCGCATTGAGAGGCTCGACGTTTCGATCCAGGCCATCGGCATCCTGCGCGGCGTCGACATGGAGGTGCCGACGGGCAAGTTCGTGGGCCTCATCGGCCGCAATGGCGCCGGCAAGACGACGCTGATGCGGGCCATCATGGGCATCCTGCCCGCACGACAGGGCAGCATCGTGTTCGATGGGTCGCCGCTGGAGAAAACCCCGACGCACCGGCGGGCCCGCAACGGCATCGGCTACATGCCCGAGGACCGGCGACTCGTGCCGCAGCTGACGGTCGAGGAAAACGTGCTGATCCCCGCGTGGTCGGCGGGAGCGGCGGATCCGCGCGAGCGGCTCGCGGCGATCTACAGGATGATCCCCGAAGTGGAGCAGTTCGCCGCCCGCAAGGCGTTGCAGCTCTCCGGCGGCCAGCAGAAACTGGTCGCGCTGGCGCGGGCCCTGATGTGCGGCACGAAACTCTTGCTGCTGGATGAACCCTTCGAGGGCGTGGCGCCGGTGCTCGCGCAGCGGCTTGCGGACGTCATCGTGGGATTGAAGCAGCAGGGGCTTTCCATCATTCTCACGGAGTCCGATCTTTCGCACTCGGAAGGCATGCTGGACTTCGTTTACACCATCGACCGCGGCCAGGTCGCGGTCGCCGCCTAGTGCGCTCTCCCGCCTAGCGGCGGTGGAATTCCACGGTCTTGATCTGCGGTGCGGAGGATTTCTCGTCCGTCGCGCAGGCCTTGCAGGTCGTGCATCCCGCTTCTTCACCGGCCTTTTCCAGGCGCGTGATCCACTCCCGCCGGGACACAGGTACCATCACTTTGAGGCACCCGACGAACCAGCGGCGCAGGGCCTGCGGCATCAGCAGCCAGGCTGCGTAGACCAGGGCGGCGGCGACGATCAGATAGGCAATGAACGCTTGCAAGGTTCAGGCTCCCGTGAACATCAGCGTGAGCCGGTAGGTGATGAAGGCAGCAATGTACGCGAGCGCGAACAGGTAAACCGCCATCAGCACCGGATAACGGTACGAGTTCGTTTCCCGCTTGACGATCGCCAACGTGGAGATGCACTGCGGCGCGAAGACGTACCAGGCGAGCAGCGAAAAAGCCGTCGCCAGCGACCAGCTTTCGGCGATCATCGGCGTGAGTTGCTTGGCGACGTCGTCCCCCGTCGCAGACAGCGCGTACACCGTGCCGAGCGCGCCGACCGCCACTTCCCGCGCGGCAAGCCCCGGGATCAGCGCTATGGAAATCTGCCAGCTGAATCCAATCGGCGCGAGGAGCACTTCAAGGCCCCGCCCGATGATCCCGGCCAGACTGTACTGGATCGCCGGTCCGCCGGCATCGGCCGGCGGCGCCGGGAACGAGGACAGGAACCACAGCAGGATGGTAAGCGACAGGATGATGCCGCCGACGCGGGCCAGGAAGATCATCGCCCGTTCGTACAGGCCCATGAGCAGGTTTCGCAGGTTGGGCCAGCGGTACGAGGGCAGTTCCATCATCAGCGGGTTGCGCAGCTTGCGTCCCGTTGCGACTTTCATCACCCAGGCAACCGCCATGGCGCTGACGATCCCCGTGAAATACAGGACGAACAGGACCACACCCTGCAGGTTGAGAAATCCGAGCACGGTCCGTTCGGGAATGAATGCGCCGATTATCAAGGCGTAGACCGGCAGGCGTGCCGAGCATGTCGTCAGCGGCGCGATCATGATCGTGGTCAGCCGGTCCCTCCAGCTCGAAATGTTGCGGGTGGCCATGATGCCCGGAATCGCGCAGGCGAAACTCGACAGGAGGGGAATGAAGGAGCGGCCCGACAGTCCGACCGTGCTCATCAGGCGGTCGAGAATGAACGCCGCACGGGGCAGGTAGCCGGAGTCCTCCAGGGCCAGGATGAACAGGAACAGGATCAGGATCTGCGGCAGGAATATGACGACGCTGCCGACCCCAGCCACCACGCCATCGACCAGGAGGCTTCTGAGGACGCCTTCGGGCAGCCACTTGACGAGCAATTCTCCGATGTAGGCAACGGTGCTTTCGATCCACCCCATCGGCACCTCGGCCCAGCTGAATACCGCCTGGAACATCAGGAACAGCGTGGCCGCCAGCACGACGAACCCCCACAGCGGATGCATGACGATGCGGTCCAGCGCATCGTCGACACGCAGTTGCTGCGCGGGTTGCTGCACGGCGACCGAGAGGATGCGGCGGACTTCGCGCTGGGTGGCGCCCACGTCTTCCACATCCGGTGCCTTCCATGGCGCGACCGGCACGGGGCGATCGGACAAATGCGCCTGAATGGCGGCAACGAGTTCGTCGGCCCCGCCGCGGCGCACGGCCACGGTCTGCACCACCGGAATGCCAAGTTCACGTTCGAGTGCGGCGACGTCGATTTTCACGCCGCGGTTTCTGGCGACGTCGGCCATGTTGAGAGCAAGGACCATGGGCAGCCCCAGCCGCTTGGCCTCGACCACCAGGCGCAGGTTAAGGCGAAGGTTGGTTGCGTCCGTCACGCATACCAGCAGTTCCGGCCGTTCCTCGCCTTCCTTGATCCCGAGCACGACGTCGCGCGTGATCATTTCGTCGAGACTCAGTGCGTTCAGGCTGTATGCGCCGGGAAGATCGAGAACACGGATGCGCTGGCCGGAAGGCGTTTCGAATGATCCCTCCTTGCGTTCGACGGTGACGCCCGCGTAGTTGGCGACCTTCTGCCGGCTGCCGGTCAGCAGGTTGAACAGGGCGGTCTTGCCGCAATTGGGATTTCCCAGCAGCGCGATGCGCAGCAGTCCCGGCGATGTGGCACTCAAGCCGTCACTCCCGGCACCGCGGCCACCATCACATGATCGGCTTCGAAGCGGCGCAACGCGAACGTCGTGCTCCCGATCCGGACCGCGATCGGCTCATGCCCCGGAAAACCCTGCGCCACCACGCGCAACGTTTCGCCTTCGACGAAGCCCAGTTCAAGCAGGCGCAGCCCGACATCTCCGTCGTCGGCTTGGGTTGCGCCGGAAAGAACCTGGTGAATGACTACAGTCTGACCTACGGCGATAGCGCTCAGGGCGACGAGGTCGGCCACGAGGGCGGAATTCACGGCGGGTTCAGCGTGCATTGGGTTGCTGGCAAAGGGGTGTAATGCGAATCGTTATTAATTATGGCCCTTTTCAAGGCATTTCGCATCCGTCCCCGGGAACCTCGGGAGCCTCGATGCCGAGGCGGGACAAGGGAAAACCCCCTCAGCTCCGCTGGGCGAGGAAGGCTGCAATCGCCTTCCAATATTCCGGATCCGTGTCGAGATCGTTATGTCCGGCCTCCCCGAACTCCCGCCAGGTCTTTGGCCCGGCCCATTTCGAGAACAGGGTCTGGGCGTGGCTGACGGGAACGACGGTATCGCGCCGCGCCGCCAGCATCAGCACCGGCGCCAGGATGCGCGGCGCGCGCCCGATCGAATCGAAGTTGTGCTTCAACAGCAGCGCGACGGGAGCAAAGGGATAGTGGCGTTGCGCCACCGCGCGCAGGCTGTCATAGGGCGTGACAAGCACGACGCCGGCGAGCCGGCGTTCGGCGGCCAGATACACCGCAACGCCGCTCCCCAGGCTACGGCCGATTGCGACGATGCGCGACGGATCGAAATCAGGGCTGTGAACCGCCCAGTCGTGCACAACCAGCGCATCACTGCACAATGCCCGCTCCGATGGATTGCCCGCATTGCCGCCGTAGCCACGGTAGTTCACAGCCAACAGCGCCCAGCCAGGCAGGCGGCCGGCCAGTGCCGCCATGTGCGACACCTCTTCCGCATTGCCGCCAAAGTAAATGGCCAGCGGCAACGCGCCCGCGGCAGTCACGGGTTTCGCCAGCCAGCCGTGCAACGACACACCGTCGGGCGTTGCGATCCGCACCTCGCTGATTGCGAGGTCTGCTGCATGCGGCGGCATGCCGGGTGCCGCCTGCGGATAGAAAATCAGCCGGTCCTGCGCAAAATAGAGCAACGCCGACAAGCCGGCTGCCGTGCCGATGACGATGATGACCAGACTGATCATGAGTCCGAGAATTGTCCTTTTCCAGTCCACCCCGGCCCTCCGCCGATCGAGACCTCAACAGCCGCAAGCATACCGAACCATCCGGCGGAGCAGCGCGACGATTCACCCGGGATGGGGCTCCGGGTTAAACTTCGGTCCGTTGCGCCGGCGGTTTCGTCAGTGGTTTCGGAGCCGGGTTCCGGAACAACCCGATGCGCGACCTGTCCCACAATGCCCGTCATCAGACCACCCAGGAGAGAAGCCCCGTGCCCGCGCAACAAGTCCTCGACCTGATCGGAAACACGCCTCTGGTCGAAGTCACACGCATGGACGCCGGAGCCTGCCGCCTGTTCCTGAAGCTCGAAAGCCAGAATCCCGGGGGTTCGATCAAGGATCGCATAGGGCGTTCCATGATCGAAGCCGCGGAGAGGGACGGCCGCCTCAAGCCCGGCGGCACCATCGTCGAGGCGACCGCCGGCAATACGGGTCTCGGCCTGGCCCTGGTGGCGGCATTGAAAGGCTACAAACTCGTCCTCGTCGTTCCGGACAAGATGAGCCGCGAGAAAATCTTCCACCTCAAGGCCATGGGTGCCGAGGTGAGGCTCACCCGTTCGGACGTCGGCAAGGGCCATCCCGAGTATTACCAGGACATGGCCGAGCGGATTGCGCGGGAAACCGGCGGGTTCTTCGTCAACCAGTTCGGGAATGCGGCCAATCCGCTTGCCCATGAAACCACCACAGGCCCGGAGATCTGGTCGCAGATGGCGCATGACGTGGACGCCGTGGTCTGCGGCGTCGGCTCGTCGGGCACCATGACCGGACTGTCGAAGTATTTTTCGAAGGTTTCGCCGGCAACCGAAATGGTGCTGGCCGACCCGGTCGGCTCGGTGCTTGCGGACTATGTTCACACCGGCAAGTACGGCGAGGCGGGAAGCTGGATCGTCGAAGGCATCGGCGAGGATTTCATCCCGCCCATCGCGGATTTTTCACGGGTGAAGAAGGCCTACTCCATCAGTGACGAGGAAGCCTGCGCAACGGTGCGAACCCTGCTGATCAAGGAGGGGATACTCGCCGGCTCGTCTTCGGGAACATTGATCGGCGCTGCGCTGCGCTACTGCCGCGAGCAGAAGGCGCCGAAGCGTGTCGTCACCTTCGTCTGCGACAGCGGCAACAAATACCTGTCGAAGATCTTCAACGACTACTGGCTGATCGACCAGGGCCTGCTGAAGCGTGAGCAGTTCGGTGACCTGCGCGACCTGATAACCCGTCGCCACGACGAACGCGCCACCGTGACCATCGATCCCGACGACAAGCTGATGACCGCCTATGCGCGCATGAAGCTGTACGACATATCGCAGCTTCCGGTCCTGCAGGACGGCAAGGTGGTCGGCATCATAGATGAATGGGACCTGCTGACCGCGGCCCAGGAAAACCCGGCCCGCTTCAGCGATCCGGTGCGCACCGCCATGACCCAGCGTATCGACACCGTCGGCCTGAAGACGCCGCTGTCCGAACTGATGGGGATTTTCAACAAGGGCCATGTCGTCATCGTCGTCGAAAAGGGCGAGTTCCATGGCCTGATCACCCGCATGGATGTCCTCAATCACCTGCGCAACAAGGCGCACTGAGAACCGGAAACGAACATGAGCAACCAGAACGACAAGCACGGCTTCGCCACCCGGTCCATCCACGCCGGACAGTCGCCCGATCCGACCACCGGGGCGGTGATGACGCCGATCTTCGCCACTTCGACCTTCAAGCAGCATTCCCCCGGCGTGCACACGGGTTACGAGTACGCGCGCAGCCAGAATCCCACTCGCCACGCCTTCGAGCGCTGCATCGCCGATCTCGAAGGCGGCATGCAGGCCTTCGCCTTTGCGTCCGGCCTGGCGGCAACCGGCACCGTGCTCGAGCTCCTCGACGAAGGCAGCCACATCGTCGCGGCCGACGATCTGTACGGCGGTTCGTGGCGCCTGTTCGAAAAGGTGCGCAAGCGCTCGATGGGCCTGCGCACCGGCTATGCCGATTCCAACGTGGCGGGCTCCCTTGAGAAGGCGATCCAGTCCGATACGAAAATGATCTGGGTCGAGACCCCCTCCAATCCTGTGCTCAAGGTCACGGATCTCGAACAGGTCGCGAAAATCGGCAAGCAGCGCGGCATCCTGACGGTCGTGGACAACACCTTCGCTTCGCCTTACGTCCAGCGCCCGCTCGATCTGGGCATCGACCTGGTGGTCCATTCGGTGACCAAGTACATCAACGGCCACTCGGACATGGTCGGCGGCATCGTCGTCGTCAGGGATCGCAAGGACATCGCCGAAAAGCTCGAATTCATGCAGAACGCAATCGGCTCCATCCTCGATCCATTTTCCAGCTTCCTCGCCCTGCGCGGCGTCAAGACGCTGCCTCTGCGCATGAAGCAGCACTGCGGCAACGCCATGCACCTGGCCGCGTGGCTGCAGAAGCACCCGAAGATCGAAAAAGTGATCTATCCCGGGCTGCCGCAACATCCCCAGCACCTGCTGGCGGCGAAACAGATGAACGGATTCGGCGCGATGATCGCGGTTTATCTCAAGACCGACATGGATGGCGTACGCCGGGCGCTTGAGGCCTGCAAAGTTTTCACGCTCGCGGAAAGCCTGGGCGGCGTCGAGAGCCTGATCGGGCACCCGGTCACCATGAGCCACGGTTCAGTGCCGGCGGAAAGGCGCGCGCAGCTCGGCATCGCCGACAACCTCGTGCGCCTGTCGGTCGGCATCGAAGACGTGGAGGACCTGATGGCGGATCTGGATCAGGCGCTGGCGAAAATCTGATGCTCGGAAACCCGCGCTTCATTTTCGCCGCGACGTTCGCGGTCTGCGCCGGGCTGGTCGGCTTCGGGCTCTTCCTGCAGCACGCGAAAGGCCTTGAGCCCTGTCCGATGTGCATCCTGCAGCGCTACGCCTTCGTTGCGATTGCCGCGATCGCGCTCATTGCCGCCATCCATAGTCCGCAGACGACCGGCCGCCGGGTCTATGGCGGACTGCTGGCGCTTGCGGCCGTCGCCGGCGGCGGCGTGGCGATGCGCCACGTCTATCTTGAACACAATCCGCCAAAGATCTACGACTGCGGCGCGGACTTCGGCTACATGCTGGAATCGTTTCCGCTCGCCGATCTGCTGCCGATGATCTTCAAGGGCACGGGCGACTGTACAAAAGTGCCGTGGCGCTTCCTCGGGCTGTCGATCGCCGAGTGGGCGCTGATCTGGTTCGCGATCTTCCTCGCGATCGCTGTTTTCACCGCCTTGCTCAGGCCGCGGCGCTGAAGGAATTCAGCGCTCGGGCAATTGACCCCACTGTTCCGGCGTAAGGCGCGCAACCAGGACATAGCCTCCCTGGCCGTCGGGGCGGAAGATCGCCGCCTCCCCCTGCGTGCCGAGGTGGAACCCCTCGGCATCCCAGAGGTTGTATCCGTGCGAAACCAGCACGGTATTGGTTGCGGGCTGCGGCGCCTTGGCGAGAAGTTTCCTCAGTCCGGCGGTGGCGAGTTCGCGCCTTGGTGCGGCTTCGGCGGAGCGGCTCACGCCCGTCAGCGATGCTTCGATCGTATAGCGCTCGAACGCCAGTTCCGCGGTTTCCCTGCAGCGGCAGAACTCGCTGGAAAAAACCTCCCCCACCGGGATCCGCAGCCGCCTGAACTGGCCGCCGATCTGCTCCGCTTCCACACGCCCTTTGTCGTTGAGATTGCGCTGCGTGTCGCAGCGCTTCAGGTCGACGCCCTGTTCCTGGTAAGCCGGGCCGGTATCGGCGTGGCGGAAATAAATGACCTGCCCGCCCTGGCGCAGCGCAGAGACCAGCGCGGCGCCGGATTTTGCATTGCCAGGGTCCGGTGTTCCGGGATCGGACGCAGCGGCGCAAGGCCCGCAAAACCCGAGCAGGGCCGCCAGCACGGCCATGATATGGCGCGGAGAAAATTGCCGGAAGGATCCTGTCGTCGACATCGGCTGCTCCGGAAAATCGGGGTTGCGGCGCCCGGATGAGCAGGCGTTCTCGGGGATCGGATCGACGCCGGCGGACCTAGTTCAGGTCGCCGGCAACAGCGGAAATATCGCGCCAGAATTCCAGCGCGGTCTGGGTCCGCCATTCGACGTGGCGGCGCAGGGCCTTGGCGATGACGGGTCCGAATCTGGATTCGTGCTTCGCCGCAAGCGCCTGCGGAATGCCGCCGAGAATCTCCTCGCGCGTGAAGTAGGGAATCTCCTTGAGCAGGAGCGCGAGCAGCAGCAGCCCGGTCTGGTAGATGTCGACGTGGCGGCCCACCGCGCCGTACTCGTCCGGATCGAAGGCTTCCGGCGGGCGCATCCAGTCGGCAAGCAGGGTCTGGAACACCCTGATGTCGGATTCCAGGCGGGTAAGCCCGAGATCCCCGACCTTGAACGACCATACCGGCTCCTTCAGCAGGCGCCGCCGCCGCCGGGTTTCGGTCACAAATACATTGCCCGGGTGCAGGTCCTTGTGCACGTAGCCGCTCGCATGGATGTAGTCGAGCGCCTGCAGGATGTCGCGGGCCACGTAAGGAATCCAGCGGTCGGCATCTATGCCGCGGCGCGCGATCAGTTTGGTCAGCGCGAAGTTGCAGCGCTCGATGATGAGGTAGAAGGTGTCCTTGTGTTCGAAGGCGTCGTAGACGAAGGTGATGCCGGGATGGCGCAGCACCACCAGCTTGCGCAGCTCCTCCTGCCAGCTGCGGCGCACTTCGCGATAGGACTGGTCGTGCGGCAGCAGGATCTTCGCCACCAGCGAGTTGCCCCAGTCGTCCGTGCACTCATAGACGATGCCAAAGCCGCCCTTGCCCAGCTCCTTGCCCATGAAATAGCGGCGTCCCTCGTTGACGATCACCTCGCCTTTTTCGGGGGGCTGGAAACGCCGCGGCTGGCGGAAGGCCAGATTGCGGATCGCTGCCAGGCGGGGGGACATCATGACGGGTTGCCGCCGTTTCCTATTTAGTTTGGGGGGCGGGATCACTGGCGCCCGCCGCGCCTTGACACCGATGGTGATCGCCATCCTGCGGCGCTGATTGTACCCGGTTGTCCACCACGGTCACGATGCCGGCGGACGGGTCAGCGCTGCTGGGACCCGGCGGCGGGCGGCGTCGCTGCCGGCGGGACCACCGGGGCGGGTGCCGGCATGCCGGGAGGCGTCGAAGGATTGACCTTGGCGCCGTCGGGAACGGTGTTGGGCAGGTTCAGCGCGATGCGCACCCCTTCGCCGAGGCCGCTCAGTATCCGGATCACCCGGCCGTCGGTGCCGGCGATCTCGATCGGCGTGAGCTTGATGTGGTTGTCGGATCCGACCACGGCGACGTAGTTTTTCTTGTCACGCACCACCAGCGCCGGCGCCGGCACTTCGACGTAGCTGGTTGCAGGAATCAGCAAGGTCATGTTCACATAGCTGCCGGCGATGAAATCGCCTTTGCTGTTGTCGAAATCCACCTCGGCCGACAAGGTTCGCGTGCGCGTGTCCAGCCCGCCGCCGGTACGGCTGACCTTGCCTTTGTTGCGTCGCTCGGGGTTCGACGCGTCGACGATTTCGACTTCGGTCCCGGGCTTGACGAACGGCGCGTCGACCTGTTCGACGTAGGCCGTCACCCGCAACCGTGAGGTATCGGAAATCGTCACCACCGGCTGCGATGAGGTCTGGTTGTTGGCCGCATTGGTGACCAGGGCTCCGGCATCGACGAAACGCGCCGTTACGACGCCGGAGAAGGGCGCGCGCAACGTGCGATAACCCTGGCGCGTGCGCAGCTCATGCACCCGGCCCAGTTCCACGGTCACGTCGGTCTCGGCATTGTCGAGAGCTTGCTGGGAGAAAAAACCCTTCGCGGTCAGTTCCTGGCTGCGTTTCAGCAGGCGCTGCTTGTTTTCCAGGCTGGCAACCGCGCTGCGATATTCCGCATCCAGTTCAGGCGTCTCCACCTCGGCGATCAGCTGCCCTTTCCTGACGTGGTCGCCTACGTCCACCGCAATGTTGATCAGATAGCCGCCGACCTTGGAGTAAAGGGTGGTCGTCTTGTAAGGCGCCGCCTCGCCCACCAGCGTGATCCTGCGCACGACCGGACCCTTGGCCGAGTTGGCGACGACCACCGTGGGGCCGGCGTCCAGTTCCGCGGTGCGGGTCTTCGCATCCTGCGCCAGATGGCTTTGCTTGCTGCTCCAGTAATACCACACCGCCCCGGCCGCGATCGCCACGATGACGAATGCGATGATGTAGAAGACGACGAAGGATTCGCGACGCTGGATTGCCATTTGAGTTCCTCTTATGCCGCCGGCTCGCCGCGCGCTTCCGCTTCGAACCGTGCATCGAGCTGGTGCAGGATCGGCATCTTGTTTCTCAGGAAGGTATAGACCACCGGGACCACGAACAGGGTCGCCACGGTCGCCATGATCAGCCCGCCGATGACCGCGCGGCCCAGCGGTGCATTCTGTTCGCCTGCTTCGCCGATTCCCAGGGCCATCGGCACCATGCCGATGATCATGGCCAACGCCGTCATCAGCACCGGCCGCAGGCGGGTCCGGCCTGCTTCGACCGCCGCTTCAATGACGCCCATCTCGGGACGTTCCGCGCGCAACTCATTGGCGAAGCTCACTACCAGGATGGAGTTCGACACGCCGATGCCAACTGCCATGATCGCCCCCATCAGGGACATCACGTTGATGGTGGTGCCGGACAGCGCCAGCATCCAGAGAATGCCGATCAACGCCCCGGGCACAGCCATCATGATGATGAACGGGTCGATCCACGACTGGAACAGCATAACCAGCAGCGCGTATACCAGGATGATGGCGAGAATCAGTCCCAGGATAAGGCTCTTGAAGGACGCCTGCATGACTTCGTACTGGCCGCGGATGATGATCTTCGCGGCGGGGGGGAAATCCTTCTCCGCCATGATGGCGTCGATCTTCCGCTTGATGTCCGAAACCACGCCGCCGAGGTCGCGCCCGTCGATGTTCGCCGCGATGTCGAGCACGCGCTGCACCGTGTAGTGGCTGACCGACTGATAACTGGTTTCCGGCTTGATCACGGCCAGGTTCGACAGCCGGGTGACGGGCGCGCCGCCCAGGGTTGTGGGCGTCTGCTGCAGGCCGTTGTCGGTCAGCAGCATGTTGGAGGACGTGATCGGCGTGGACATCACGTCCTCGACGGTCTGTACGCGTTCGATCGGCGTTTGCACCGATACGGTGTAGTTCACGCCGTTGGGGCTCAGGAAGTAGGACGGGAACACCAGGGATGATCCCGACAGCGAGGTCAGCATGTTGTTGGCAACGTCGCGCTGGGTGAAGCCGAGCTTGGCAGCGCGAACGCGATCGACCTCCACTCGCAGTGCCGGATAGTTCAGCACCTGCATCTGGCGCACATCGACCGCGCCGGGCGTCTCCTCGATCGCCTTCTTGACACGGCCGGCGTAAATCTGCGCGCGCTCGAAATTCGAATCCTGGATCTGCACGTCGATCGGCGCGGGCAGGCCGAAGTTCAGCACCTGCGTCACGATGTCCGCATTCTGGAAGTAGAACGTTGAACCGGGAAACTTCGCCGGCAGCCTGGCGCGGATCTCCCGCATGTACTCCGAAGCGGGCTTGTGCGGCTTCTTCAGCGAGATGAGGATGTCCGCGTCCATGCCGCTGATGTTGTCGGTGGGCACGAACGCGAGGTTGAAGAACAATGGCACGCCGATCATGTCGTTGATGACCGAAATCTCCGCGGGCGGGATGATCTTGCGGATTTCCTCTTCGACCGCCAGCACCAGTTTCTCGGTTTCCTCGATGCGGGTTCCCACGGGCGCGCGATAGTGCAGCTTCATGATGCCGACATCCGCGGCGGGGAAGAAGTCTGTGCCGATCACGCGCCCCAGGAAAACGCTGACGCCGCCGATCAGCAGCAGGCAGACGATCACGAACGGGCGGTGGCGCATGATCACGGACAGGACGCTGCCGTAGGTGTCGCGCATCCCTTCGAGAAAACGCTCGCGCGAGCGGTTGAACCGCGAGCCCCAGCCGCTGCCGTGCCCATCGTCGTGTTTTTCCCCGGCCAGCAGCTGCCGCGACAGCATCGGCACGAGGGTGAACGAAAGGATGTAGGACGCCAGCAGCGAAAACACCACGGCCAGTGCCAGGGGAATGAACAGGTACTTCGACACGCCGTAAAGGAAGGCGACCGGCAGGAACACGATGCAGATGGCCAGCGTGGCCATGGTTCTCGGCAGCGCCACTTCGCGCGAACCTTCGACGATTGCGACGGTAAGCGGCTGGCCGAGGCTGCGGTGGCGATGGATGTTTTCCACCGCGACGGTGGCGTCGTCCACCAGGATGCCGGTGGCCAGAGCCAGGCCGCCGAGGGTCATCAGGTTGATGGTGTTGCCGGTGAAGTACAGGGCGAGCAGGCCGGCGAAGATCGCGCAGGGAATCGAGGTGGTCACCACGATGGTATTGCGCCACGACCCGAGGAACACCAGGATCATGAGGGACACCAGCAGCGATGCAATCACGGCTTCCACGGTCACGTTCTTGATCGCCGCCCGTACGTAGACCGACTGGTCGAAATCGAGGCTGATGTCGACGCCTTCGGGCGCCGCCTTCTGGATTTCCGGAAGGATTTCGCGCGTGCGCTCCACCACCTCCAGGCTTGAGGCATCAGCGTGCTTCAGGATGGTCAGATAGGTGGCGCGCCTGCCGTCGACGTGCACGATGTTGTTCTGGACTGTGAAGCCGTCGGCCACCTTGGCCACGTCTCCCAGCAGAACCGGCACGCCGCGAATCACTTTCAGCGGCATCTGGTTGAACTGATCGACCGCCGCCGGGCTGGAATTCATCATCACGTTGTAGTCGAGGTCGCCGATGCGCGCGGTTCCCGCGGGAATCAGCACATTCGAGGTCTGCAGCGCATTGACCACATCGTTCGGCGAAACACCCTTGGCATTCATCAGCGGCGGATTCAGGTCCACCGAGATCTGGCGCAGCCTGCCGCCGAATGGCGCCGGAACGGTCAGGCCGGGAATCGTGAACAGCTTCACGCGCACGAAGTTGAAGGCGTGGTCGAACATCCGGCCTTCCGATACGGTCTTGCTCGAAAACACCATCTGCACGATGGGCACCGTGGCCGGGTTGTACTGGATGATCACCGGCGGTTGCATGCCGGGCGGCAGGATGCGCAGGATGGTGCCGTTTATGGCATTGATCTGGGCAATGGCCGCGCCTATGTCGGTGCCGGGATGGAAGTAGACCTTGACGAGGCCGATGCCGGGAATGCAGTTGGACTCGATGCGTTCGATCCCATTGACCGTCGTCGAGTAGGCACGCTCGCTGATGATGACGACGCGCCGCTCCATTTCCTCTGCCGACAAACCCTGGTAGTTCCAGCCGACGAAGACGATGGGAATGTCGATCTTCGGGAAGAAATCGACGACCATGCGCGACACCGCCAGCCCGCCCAGGAGCAGGATAAGCAGGGAAAGGACGGCCACGCTGTACGGACGGCGCAAGGCCATCCGCACCAGTTCCATCATGTCGTGACTCCTGTCGAGGAAAGGGTCGGGAGGGAACCGCGCTCAATCGGTCTTGTTGTTGTCATTTGCCGGGCCGGCGCCGCGGTGATCCTGACGCAGCAAGCCGGGATAAGGTCGTCATCCGCGAATCCCGCGGAAAGTAGTACAGCGACAGCGGTTGCGGAATCGATGTTTCCGGAATAACGCTTATGCGAAGGCAGCATGGAAGCATTGAATAGGGTCTCGGCAGATCGAGCAGGTGCTCTCCGGTTAACGCGAGGATGAAGCTGGTCGATATCGGGGCTGCCAGTAGCCGCGTTTCCCGGAATTCACGCTCGATATCGTACTCCGCGGCGAAGCCGCCATGGCCGCGCTGACACCGGTGCGATTCCTGTCTGCTCATGGCCCTTACAGAGATTCCGAAACAAAAAAGGCTGGCGCGATGGCCAGCCTTTTGTCGCCAGACCGCGCTTACTTGCCCAGCAGCTTCTGCAGTTCGCCGGACTGGTACATCTCGCGCATGATGTCCGCGCCGCCGACGAACTGCCCGTTGACGTAGAGCTGCGGAATCGTGGGCCAGCTGGAAAATTCCTTGATGCCCTGGCGAACGTCCTGGTCGGCGAGTACGTCCACGGTCGCCACGTTCTCCACGCCACAGGCCTCCAAAATCTGCACCGCGGCCGCGCTGAATCCGCACATCGGCGCATCGGGGGTGCCTTTCATGTACAGCACGATCGGATTGCCGCTTACCTGCTGCTTGATTTTTTCCTGCGCATCCATGAGCCAAACCCTCCAGAAACGGAAGGGAGTGCCCGACCCGGATTCATATCCGGAGGAGTCACTCCCGTTGACCCCGATAATCTTAGCGGCTGGGCCTGCTGCGCACAAGCCGCCCGCCGGCCACGCGGGGGATCCCGGCGAGGTCGGCAAGACTCGTCAGGTCGCCGAAACCCGTATCCCGCAAGAGGTCTCTGCAGGCATCCGCCTGATCGAAGCCATGCTCGAACAACAACCAGCCGCCGGGATTGAGGTAACCGGGCGCGTCTCCGACGATGCGGCGGATTTCAACCAGCCCATCCTCCCCGGCCGCGAGCGCCATTGCCGGCTCGAAGCGCAGGTCGCCGCGCTGCAAGTGCGGATCGCCGGCGGCAATGTAGGGGGGATTCGCCACAATCAGGTCGAAGAACCTCCCGGTCAGCGGCGTTAACCAGGTTCCCTGCAGGAATTCGATCCGGGCGCCCAGGGTATCCGCATTTTCCTGCGCAATTCTCAGCGCGGAGGGCGACATTTCCACTGCGGCAACCCTTGCGGCGGGCCGCTCCAGCGCCAGCGTCACCCCGATGCAGCCGCTGCCTGTACCGAGGTCGAGCACGCTGCGTTGCGCATCCTTCGGCAGTTTCCCGAGCGCGGCATCGACCAGGGTCTCCGTGTCCGGGCGCGGGATCAGAACGTCGGGCGTGACGCGGAACTCGCGACCGTAGAACTCACGCCTGCCGGTGAGATAAGCCACGGGCTGCCCCACAGTGCGTTGCTTCAACAGCATGCGGAACCGGGTTGCAATGCCGGCATCCGCCGAATCGTCCCGGTGCGCGGTCAGCCAGGCGCGGGACACGCCCAGTGAATGGCCCAGCAGGACTTGCACCTCGCGGCGCGCTTCCTCGACGCCGGCCCGTACGGACAATGCCCGCACGCCGTCGTCGAGCAGTTTGCCGATGGTGGAATCGATCGCGGCCGGATTCATCATGCCTGAATCGCCAGGGTTTCTTCCGCCATCGCCGCGAGCAGCTCGGTCTGGTGTTCGGCCTGCAGCGCATCGATCAGCTCATCGAGCGCGCCGTCCATGATCTGGTCGATCTTGTACAGGGTCAGGTTGATGCGATGGTCGGTGACCCGGCCCTGGGGAAAGTTATAGGTGCGGATGCGTTCGGAACGGTCGCCGCTGCCGATCAGGGATTTGCGGGTCGCCGCCTGCTTTGCCTGCTGCTCCCGCATCTGTTTGTCCTTGATGCGCGCGGCAAGCACCGACAGGGCCTGTGCCTTGTTCTTGTGCTGGGAACGGTCATCCTGGCACTCGACGACGATGCCCGTCGGCAGGTGCGTCACCCGCACCGCGGAGTCAGTCTTGTTGATGTGCTGGCCGCCGGCTCCGGAGGCGCGGAACGTGTCGATGCGCAGTTCCGCCGGATTGAGCACCACGTCCTCGATGGCGTCGGCTTCCGGCATCACCGCCACCGTGCAGGCGCTGGTATGGATCCGACCCTGGGTTTCGGTTTCCGGGACGCGCTGCACGCGGTGGCCGCCCGATTCGAACTTGAGCTTGGAGTACACACCGAAACCGATGATCTTGGCAATCACTTCCTTGTAGCCGCCGAGTTCACTCTGGCTTTCCGATATGAGTTCGACTTTCCATCCCGCGCGCTCGGCATAGCGCACATACATGCGGAACAGGTCGCCAGAGAACAGCGCCGATTCATCGCCGCCGGTGCCCGCGCGGATTTCCAGGAAAATGTTGCGCTCGTCGCTGGGATCCCTGGGCAGTAACTGTTTCTGCAGCTCCGCCTCGATCTCAGCAAGCCGCTGGCGGCCGTCGCGAACTTCGGGCTCCGCCAGCTCGCGCATCTCCGGATCGCCGGTCAGGACCAGTGCCGCCTCGACATCGCGCTCGCCCTTCTGATAGGCGTGGAACAACTCGACCACCGGGCCGATTTCGGCGTGTTCTCGGGTCAGCTTGCGATAGTTGTCCAGGTCCCTGGTGACGTCCTCGCTGGACAGCAATGCATTGAGCTCCTCCAACCTGGCGGACAGCTGCGCCAGCTTGGAGGCAATCGTCGGTTTCATTCCGGGATGTCGACCTGGTAGAGACGGGCCAGCGCCGCAACCAGGGCTTCGCGATCCTTGGCTTGCGCAGCGCCCAGCGCATGCGTTGGTGCATGCAGGAATTTGTTGGTCAGCGAGTGGGACAGCTGCTCGAGCACTTTCTGCGGATCTTCTCCCTTGGCCAGGAGTTTCGCAGCACGCCCGAGTTCAAGCCGGCGCATGCGTTCGGCGTTGTCGCGCAACGCGCGGATGGTCGGCACCAGTTCGCGGCTTTCCAGCCAGTGCATGAAATCGTGCACGTTGGCGCTGATGATCGCCTCCGCCTGCGCCACGGCGGCCTGACGCGTATCGCGCCCCTCCTGGACGATCTTGCCGAGGTCATCGACGCTGTACAGGAAGACGTCGTCCAGGTCGCCTGCCTCGACTTCGATATCCCGAGGCACCGCGAGGTCGATCATCAGCATCGGGCGGTGGCGCCGCGCCTTGATGGCGCGCTCGATCATACCTTTGCCGAGTATCGGCAGCTGGCTCGCCGTACAGGACACCACTATGTCGTAGTGCGCGAGCTGCTCCGGCAGTTCGTGGAGCGTGATGGCGCGGCCGCCGAAGCGCGCCGCGAGGGCTTCACCGCGTTCGATGGTCCTGTTTGAGAAAGTCATTTCACGCGGCTGCTTGGCGGCGAAATGCGCTGCGCACAATTCGATCATCTCTCCCGCGCCGATGAACAACATGTTCTGTCCGGAGATGCTGGGATAGATGCGCTCGGCAACCCGGGTGGCGGCCGCGGCCAAGGACACGGAACTGGTGCCGATTTCTGTCTGGGTGCGCACTTCCTTGGCGACCGAGAACGTGGATTGGAACAGCCGGTGCAGGACCGTACCCATGGTGCCGGCCTGCTCCGCCGATTTCACCGCATCCTTGATCTGGCCGAGGATCTGGGGCTCGCCGAGCACCATGGAATCCAAGCCGCTGGCAACGCGGAACGCATGGGTCACCGCGCGCTCGTGAGGCAGGGTGTAGAGAAAAGGCTCGAGCGCCTGGGCCTTGAGATGATGAAAACGCGCAAGCCAGTCTATTGCCCGCCCCGGTTCCGGGGTGCTGCAATAGACCTCGGTGCGGTTGCAGGTCGAAATGATGGCGGCTTCGCGCACCGCCTCGCGGTTCACCAGGTCGTGCAGCGCGCTTTCCAGATTTTCGGCGTGAAAGGTCACCTGCTCGCGGACGGAGAGCGGGGCCGTGTGGTGGTTCACGCCAAAGGCAAAAAGCTGCATCGAATCTCGAATAAGAAGCGGGTGGGTCCTGCGGCCGCGGGAGGTCTGCAATTATAAGGCAAAACCATGCCCTTTCCCTTGGATTCAGGGCCTTGGCTGCGCTTCGAAGCTAATGCAGCTGGCCTGGCAGCCAGGTGGTGATGGGCGGGAAAACGATGGTCAGAACGAGGACGATGAGCGCCCAGGCAAGGAAGGGAAGAATTTCCCACATGACTGGCGCAATCCTGATCTTTCCGACGCTGGAGACCACGAACAGCAGCAGCCCGATAGGAGGATGCATAAGGCCGATCATCAGATTCAATACCACCACCGCGCCGAACTGGATCGGATCGATGCCCAGCTCCGCGCCGAGCGGAATCAGCACCGGCAGGAAAATGATCATCGCCGGCAGGGGTTCGATGATACAGCCGATCAAAAGCAGGAAAGCGTTGATGATCAGCAACACCACGATGGGATTGCTCGACAGGCCCTGGATGGTCTGCACCACCGTCTGGCTGACCTGGCTCTCGGCCACCAGCCAGCTGAACGGTCCGGCGGCAGCCAGCAGGAACAGGATCACCGCCGTCGAACGGCCCGATTCGTACAGCAGCTTCGGCAATTCTCCGAATTTGAGGCCGCGATAAATGAACAGGCTGACGATCAGCGAATAAATCACGGCTACCGCAGCCGCTTCCGTATCCGTCACCAGGCCGAAGCGAAGGCCGCCGATGATGATGACGGGCATCAGAAGGGCCCATCCGGCGCGTCCGGTTGCCCTGGCCTTGCCGCGCCATGGCACGGGCGGACGGCTCGGGTAGTTGCGCACTCGCGCGACGATGGAGCACACCACCATGAAGCCCGCGGCCAGCAGCAGGCCGGGCATAACCCCCGCCATGAACAGTTTCACCACGGACTGGCTGGAGAGCTGCGCATACACCACCATGGGAATGGATGGCGGAATGATCGGCCCGAGCAATGCGCCCGCGGCGATGACGGCGCCGGCAAAGCCTTCGCCGTATTTCTCCCGTTTCATCGCCGGGATCAGCGGCTTGCCGGTTGCAACGGCGTCGGCGACAGCCGAGCCGGAGACCCCGGCCATGACCAGATTGGTGAGTATCGAGACATGGCCGAGGCTGCCTTTGATCCGGCCCACGATCGCCTGAGCCCAGTCGATCAGGCGCAAGGTCAGCCCGCCCCGATTCATCAACTCTCCGGCGAGAATGAACAGCGGCACCTGTACCAGCGCGTAGGTGTCTACGCCGGCAATCATCGACAAAGGCATCATCGCCGCATCGACGGCATCGCCGCGGTATTCGACGCCGAGCCACGCCGCCAGGATCATCGAATATCCGACGTCGAAGCCGATGACCAGGGCCAGGATGAAAGCGATGAACAGGATGAGCAACATCGCTTATTCCACTTCCAGCGGCGTGTGGCGCGGGAACTCGCGACCGGAAAACCGCAATGCGATGCGCAACACGAGGAACAACACCAGAAGAAGGCAGGACACGAACAAGGCTGCCGAGGGCCACGCTTCGGACATTCCCGTCCCCAGCCGCTCCTGGTCCTGGCCGATGACCACCAGCCGCCAGCCGTTCACGCCGAGCATTACGGTAAGCCCGAGCATCACCACGTCAAAGACGTAGTCGAGCACCCGTCTTGCCTTTGCGGGCAGGCGTGCATCGATGAGGTCAACCCGGATGTTGATCCCGCCTTTGACGGCGAGCGCGAAACCGACGAAGGTCAGCCACACGAGGATCACGCGCGCGTAGGCATCCGGTGCGGCCATGGGCAGGGTAATGAAATGGCGGTCGATGAACGTGGACGCCACGATGAGCAGAAGCGCGGCTACGAGCACGGCAATGAGCCATTCGAGGCCGCGTTCCACCAGGCCCAGCGCCTTCTCCAGGAAATCGACCACGGTTACTTCTGCGCGGCCTTGATACGCTGCACCAGGCCTTCGGGCCAGACCCTGCCTTCGTAGCTCTTGTAGACGTTGGCCCAGGCTTTTTCGAACGCCGCACGATCGGGCACGACGTAGTTGACGCCGGACTTCTTGAGCTCTTCCAGGCCGTGCCTGTCGAACTCTTCGCCCAGTTGCGTGGCCAGCTCCCCGCCTTCGGCGGCCGCGCGCTTGAACAGCGCCTTCTGCTCCGGCGTGAATGTCTTCCACTTGCGCTCCGACACGTAGAATGCACCCATGTCGTAGCAGTGATCGGTTGCCGACCAGAACTTCGAGACTTCATGGAAACGGAAGGAAAGCGTCAGGTCGAAGCCGTTGTCCTGCCCCTCGACCTGCCCGCGCGACAACGCCATGTAGACCTCGTTGAGCCCGAGCGGCACCACCTTCACGCCGACTGCCTCGAAGGTCTCGCGAAAAATCGGGATGGGCGGGATGCGCATGCGCATGCCGTTCAAGTCCCCGGGCTTCATGATCGGCCCCTTGGTGGTGACAATCGCGCGCGGGCTGCGATCGCCGCCCACGGCAAAAATGCGCACGTTGGCCGATTGCGCACATTGCTCGTAGAGCTCCTGGAATATCGGCCCGTTGAGCGCGTCTTCCGCGGCGCGCTTGCTCTTGAACAGATATGGCAGATAGGACACGTTGAGCGGCCCGCAACCCTTGAGCTGGCCGGCGTTGCCGACACCGAGATAGGCCATGTCGACCGTGCCGAGCTGCATGCCGGCGATCAACTGCTGGATGTCCCCGATCTGGCTGTCGGCATAGACCTGCACCTTGATGGTGCCGCCGCTTTCCTTCGCCACAACCTCGGCGAATTTCTCCATCGCCTTGTGGAGATTGCTGTTCGTCACGAACGGCGTGCCGAAACGCAACGTCAGGCCGGCGGCTTGCGCCTGGCCAAGGCAAAGCCACGCGATCAGGACGGTACTGCAAAAGACTTTTGCGAAATTCACTTCGACTCCTCCCATGTTCTTTTGCCGGCTGTGCGAATTTCTGCGAATCCGTCTCCGGCACCCCTTGGCTTGGGGCTGGCGTATGGTGGGGGGAGGGGTTGACGTGTGTCAAATGCGCACATCTGAAATCAAGGCGACTGCCGTACTGGAAACTGCCAGGGAAGGGGAGGTGGTGGCCAAGGGCGGAATCGAACCACCGACACAAGGATTTTCAGTCCTCTGCTCTACCGACTGAGCTACTTGGCCCCCGTTGAACTGTCATCCGATGGGGAATCGGATTCGTCGCGACCAGAAAACCGTCGCTTGCGAAAGCGCGGCATTCTACCCGAAAAGCGCGGGTGCCAAAAGCAGAAAGGCCCGCCGCAGCGGGCCTTTCTCAGACACCTGTCGCGGCAGGCTCAATCCTGGTGGATGTCCCGGTCCTTGGTCTCCTTGAGGAACAGGGTGCCGATGATCAGCGTCATGACGGCGACGACGATCGGATACCACAACCCATAGTAGATATCGCCCGTCGCGGCCACCATCGCGGTGGCCGTCAGCGGCAGCATGCCGCCGAACCAGCCGTTGCCGATATGGTAGGGCAGGGACATGGAGGTATAGCGGATCCGGGTCGGGAACAACTCCACCAGGAACGCCGCGATCGGCCCGTACACCATCGTGACGTAAATCACCATGATGACCAGGATCAACAGGGTCATGCCGTAGTTGACCTTGGTCTTGTCGGCAGGCCCGGGATATCCGGATGCCTTCAGTCCCTCGCTGACCTTCTTCTCGTCCCAGCCCTCGATCTGGGTATCGCCGATGGTGGTCACCACCGACTTGCCCTCGATTGCGGGCACTGAAGTGAACGATATCCCCTGCTTGGTCAGGAAGTCCTTGGTCCGGTCGCAATCGCTGAACTTGCTCCAGGGGCCGACGAACAGGTGGAACTGGCAATCGCTGGCCGCGACCGTGATCTTGACGTTCTGCTGATACTGTTCCAGTGCAGGATTGACGTAGTGCGTGAGTCCCTGAAACAGGGGGAAGTAGGTCAGGGCGGCGATCAGGCACCCCGCCATGATGATCTTGAGGCGGCCGATCTTGTCGGAAAGCCAGCCGAAGAAAATGAAGAACGGCGTGCCGATCAGCAGGGAGGCGCCGATCAACGTGTAAGTGGTGACATAGTCCAGCTTGAGCGTGATGATCATGAAGAATAGCGCGTAGAACTGCCCCGTATACCAGACCACGCCCTGGCCCGCCGTGGCGCCAAGCAGCGCCAGCAGCACGTACTTGTTGTTCGGGTAGCGCAGGAAACTGTCGGTAAGAGGGGACTTGGAGCCTTTGCCTTCTTCCTTCATCTTTTTGAACACCGGCGATTCTTCGAGTTTGAGCCGGATGTACACGGAGAACGCCAGCAGGATAATCGACACCCAGAATGGAATTCTCCATCCCCAGGATTTGAACGCATCAGCATCGATGTTGTTGCGGCAGAGATAGATGACCACCAATGCCAGGAACAGGCCGAGGGTTGCGGTCGTCTGGATCCAGGCGGTGTCATAGCCTCGCCTATGGTTGGGCGCGTGCTCTGCCACGTATGTCGCTGCGCCACCGTACTCACCGCCCAGCGCCAGGCCCTGCAGCAGCCGTAGTGCAACCAGCAGGATCGGCGCTCCCCAGCCAATGGTCTCGAACGTCGGCAAGAGGCCGACCGCAAAGGTCGACCCGCCCATGACGACGATGGTGATCAGGAACGTGTACTTGCGGCCGACCAGATCGCCGATCCGCCCGAAGACCAGCGCGCCGAATGGCCTTACCAGGAAGCCCGCGGCGTAGGTCGCAAACGCGGAGAGCAGGGCCGCGGTCTGGTTGCCTGGCGGGAAAAACAGCGCCGCGAAGAACGGCGCCAGCACCGCGTAGAGGTAGAAGTCATACCACTCGAAAACGGTTCCCAGCGAAGAGGCGAAAATGACCTTCTTTTCCTCCGGCTTGAAATCGGGGTGGTTCTTGTCCTGAACGCTGCTAGCGGGTCCGGCCATGTCTCTCCTCCCTTATTTTGCTGTTGTGCGCCACGGCGGTCGGGAACTGGCCGTGATCGGCCCGACAGTTTAAGTGCCTCGACCGGGCGATTGTCAACGTCATGCTGTTTCGCCGCTGCAGCGCCGGACGCCCTGCCGTTGCCTGCGTTGACCGGGCGACGATGAGCCCAAAAGAAAAAGCCCCGCCGAAGCGGGGCTTTTTGGTCTGCCGGAGCAGGCCGGACACCTTTACATGTCCATGCCGCCCATGCCACCCATGCCGCCCATGCCGCCGCCGCCACCGCCATGGGAGTGTTCTTCCTTCGGAGCCTCGGCCACCATCGCCGCCGTCGTCAGGATCAGGCCCGCCACAGAGGCTGCGTTCTGCAGCGCGTAGCGGGTAACCTTGGTGGGGTCGAGCACGCCCATCTCAACCATGTCCCCGTACTCGCCCGAAGCGGCGTTGTAGCCGTAGTTGCCCTTGCCTTCGACAACCTTGTTGAGAACAACGGACGGCTCGTCGCCCGCGTTGGCGACAATCCAGCGCAGCGGCTCTTCCAGCGCACGGACTACGATCTTGATGCCGGCGTCCTGATCGGCGTTGGCGCCCTTGAGCTTGGTAATCGCGCTACGCGCCCGAATCAAGGCAACACCGCCGCCCGCGACGATGCCCTCCTCGACCGCAGCGCGCGTGGCATGCAGCGCATCTTCCACACGGGCCTTCTTTTCCTTCAATTCGACTTCGGTCGCGGCACCGACTTTGATCAGCGCAACGCCGCCGGCGAGCTTGGCCACGCGTTCCTGCAGCTTCTCGCGATCGTAATCGCTGGTCGCTTCGTCGATCTGCTTGCGGATCGACTTGACGCGGCCTTCAATGGTCTTGCCGTCGCCGGCGCCATCGATAAGGGTGGTCTCTTCCTTGCCGACCTCGATGCGCTTGGCCTGGCCCAGCTCCTTCAGCGTGGCTTTCTCAAGCGACAGGCCGACTTCTTCCGCGATGACCGTACCGCCGGTGAGGATGGCGATGTCTTCCAGCATCGCCTTGCGGCGATCGCCGAAGCCGGGCGCCTTGACTGCGCAGGTCTTGAGGATGCCGCGGATGTTGTTGACCACGAGGGTTGCCAGCGCTTCGCCATCGACGTCTTCGGCGACGATCAGCAACGGCCGGCCGGCCTTTGCAACCTGCTCCAGGATCGGCAGCAGCTCGCGGATGTTCGAGATCTTCTTGTCGTGCAGAAGCACGTAGGGATTTTCCAGGATCGCGATCTGGCGGTCCGGATTGTTGATGAAGTACGGCGACAGGTAACCGCGGTCGAACTGCATGCCTTCAACGACTTCCAGTTCGTCTTCCAGTCCCGAACCGTCCTCAACCGTGATCACGCCTTCCTTGCCGACCTTTTCCATGGCTTCGGCGATCTTCTGGCCGATCACCGCGTCGGAGTTGGCGGAAATCGAACCGACCTGGGCGATTTCCTTGCCGGTGGTGCAGGGCTTGGAAATCTTCTTCAGTTCTTCGACGACCGCGACGACCGCCTTGTCGATGCCACGCTTCAGGTCCATCGGGTTCATGCCGGCGGCAACGAACTTCATTCCTTCCTGCACGATCGCCTGGGCCAGCACGGTGGCGGTGGTGGTGCCGTCGCCCGCCACGTCATTCGTCTTCGAGGCCACCTCGCGCACCAGCTGCGCGCCCATGTTCTCGAACGGGTCCTGAACGCTG
>DASVNF010000209.1:0-15396 GCA_036384015.1 Burkholderiales bacterium
TGCATGCCTTCCAGCTGCATGGTGAAGCCGTCCACCTCGGCCTTCATCGTGAACGGGTCCAGCAGGTCCATCTCGTCGAGGAGCTTGCAGAGATCCTCGCTGCGCGCGAGGTCGGATTCGTAGTCGAAGATCAGCCGTTCCAGCGTGGTCCAGTGCTCGAGCGGATTGCCGTTCTTGTCGTACAGGGCTTCGCCGCCGCTTTGTATCGCGCTTGCTTCCACGCAGACGACGCCTTCCCTGCGCTCCTCCCCGTCGACCGTGATCGTCGAGATGCAAAAGGGGTAGCGGCGCACGTACGCCGGCAGGTAGACGCGCCGGTCCCACAGGCCGTCGCTGAGGACGAACAGGTTTTGCCTGGCTTGCAGGCCGACGGCGGCGACGGCGGTGAAGCCGCCGCCGTGGCGGCTGAACACCAGCGGATAGTCGCGGCTCGCCGGCGCGAACTCGGCCAGACTGATCGGAATCGCGTGCAGGCGGCCGAATGCCGGAGGCGCCGCTCCGCTGGCGGGAAGCGTGACTCGGTGATGTTTCTGCAGCGGCGCGATCTGTTCGTAACCTGCCGGCGGTGTGATTTTCATGGACGTTTTTTGCCGAAATCGGTTGCAGTATAATAGCGCCCTGCCGAGCCGGACCAGTTTGCCGGCCGAAAAAGATTCCGGGGATGTAGCTCAGCTGGGAGAGCGTCGCGTTCGCAATGCGAAGGTCGAGGGTTCGACCAAGCGATCACTGATCGCTTGGGACGCCACCGCGCCATAGCGCGGAGGCGGTCCTGAAACGCATGCGTTTCAGGATGCGTGAATCGCAGAGGCAATGCGAGTCACGCACAACCCCTTCATCTCCTCATTGGGTGCGGTTAAGTTATTAGCAGCACAGCAGTCGAACAGTTTCGGGGATGTAGCTCAGCTGGGAGAGCGTCGCGTTCGCAATGCGAAGGTCGAGGGTTCGATCCCCTTCATCTCCACCACAATGAAAAGGCCACCTTGAAGGTGGCCTTTTCATTTCCGCACCCCGCCGGCTTTGGTGTCCGGCACCATCAGTATCCATCCCTCGAGCGGATCCATGGCGCGCGGCAATCCGTAGTTTTCTCCACGCCGTTGCCACGCCCACGCCGCCTGCATGGCGCAAATCACCGCGTCGATGCGATCGCCACTGGCGTCGCTCACCAGCGATCCCAGGAGCGTCGGCACCGCCGCCAGCGCAAACCCGAAGGGATTCGCCGTCGAAACCAGGCGGTCGACGACCATCGTTCGCGCGAGTCTTCGCGCGGGCGTCTGCTTCGCGACGCTGTCGTTCTTGTACGAGCCCTTGAAAATTTCCCGCGCGGTGAATCCGGGGTAGGCCTCGAATGCCAGCCGGTCCGGGTCGCCTTCGGCAAGGCCGGGGATGGATACCCCTGCATCCAGCAGGCGTGGCGCGCCCTCCAGGAACATCAGGCCCACCGGGGGATTCACCAGCTTGAGCGGGCTGTGCGACTTCGCGGGCAGATCGGTGACACGATGCGCATAGCGGCTGCCGACGGGGCGGCCCTCGCGATACCGGTCCAGGACGCCCCGAAACGCAATGCGGCCAAGTGAACGGCAGTGGTGAACCAATCGCCGGTAATCCGTCGGCCACTGCAGATCCAGCACGGCGCAGCGGGGCAGGCCGAAGGGAAAGTCGAAGCCCGCTATCCAGGGGCCGGGCTTCCGCAACCAGGCTTCGTAGCTTGCCCAGTCGCTGCATTCTTCGATGCCTGCCAGGACGAAACGGCGGCCTTGAAGATGTCCGGCGGCGATCGTGATGGGTTTGCGGGCGCGCGGGCGGCTGGTGAAATCGACGCCGAATATCCGCCAGGGCTGCGGTCGCGGCACGGCTACTTTCCGGTGGTGAGCTGTTTCTCTATGCGGCGGGCGAAGACTTCCATTTCTTTCGCGGCTTGTTTGTCGCCGCGGCGCCGGGCGACCTCGATGCCGCGCCGGTAGGTGTCGAGCGCCTCATGCAGGATGCCGCTTTCGCCAAGGGCCAGTCCCAGCAGCTTCCATGCGGCGGAATAATCCGGATCCAGCTCGATGGCGCGCTTCAGGTGAAAGATCGTGACCCAGGTTTCGCGCAACTTGAAGTACTCGGTGCCGAGACTGTAGCGCAGGAGCGCGGATTCCTTGCCCTGTTCCAGAAGCTTCTCAAGACTGGGGATGACCGTGCGGGGATCCATGCGGGCCGGTCCTAGAGTTCGATCCGGGTTCCAAGTTCCACGACACGGTTCGCCGGAATCTTGAAGAAGGTGGTGGCGCTCGACGCGTTGCGCGACATCAGCGCGAAGAGCTTTTCCCGCCACAGCGCCATGCCCGGCCCCACTTTGGGAATCAGCGTCTGCCGGCTGAGGAAGAAGGAAGTTTCCATCATTTCGAACTTCATGCCTTTGGCCGCCGCCAGTTCGAGTGCACGCGGCACGTCGGGGTCGTCCTTGAAACCGTAGTGCACCAGCATGCGGTAGAAGTCGGTGCCCAACGGGATGATCTCGATCCGGTCTTCGTCGGGCACGTGGGGGATATCGCGCGTCTCGACCGTGAGCAGGACGATGCGCTCGTGCAGCACCTTGTTGTGGTTCAGGTTGTGCAGCAAGGCGTGGGGCACGCCCTCGGACGCGCCGGTCAGGAACACGGCGGTGCCCGGCACGCGGGTCGGCGGATGCGCGGTGACGCTCTGGATGAATGGCTCCATCGGGATTGCCCCGGGCGCAAGGCGCTCGCCCAGGAGCTGGCGGCCGCTTTTCCAGGTTGCCAGCAACGTGAACAATCCGATGCCGACCACCACCGGAAACCAGCCGCCGTGAAACAGCTTGATCGCATTGGCGCCAAGCAGGGAAAAATCGATCAACAGATAGATGATCAGCATGGGCAATGCCGTCCACAGCGGCCAGTGCCACAGTTTGCGGATGAGAACGAAGCCGAGGATGGTGTCGATCGCCATGGTGCCGGTGACCGCGATGCCGTAGGCGCCGGCCAGATTGCTGGAGGAACGGAATCCGAGCACCAGCCCGATCACGCATGCGCACAAGACCCAGTTGACCCACGGCATGTATACCTGTCCGATGGCGCTCTCCGATGTATGCGTGACGTCGAGCCTTGGACAGTAGCCAAGCTGGATCGCCTGGCGGGTCAGCGAGTAGGTGCCGGAAATCACGGCCTGCGACGCTATCACGGTGGCAAGCGTCGCGAAGACCACCATGGGGAAGAGCGCCCACGACGGGGCCATCCGGTAGAAGGGATGCTCGATCGCGCTCGCATCATGGAGGATCAGCGCACCCTGGCCGAAATAGTTCAGCAGCAAGGCCGGCAGGACGAAGTACAGCCAGGCGTATTGCATGGGCTTGCGGCCGAAGTGGCCCATGTCGGTGTAGAGCGCTTCGACCCCCGTAATCGCCAGCACCACGCCGCCGAGCGCAAGAAATCCATGCACCGTGTTGATCTCGAAGAAGCGTACGGCGTACGCAGGGTTCACCGCCGCCAGGACACCGGGCTGATAGACGATGTTGACGATACCGAGGAGCGCCAGGATCGTGAACCAGGCGATCATGATCGGTCCGAACAACGCACCGACGCGCGCGGTGCCCCCCCGCTGCAGCATGAAAAGGATGAGCAGCACGACAATGGTGATCGGCACGACGTAAGGCTTCAACGCCGGCGTCGCGACCTGCAGGCCTTCAACCGCGGAAAGGACCGAAATCGCCGGGGTGATCATGCCGTCGCCATAAAACAGCGCCGCGCCGAACAGGCCGATCGACATGAGCAGCCAGCGCATGCCGGTGCTGGTTCCGGTCGTGCGCAGCAGCAGGGCCAGCAGCGCCATGATGCCGCCTTCGCCGTGATTGTCGGCGCGCATCATGAACAGCACGTATTTCACGGTGACCACGATGATCAGCGCCCAGAACACCAGCGATAGAGCGCCGAGCACGTTGTCATGGCTGACGCCGATGCCGTATTTGCCGCTGAACACCTCTTTCATGGTGTACAGCGGGCTGGTGCCGATGTCGCCGAACACGATGCCGATGGCCCCCACCGTGAGGGCCAATACGCCCGGTTTGCCGTTGCCTGAGGAAGCCATTTCTGTTTTTTTAGGAATGCGTTTTGAATGCGCCGCCGCGCGCTGCCGTCATCTACGCCAAGGGCCGGCGCATATCTGCACGGCCAGGTTCAAGGAAACGAAGGTCCTTCGGTTATCATCGTCATCTGAAAAAACATGGCCAATCAGCGTGGTTCGCCATGTTGTGGCGCAACATTCTATACCCTGGAGCAAGCCTTGACCAAACACCCGGTGCAGACGGCGAACGCACCCCAGGCGATCGGCACGTATTCTCAGGCCATTCGCGTGGGCGGGACGATTTATTTGTCCGGCCAGATCGGACTCGATCCCGCCACCATGACGGTCGCGGATGGCGCCGAAGCGCAGATTCACCAGGTGTTCCGCAATCTGCAGGCAGTTGCAGCGGCCGCGGGCGCAAGCCTGGACGATGCGGTGAAACTCACCGTCTTCCTCACCGACCTGGCCCATTTCGCGAAGCTGAACGAGATCATGTCCCGGTATCTCAAGCAGCCCTACCCGGCCCGTTCAGCCGTTGGCGTTGCGCAACTGCCGCGCGGCGCGCTGGTGGAAATCGAGGCGGTGCTGGTAAAGGATTTTTCGACTTCGCCGAATTCCGGCCCTCGGCCGTAAGGGGCAAGGGTGAGGGGCGAGGGAAAACCGGCCAGGCGCAGTTCAAAGGGGCCGGCACGAACCCGCCAGCTTCCACTGGCGCCCACGGACAAAGGCGCCGCCGGAAACGCCGCACCGGCGGCCCCTCATTCTTCACTCCAGTTCGCCACGCCCGCGGTAGCGGACAAACTCCTGCAACTCGGCATCGGCCGCTTGTCCGATCTGGTCCTGCATCTGCCGTTGCGCTACGAGGACGAAACCCGCATCACGCCGATTCACGAGGCATTGTCCGGCGATACCGTGCAGATCGAAGGCACCATCATGAAGACGGAAGTGAAGTTCCGTCCCGGCCGGCAGCTCGTTTCCGAGGTGAACGACGGCAGCGGGCTGGTTACGCTGCGCTACTTCAATTTCTACCCGAGCCAGCAGAAGGCGCTGGCAGCGGGCGCACGCGTGCGCGTGATGGGGGAGATCCGCCAGGGATTCTTCGGCGCGGAGATGGTCCATCCGCGATTCAAGGTGCTGCGCGGCGAAGCGCCGCTGCCGCAGGCCCTGACGCCGGTCTATCCGACGACGGCCGGGCTGGGGCAGGACACGCTGCGCAAGCTGGCGGCACGCGCACTCCAGGACGCCGATCTCGCGGACACGCTGCCGGAGCCCGTGCGCCGCAAACTAAAGCTGCCGCCATTCGCGGAAGCGGTCCGCGCCCTGCACAACCCGGCGCCGGACGCGGACGCCGAGGCACTGGCCGGGCATACCGATCCGGCGTGGCGCCGAATCAAATTCGACGAACTGCTGGCCCAGCAATTGTCGATGCGCCTGCACTACGAAAGGCGCAACCTCATCCGGGCACATCCGCTGCTGCAGCATTCGCAGCTGTCGAAGTCCCTGCTTGCGTCGCTGCCGTTCAAGCTGACGCGCGCGCAATCGCGCGTCCTCGAGCAGATCAGCACGGACCTGACCCGGCCGCATCCGATGCAGCGCCTCCTGCAGGGCGACGTGGGCAGCGGCAAGACCATCGTGGCGGCGCTCGCGGCGCTGCAGGCGATCGAGAGCGGTTATCAGGCCGCGGTGATGGCGCCGACCGAAATTCTCGCCGAGCAGCACTACCGGAAGTTCAGCGCCTGGCTGCAACCGCTCGACATCGACGTGGCGTGGTTATCCGGCAGCCTGAAGAAGAAGGAGCGCGAGAAGGCGCTCGCGTCCATCGAATCGGACAAGCCCGGCATCGCCATCGGCACGCACGCGTTGTTCCAGGAAGAAGTGACGTTCAAGAAACTGGGCCTGGCGATCGTCGACGAGCAGCATCGCTTCGGCGTGCACCAGAGGCTGGCGCTGCGCATGAAGGGCAGCCGCGGCAACCGCGAGGTCCGGCCGCATCAGCTGATGATGAGCGCCACCCCGATCCCGCGCACCCTCGCAATGAGCTACTACGCCGACCTGGATGTGTCGGTGATCGAGGAACTGCCGCCCGGGCGCACGCCGGTGCTGACCAAGCTGGTTTCGGATTCGCGCCGCGACCAGGTGATCCAGCGGGTGCGAGACGCGTGCCTTGCCGGCAGTCAGGCGTATTGGGTGTGTCCGCTGATCGAGGAGTCCGACAGCCGAGCGCGCAGCGAAATCCTGCAGCTGCAGACGGCAATGGACACCTATCAAAACCTGGTGGCCACTTTTCCCGAACTGCGGATCGGCCTCGTCCACGGCCGCCTGCCCAACCAGGAGAAGGCGCAGGTGATGGCGTTGTTCCAGGCCAACCAGATCCAGCTGCTGGTAGCGACCACCGTGATCGAGGTCGGCGTGGACGTTCCGAACGCGTCGCTAATGGTGATCGAGCATGCCGAGCGCATGGGGCTTTCACAACTGCACCAGTTGCGAGGTCGCGTCGGCCGCGGCGCGCAGTCGAGCGCGTGCATCCTGCTTTACCAGGGCCCGCTGTCCGACAATGCGCGCGAACGGCTGCGCATCATCTACGAGAACAGCGACGGCTTCGAAATCGCGCGCCACGACCTGCGGCTGCGCGGGCCCGGCGAAATCCTGGGGAGCCGGCAGAGCGGCGTGCCGATGCTGCGTTTCGCCGACCTGGAGAAGGACTTCGACCTGCTCGAAGCGGCGCGCAACATCGCGGCGCAGATGCTCCGCGATCATCCGGCGGCGGCGCAACGCCACCTTCACCGCTGGCTCGGCGACCGCCAGGAATTGCTCAAGGTTTGATGATGCGGGTGCTATCATCCCCGCACCCCGCCGCATCGACACCGCAGCGGGGATGACATCCTCCCGATGACATTCGCCGAACGCATCAACGCCTACGAAAAGCTGATCCGGCTCGACAAGCCGATCGGCATCCTGCTGCTGCTCTGGCCGACGCTGTGGGCATTGTGGCTGTCGGCGTCGGGACGGCCGGACGGCCGGATCGTCTGGATTTTCGTATTGGGCACGGTGCTCATGCGCTCCGCCGGCTGTGCCATCAACGACTATGCGGACCGGAACTACGACGGGCATGTTGCCCGCACGCGCGACAGGCCGCTGGCATCGGGACTCATCCGGCCGCGGGAAGCACTGATGGTCGCCGCCGTTTTGGCCCTTGCGGCATTTGCGCTGGTTCTGTACCTCAACGCCCTTACCATCAAGTATTCGTTCGTCGCGCTTGCCATTGCCGTAGTCTATCCGTTCAGCAAGCGCTTCTTCGCGCTGCCGCAGGCGGTGCTCGGCGTAGCATTCGGTTTCGGCATCCCGATGGCCTTTGCCGCGCACAACGACTATGTGCCCGGCGTCGCGTGGCTGCTGCTGCTGGGGAACATATTCTGGGCGGTCGCCTACGACACCGAGTATGCGATGGTGGATCGCGAGGACGATCGCCGGATCGGCATCCGTACCTCCGCCCTCGCCTTCGGTCGATTCGACGTCGCGGCCGTGATGCTTTGCCATGCGCTGTTCCTGCTGACCATGACTGTAGCCGGCGGATATTTTCATCTTGGGCCCTATTACTACATCGGCCTGGCCAGCGCCGCGGTACTGGCGGCGGGCCAGTTCGCGATGATCCGCGGTCGCGAGCCGGCTGCCTGTTTTCGCGCCTTCCTGCACAACAACTGGATCGGCGCGGTCATCTTCGCCGGCATTCTCGCGCACTATCATCTGCCTGCCTTTTTCTGACGCGCCACAGCGGCGCGGGGACACGACCAACATGAATCTCGGGCTCAAGGACAAGACTGTGCTCATCACCGGTGGCAGCAAGGGCATCGGCCTTGCCTGCGCCAGGGCTTTTCTCGACGAAGGCGCGAAGGTCGCGATCGTTTCCCGCAGCCGCGCGAACCTGGACCGGGCCGCCGCGCTGCTGCCATCGGTCAAGACCATCGCCACCGACCTGACGCGCGCGGAAGAGGCGCTGCGCATGGCGAAGGAAGCCGGCGCCGTTCTCGGCCAGATCGACGTGCTGATCAATTCCGCGGGCGCGGCGAAACGCTATATGCCTGGCGAGCTGAATGCGGATTCCTGGCATGCGGCCATGGATGCAAAATACTTCACCTACATGCATGCGATGGATGCCGTGCTGCCGTCCATGCGCGAACGCAAGCGCGGCGCGGTGGTGAACATCATCGGCACCGGGGGCAAGGTGGCAAGCTCGATCCATATCCCGGGAGGCGCGGCCAACTCGGCGCTGATGCTGGCAACGGCCGGACTGGCCGGTGTCTACGGCAAGTACGGCGTGCGCATCAATGCCATCAATCCCGGCGCCACCATGACCGATCGCATCCGCGAAGCCCTCGAACTCGAGGCCAAGGCAAAGGGCATCGCCGCCGACAAGGTGCTGGAAGAAGGGCAGGCGCGCGTACCGCTGGGACGCTACGCGGATCCGGAGGACATCGCCCGCGTCGCCCTGTTCCTGGCCTCGGATCAGGCAAGCTATGTGACCGGGGCGATCCTGCCGATGGACGGCGGCTCCAATCCGGTCATCTGAGGACCCGCATGCACTACTCGGACCTTCGCGACTTCATCGCCCAGCTCGAAAAGCAGGGAGAACTCAAGCGCGTGACGACGGAAGTCTCGCCGTACCTGGAAATGACCGAAATCTGCGACCGCGTGCTCAAGGCGCAGGGACCGGCGCTGTTGTTCGAGAAACCCAAAGGCCACGGCATTCCGGTGCTCGGCAACCTGTTCGGCACCGGCAGACGCGTAGCCATGGGCATGGGCCAGGAATCGGTGGCGGCGCTGCGCGAAGTCGGCAAGCTGCTGGCCTACCTGAAGGAACCCGAGCCGCCGCAGGGACTGAAGGACGCCTGGGACAAGCTGCCGGTGCTGAAGCAGGTGCTGAACATGGCGCCGAAAGTGGTTACGGGTGCTCCCTGCCAGGAGGTGGTGTGGGAAGGCAATGAAGTCGATCTCGCGCGCCTGCCGGTGCAGACTTGCTGGCCCGGCGACGTGGCGCCGCTGATCACCTGGGGCCTCACTGTGACGCGCGGCCCGCACAAGGCGCGCCAGAACCTGGGCATTTACCGGCAGCAGGTGATCGCCCGCAACAAGGTGATCATGCGCTGGCTCGCGCATCGCGGCGGTGCGCTCGATTTCCGCGATCATCGCCTCGCTTCCCCGGGCCGGCCGTTTCCCGTCGCGGTGGCGCTGGGCGCGGATCCGGCCACCATCCTCGGCGCGGTGACCCCGGTGCCGGACACGCTGTCGGAATATCAGTTCGCCGGCCTGTTGCGCGGTTCGAAGACGGAAGTGGTGAAATGCATCGGCAGCGACCTGCAGGTCCCGGCGTCCGCCGAGATTGTGCTCGAAGGCGTCATCCACCCGGACGAAACCGCGCTGGAAGGCCCGTTCGGCGACCACACCGGCTATTACAACGAGCAGGAAACCTTTCCGGTTTTCACCATCGAGCGCATCACCATGCGCCGCCGTCCGATCTACCACAGCACCTATACCGGCAAGCCGCCCGACGAGCCCGCGATCCTTGGCGTCGCCTTGAACGAGGTATTCGTGCCCCTGCTGACGAAACAGTTTCCGGAGATCGTGGATTTTTACCTGCCGCCCGAAGGCTGCTCCTACCGGATGGCGGTGGTGAGCATGCGCAAGCAGTACGCCGGCCACGCCAAGCGGGTGATGTTCGGCATCTGGTCCTATTTGCGCCAGTTCATGTACACCAAGTTCATCATCGTGGTCGACGAGGACATCGACGTGCGCGACTGGAAGGAAGTGGTCTGGGCCGTGACTACGCGGGTGGATCCGGCGCGCGACATCCTCATCGCGGAGAACACGCCGATCGATTACCTCGATTTCGCCAGCCCGGTCTCCGGCCTGGGATCGAAGCTGGGGCTGGACGCGACCAACAAATGGCCGGGCGAAACCAGCCGGCCGTGGGGGCGTCCCATCAGCATGGACGCCGGCGTGAAACGGCGCATCGACTCGATCTGGGCTGAACTCGGCCTGTGAGCAACCGCCGGAACCGCAAAACCATGCCGGCAAGCCCGTTGACCGGCATTCGTGGGACGAGGCGCACGAATCCGGCCCCCCCGGCGTTGAACAAACCGCCTGGCCCGGGTGTCAACGCCTGTGTCCGCCGGGCGTTAGCTGTCTTGCCCAGTGCAGTAACGCCAGGATCGTTCGCGTCGCTGCAGATTTACCCGGTAGATCCTGACCATTTTCAAAGGCTTCCAAACCCGATAAAATCCGGGCACTTATTCAACCCGCAAGGAAAGGCAGCTGAACATGAAGAAAACCCTCCTGGTGATCGCGGCATCCGCCGGCCTGGTCCTGGCCTGTAGTGCGAACGCAGCCCCGGATGCTGAGAAGGCCAAGGCCCTCGCCCAGTCGAAAAACTGCTTTGCCTGTCACGCAGTGGACAAGAAGCTGGTCGGTCCGTCCTATGTGGATGTCGCCAAGAAGTACAAGGGCGCCGCGGGTGCCGAAGCCAACCTGATCAAGAAGGTGATTAACGGCGGCGGTGGCGTCTGGGGCACGATTCCCATGCCGCCGAATCCGGTCAAGGAAGATGAAGCCAAGCTTATGGTCGACTGGATTCTTTCCATGTAGGCATCCCCAGCGGATGGCTCGAAAAGCCGGCTCAGGCCGGCTTTTTTATTGCCGGATGTTACCGTTGTCCCCGCTTTGGTGCTCTCGCCAACTCAATGAATTATCGGCCCAAATTGACAACGCTCGGAACGCTGGCAGATAATTCGCCCGGTATCGGTGACGCTCACTCACGAACAAGAGGATAACAACATGGAACCTATCCGCTCCAAGGGCGCAATCAGGCTGGTGGCAGCAGGTGTCGCCGCGGTGTTTGCATTCGGCCTCGCCGGCTGCGGCAAGAAGGAAGAACAGGCGGGAGGCGGCTCAGGCTCCGCCCTCCAGGCGGTGGTAAAGATCGGTCATGCGGCACCCCTGACCGGCGGCATCGCGCACCTGGGAAAAGACAATGAAAACGGCGTGCGTCTGGCGATCGAGGAAGCCAACGCCAAAGGCATTACCATCGGTGGACAGAAAGTCGCATTCGAAATGCTCACCGAAGATGACGAAGGCAAGGAGAACAAGGGGCCGATCATCGCCCAGAAATTCGTCGACGCCAAAGTCGCCGGCGTCGTCGGCCACCTGAACTCCGGCGTTACCATTCCGGCTTCCGCGGTCTACAACCAGGCCGGCATTCCCATGATCAGCGGTTCGGCGACCAATCCCAAGCTGACCGAACAGGGCTTCAAGGTTGCGTTCCGCACCGTCGGCCGCGACGACCAGCAAGGCCCGGCGATCGCGAGTTACCTGACGTCCGAATTCAAGCCCAAGACCGCGGCGGTGATCGACGACGCCACCGCATACGGCGAAGGCCTCGCCAACGAAGTCGAGAAAACGTTGAAGGCTGCGGGCGTCACCGTGCTGCCGCGCGAAAAAGGCACGCAGGAAACACGCGACTGGAAGGCCATCCTGACCAAGCTGAAGGGCAAGAGCCCGGACGCGATTTTCTACGGCGGCATGGATTCCGGCGCCGGCCCCCTGATGAAGCAGGGCCGCGAACTGGGCGTCAAATCGGTGTTCGCCTTCGGCGACGGCGCCTGCACCGACAAGATGAAGGAACTGGCGGGCCCGGCTTCCGAAGGCCTTGTCTGCTCGCAGGCGGGCATTCCCGTACAGGCTGCGAGCAAGGCCTTCCTCGATGCCTACAAGGCCAAGTTCGGTTCCGATCCGCTGATCTATGCGCCCTTCACCTATGACGCGACCAACCTGCTCATCACGGCGATGCAGACCGCGAATTCGTCCGATCCGGCAAAGTATCTGCCGGAACTGGCCAAGATCAAGTTCGATGGCGCCAGCGGCCACATCGAGTTCGACGCGAAGGGCGACCGCAAGGATGCGGAAATGACCATTTTCTCGATGAAGAACGGCGTAGTGACGCCGGTTGCCATCATCAAGGGCGGGACGTCCATCAAGTTCGAGGATTTCGTCAAGGGCGGAGCCGCGAAGTAAGGACTGCACGATTTTCACCGGGAGAACGGCACCTGCGGGTGCTGTTTTCTTTGGTGGATTGCATGACGACGCATGCCACCGTGTACGGTGTGCGAAACTGGCGGTGCGCTCCGCCTCCCGCACGATATTTGCTAGCCGCCAACTGACGTGGACATCCTCCTGCAGCAGATCATCAACGGCCTGACGCTCGGCAGCGTGTATGCCATCGTCGCGCTCGGGTACACCATGGTGTACGGCATCGTCCAGCTCATCAATTTCGCCCACGGCGAAGTGGTGATGGTAGGTGCCATGACGGCCCTGTCGGTTATCTCGGCGCTTGCCGGTTCGGCGCTCCCGCCTTCGGCGATCGTGTTCGCCGGCGTGCTGTGTGCGGTACCGATATGCATGGCGGTGGGCTTCACGATGGAGCGTGTCGCCTATCGTCCGCTGCGCGGCGCGCCACGCCTGGCTCCCCTGATCACCGCGATCGGCATCTCCATCATCCTGCAGCAGCTGGCGATGCTGATCTGGAGCCGCAACCCGCTTTCCTTCCCGCAGATCATCGACAATCCCGTATTCGAAATTGGCGGCGCGCACATCAGCGCCGTGCAAATCGGCATCATCTCGGGCTCGTTCCTGATGATGGGCGCGCTTACGCTGCTGGTGTACCGGACCCGCCTCGGCATCGCCATGCGGGCCACGTCCGAGAATCCGCAGGTGGCCGGCCTGATGGGCATCAACGTCAACAAGGTGATTTCAGCCACCTTCGTGATCGGCGCCGGGCTCGGCGCCATCGCCGGCGTGATGGTCGGCACCTACTATGGAATCGCCCATTACACGATGGGCGGACTGCTGGGCCTCAAGGCGTTCTCCGCAGCGGTGCTAGGCGGCATCGGCAATCTTGCTGGTGCGATGCTGGGCGGGATCCTTCTCGGCATCGTGGAGGCGCTGGGCGCCGGCTACATCGGCGAGTTCACGGATCTCTGCCGGGTCTGGGGCATCGCCGATGTTCTGGCCGACCGCTGCGCGCGCGACCATCACGTCGTATTGTTCGGCAGCAACTATCAGGACGTGTTCGCATTCATGGTGCTGATCGCCGTGCTCGTCTTCCGGCCCTCCGGCCTGCTCGGCGAACGCGTGGCGGACCGCGCTTGAGCATGGCCAAGCTCGCCATGCAGATCGAACGCCTGCGCAGTCATCGGTACGCGCCATGGATCGGCCTGGCCTGCATCGTCCTGGCCCTGCTGGCGTTGCCTTTCGCGCTTGCCTCGGTCGGCACTGCCTGGGTGCGCATCACCAACCTGGCGATCCTGTTCGCGCTGCTGTCACTTGGCCTGAACATCGTGGTCGGTTTCGCCGGACTTCTCGACCTGGGCTACATCGCCTTCTACGCGGTCGGTGCCTATTGCTACGCGCTTCTGGCCTCGCCGCATTTCGGCCTGCACCTGCCGTTCTGGGTGATCCTGCCGATCGGCGCGATGGTGGCCTGTCTGTTCGGGGTCCTGCTGGGGGCGCCGACCTTGAAGTTGCGTGGCGATTATCTGGCGATCGTCACCCTGGGGTTCGGCGAGATCGTGCGCATATTCCTCAACAATCTGTCGCAACCGGTCAACATCACCAACGGTCCGCAGGGCATCACCCTGATCGACCCGTTCCGCATCGGTCCATTGGACTTCAGCAAAACGGACGTGCTCGGGGGAGCCGCGCTCAGCGGACCGATCAAGTACTACTATTTGTTGCTGATCGTGCTCGTGGTGGTGATCGTCATCAATCTGCGGCTGCAGAAGTCGCGCCTGGGCCGGGCATGGATCGCGATCCGCGAGGACGAAACCGCGGCGCAGGCGATGGGCATAAACACCCGCAACGTCAAACTGCTGGCCTTCGCGATGGGCGCAAGCTTCGGCGGCGTGGCCGGGGGGATCTTCGCGGCAACCCAGGGATTCATCAGCCCGGAGAGCTTCGTGTTCGTCGAGTCCATCATGGTGTTGTCGATGGTGGTGCTGGGCGGCATGGGCAACATCTGGGGCGTGATCCTCGGCGCCGTGCTGCTGTCCTTCGTGCCCGAGTTGTTGCGCTACACCGTGGAGCCGGCGCAGAAGGCCATGTTCGGCCGCATGATCGTCGAACCGGAAGTCATCCGCATGCTGCTTTTCGGCCTCGCGCTGGTGCTGATGATGCTTTACCGGCCCGCGGGGCTCTGGCCTTCGAAAACGCGCAAGCGCGAGTTCGAGGAAACGGAGCAGGAATGACGCCCGCCGCGCAAGCCGCGCTGCTCGAAGTTCGCCGCATCGGCAAGCGCTTTGGCGGCCTTACCGCGCTGGCCGATGTTTCGCTGACGATACGCAGCGGCGAAATCTACGGGCTGATCGGCCCCAACGGCGCCGGCAAGACCACCCTGTTCAACGTGCTGACCGGCCTGTACGTGCCCGACAGCGGCGAGTTCGATTTCGCAGGGCGCAATCTGAGCGGACAGAAAGCCTATCGCGTGGTGGAGGCGGGAATCGCACGCACCTTCCAGAACATCCGCCTGTTCGGCAACATGACGGCCCTGGAGAACGTCATGGTCGGTCGCCACGTGCGAACGAGAGCGGGCGCGTTCGGCGCCATCCTGCGCACGCGGAGCACGCGCGACGAGGAGCAGTCGATCCGTCGCCGCGCCAGGGAGCTGCTCGATTATGTCGCCATCGGCAAACAGGCGAACGCGGTGTCGAAGAACCTGTCCTACGGCGACCAGCGCCGGCTGGAAATCGCGCGCGCCCTGGCCACGGATCCGAAACTTCTGGCGCTCGACGAGCCCGCCGCGGGCATGAATGCGACCGAACGGCAGGAGTTGCGCCGCCTGCTGCAGAAAATCCGCAACGACGGAGTGACGCTGTTGTTGATCGAGCACGACGTGAAGCTGGTCATGGGGTTGTGCGATCGTGTCGCCGTGCTCGATTACGGAAAAAAGATCGCCGAGGGCGAACCGGCGGCGGTGCAGAAGGATCCCGAGGTGGTGCGCGCCTATTTGGGCGGGGCACTGCCGTGAGCGCGCTGCTGGAGGTGCGCGGCCTGACCGTGGCCTACGGCGGCATCAACGCGGTCAAGGGTGTCGATCTCATTGTCAATAAAGGCGAGATGGTGGCGTTGATCGGCGCCAATGGCGCCGGCAAGACCACCACGTTGAAAGCGATCTGCGGCTTGTTGCATCATGGCGGCAGCGTGCATCTGCAGGGCGAGGACGTGAGCGGTCTGCCGCCGTTCCGCCTGATCGAGCGCGGCCTGTCGCTGGTTCCGGAGGGCCGCGGCGTGTTC
>DASVNF010000210.1:0-6088 GCA_036384015.1 Burkholderiales bacterium
GAGCTCCCGCTGATGCTGCGCGGGGACGCGGGCCATGGCCAGGAACGCGGGATTGCGATCGAACGTCCACGATCCTTTGCCCTCGAGCCTCAGCGGCCCCTCGATGGTGCGCAAATACGCGTGAAGCGTCCGCCCTTCACCATCGAGCCGGACTTCATAGTCGCCCAGCGGCGCAACGGGGGTCAGGGTCGAGCCGGCGGTGCGCCATTGCAGCGTGGCATTGCCGACCATTGCGTTGCGCGTGATGGACAGGCTTGCGACGTGGATCAGGACCTCGCCGGTAAGGCCGAGCGGCGCGAGCTTGGGCACACCCAGGCCAAGCACCGTGGCCGGCAGGCGGATGTCGGCGTTCTCCAGTTCGATGCGGGACAGGGACAGCGTCACCGGAAAACGCGCGGCCGCATGCTCCAGCCCGACTTCGTAAACCAGATGTGCGCGGAGCAACGATGCCGGCTTGATACGCCAGTCCAGGGCCCGGGCGATGCCTGCGCGCCCGCCGGCATCGCGAACCTCGATCTGTCCCGATCCCGACCACAGCGTGCCCTGCGCCTCCGCCAGCCGCAGCCTGCCCTCGCTTGCGTGCCGCAGGACAGCGTCGATCAAAGTTGCCGGCGCGGTCGCGAGCAGCACGAGCGCGTACGCACCCAGCCCGATTGCGATCATGCTCCAGCGCTTCATTGCGGCTTTGCGCGGGCCAGGGTTGCCGTCACGCTGACCAGGCCTGGCGTGGACAATGCTTCGATCCGGGCGGTGTCGAGGCGCACATGCTGGGCATTGAGGGCACCGATCCAGGTGAGCCAGTCCGCGAATGCCACCGCGCCGAATACCACCACCGCGTGATCGGTGTCCACGGCATCGATACGCACCAGCGCGTGCGCCAGTCCGGCCTCGGCCGCTTGGGCTTGCACCAGCGTGCGCAGGTCGGTTTGCGAGGCCGAGACAACCGGCGCGGCCCGCAGGCGCTCGAGTTCGACCGCCTGCTGATCGAGCCGAGCCGCCTGGCCCCGCAGCGTCGAGACACTTGTGCCCAGCTGCGCGCGTGCCCGGCCGGCCGTCTGCACCAGCGTCACGTACAGGGCGACCCCCAGCACCACGGTCAGCGCGGCGATAATCGCTCGATCCCGGGGCGACCGCGATTCCCAAAGCCTCTTCAGCTGCGTTCTCATGACGATCGCACGGTGATTACCACCGTTGCGCTTCCCGCACGCTTCTGGGCCGTGGCGGGTTCGACGCTGAGGCCAGCCTGAACCAGCTGCGTCACGATGCGCTGCGCGGCTGCTTCATCGCTGATGCCGAGTTCCAGGGTCATGCGCCCGCTCTCGTAAGACACGATCCGCAATGTTCCCGCCGGCAGATCCTTCATGCCCGCCGCCACTTTCCGGATCATCGGCAGGAAGTCGCCGCTGTCGGCTTCGCCGGCGGCATGGCGTGCCTCGGCAAGCTTGCGGCGCATCTGCAGCGCCGGATCCACCACCGCGACCGCGTCGGGAAACGCTGCGCGAAACCGGGACTCCATGCGCCCGCGCAAGGCCCGCTGTTCGCCGGCAAGCGACGTCCAATCGATGACCAGCGCCGCTGCGTGAATCACCAATGCGGCGCCCAAAATCCAGGCGGCGGGCCGCAGACGCGCCGCCGCACCGCCGAAGGAACGCCAGCGCTGGCGCTCCTGGGTCACGCTGACGCCGGCATCGGCCGGCGCGGTACGCCAGTCCCAGGATCCGGCGAGGCGCACTGCGATACCCAGTTCGCGCGTCCAGGCTTCGACGTCGGGCCCGCCATCGGCCGCGGTGGTGTAAATCGCAAGCGACGCCGGGCCCGCGCGTTCCTGCGCTTCTTCCAGCGCCAGGCGCAAGGACAGCGGAGGCGTTTCGCGATCCCCGCAATCGGTCGCCGTGCCTTCGAATTCCCCGGTGCGAACGAATCCCTCGCGACCGTCCCAGGCCAGGCTCCACTCGCCGGACGTCCAGGGCAACAGGAGGGTCTCGCAGTGAACCTCGTAACCGCGGATGCCCGCAGCCGCAAGCGCATCGCGCCAGCGCGCCAGCCCCGGCTTGTCGATCACCGCGAGCACATCATCCTCGCCGACGCTGCCGAGCCAACTCACGTGGCTGGCATCGGGCTCTCCCGCCATTTGCTCTTCCACCGCGAACGCCAGCGCCGATCCGGCCCGGCGCCGCGCCTCCTTCGGCACGCGGGCGCGAACGACCAGCACCTGCGCGGCGGGGACCACGAGTTGAATGCGGTCGGCGCGGCGCGGCAACTCATCGAGCCGTCCTTCGCCCGTGACGGAGTCGTTGCCGTTGCCGAGCAGGGCCCATTGACACCGCTGCGGCGGATGGAGGAGCGAACCGCGAATGCGCAGCAGGCTCATGGTGCTTTGCGCCAGACGATGTTGGGCCAGCCTGTGCCCTCGCGGGCCAGCAGTGCGATTCCGCGCGCTTGTGCGCCGCCCATGGTTACGCGCAGGGTCGCGAGGAAGAAATCGCTGCCGAATACGATGTCTTCGGTCTCCACCTGGACGCCTTCGGGAAGCTGCGTGAGGAAATTGCTGCGATCGCTGAAGTAGGTGCGTCCGCGGCGCGCGACCAGCTCGCGCGCGCCGTCCAGGCCCAGGCCTTCGATCACCGCTGCAAGTATTTCCGGTGAGGCCGTATTCGCGTTCACGGCGGTGGGCCGGGGAAGAGCGGTGACAAACGGGCGCAGGCGGGCGCGTACGCCTTCGTCGAAGCCGTGCACGAGCGCCAGTTCGGCGACATCGGTCAGCGGCCGGTTGGCGGCAAGGTAGGGCGGCTGCAACGCCAGATAGGTTTCATCTTCAGCGCCGCCTTGTGCTTGCGGTTCGCTGTCGGCATCGATCCAGTCGACCAGCGAGCCTGAGAGTTCAACCGGCAAGCCCAGCACGGACAGCAGGCGCTGAAAGTGCGCGAGCTCCCTGGAGTTCATCTTGCCGTCCCTCGCCAGGTTGTTGAGGTTGAAGAGGCCCTGCTGGTCCTCGATGAAGCCGGCGAGTTCGCCGCCTTCAACGGGCATCGCCGGCAACCGCAGCGCCCACGGTTCTCCTGTATGGTCGATGTTGCTCAGGCGCCGGTCATCGCTCAGTACCGCGCGCGCCCAATCCACGCCGGCCTGTATCAGGGTCTGCGCCTGGATGTGGCCGGCGGTCAGCTCGCCCTGCCGCGACCATGTGCTCTGCGTCGTCATGATTGCCGTCGCTGTCAGCGCAGCCAGCGCGACCACGCCCATTGCCAGCACGATGGCCACCCCTTTTTGTCCCGTTCTCATGATTTGAGCCCAAAGACGCGCACGATTTCTTCACCCGAGACGAGAACGATATGGAGCCGCACGGCCTGCGGAACCGGCGCATCGGCCGCCGAGCCCGGCCAGGAATTCACCCATGCGAGTCTGGCGTTGAGGTATTGCAAGTCGAATGCCTTGACATCCGCCAGCACGGGGTAGCGGGCGGGCATGGTGCCCGGCGCGGAATCGAGGCCGGGCCACAACCACAGCTCGATCTCCTGTCCGTCGTTGAACCGGTAGGCGACCCGCCGCGGGGAGTCCATGCCCTCCGCCGAGGCAAAGCGGCTGAATTCGAGCAGCGGCGCCGATGTCGATGCGGAACCGGGGATGCCGCGCCAGGCCGGAGCGGTGCCGGAGGCCGATCGCACAGGGCGCGGCGAGGCAAGCTTGACGTCCCGCTCGAAGCGTGCGACGAACGCGGAAACGCGCCGCCACTTGTCCGTTTCCCTGGTCACATGCTCACGCGCGTCGAGCACCGCGCCGAGGCCGCGATAGGACATCAGCGCCAGGGCCGATAGAATCAGCAGTGCGGCCAGCAGCTCGATCAACGTAAAGCCGCGCGGCGGATGGGCCGCAGAAGTCTTCATCTGGCCGGTCCGACCGGGCGCACGACGAAGCCGGTGAGGCGCGCGAGCACGTGGGCGTCCCCGGGCGCAGCGTATACACGGATGTCGAAGCGCCGGAACGCGGCATTCGGCGTTGCGATGACCTCTTCTCTCCAGGAGAATTCGGCACCGCCCTGGCGTTGCGTTCCCGTCAGTATTCCGGCCTGGGGCCAGTCCCCGCGGGCGCGCTGTTCCGCCAGAATGTTCTCCGCAACCCAGCCGGCGAGCAGGCGCGCGCGCAGTTCGCCGACGCTGTTGGTGCCGCCGCCGGCGACGCGCATCGCCGCCAGCAGCGCGATGGAGATGATCGCAAGCGCCACCAGCACCTCGACCAGCGTGAAACCACTGCCCCTACGGCCGCGCGGCTTCGCCATTTTCCTTTTCCTCTTCCGACAACACGCGGACTTCGCCGATCGGGGAGCCCGCGACCGTGCTTAGCGCGGTGCCCAGGGCCATGTCGATGCGGAAGGAGGAAGCCGCGCCATAAGGGTTGAATTCCAATCTCAAGTTCTTGGCAGGGCGCAAGTTCTCGAGGCGCATTCCGGCGATCACCATTCCCTGCGGCAGCGTGCGCGCGCGCAATGTGTCGTCGTCGCGGATCTCGGCCCAGTAAGTATCGTCGTTGAATTGCCAGAAGCGGTAACCCGGGCCGTCCGCAGTCCAGGCTATGGACCTGCCGGTGAGGCGCGATTGCAGGGAGGCAAGGTCCAGCAGCCGCGCCAGTCTCTCCGCCTCGACGCGCAGCAGCGCCCGATCGTCGGGCTGCGTGATGGTGCTGACCATGCCGACAAGCAGGCCCATGATCAGCAGAACCACCAGCATCTCGATCAGCGTGAAGCCGCGGCCTTTCCCTGGGGAACACATCGCATTGCCTGGTTGACTAAACGCAAAATGAAAGAAAAAAGCCGGAGAGCTTAAAAACCGCCTCTCCGCTGATGGAAGAAAGCTTGCGGGACGGCATGCCGTTCGTGTCGTTCTGAGATTTGCGATGCCGACTTTAGTTCTCGTGACTACAGCGACCAGGAGCCGATGTCGGCATCGTTGGCTTCGCCGCCGGATGCGCCGTCCGCGCCGAAACTGAGCACGTCGATCTCGCCGTGAATTCCGGGATTCAGATATTGGTAGGGATTGCCCCAGGGATCCCGCGGCAGGCGCTCGACATATCCGCCTGCCTTCCAGTTTGGCGGGAGCGGGGCGCTGGTGGGCTGCGTGGTCAATGCCTGCAGGCCCTGTTCCGTTGTAGGGTAGCGGTGATTGTCCAGGCGGTAAAGCTTCAGGGCCTGCATCAGGCTGGCAATGTCCTGCTTCGCTGCGATCACCCGTGCCTCGTCCGGACGGCTGATGATTTTAGGCACCACCAGGGCGGCAAGTATGCCAAGAATCACGACAACTACCATCACTTCCAGCAAGGTGAATCCGATTTGTCCGTTCGATGCTTTCATTTTCTTTAACCTGCTTGCAGTCCGTTGATCTGAGGCCGGTTTCTTTTTTTCACTGATCCGGCGGATGAGACGATTATCCCGGTTGGCGAACGCCATTCTGTACGCTAGCGCACATACGTCGGGCCGTTTTCGCCTTAGCCTTCGGATCGAAAGTGTCATTCGATCACTACAACGGCCCCGTCCTCCATCGACACGCGAAAGTGACAAAAGATGCAACAATTTTCGCTCGACCGTTCGAACCTACCGCAAGCGGCCCTGGTCGCATCGGTGACCGTCGCCGCGCTGGTCCTGCTGGCCGTCGTCCTTGCTTATTGGAGCTGGGCCTGGTTTGCGCCGCGCCCGGAGGTGCGCGCCCAGCCCGCCGCGGACCCGAACGGCGGAACCTCCGCCGACGCGCTGTTCGGCACCGTGCAGCGGGATCAGAACGGAACCCTCCCGACCGGCATGTCGATCCGGCTGCTTGGCATCGTCGCAGCAACGCCGGGACGCCTCGGATACGCAGTGGTGCAACTCGAGAACAAGGAAATTCTCGCTGTCCCGGAGGGGGGGGATGTTTCTCCCGGCATCCGGGTTGCGGAAGTCGGAATCGATTTTGTCATCCTGGAACGCGCAGGAAGCCGCGAAACGCTGGCGTGGCCGGAAAAGAACTCGGCCACGGAACCCTTGGTGCCGCGAGCCAATCAATGACTTCTCAGCCCACGACTTACATTTCCCGCCAAAGGCGCGACCGAAAGTGAAAATGAA
>DASVNF010000211.1:0-5852 GCA_036384015.1 Burkholderiales bacterium
AAGGACATCCGCCACGCGCTCGAAGTCCTGAAGCCGTTCTCCGACGCTTACCAGGGTTCGTGGGACAACCCCGTACCCGCGTTCCGGCGCCACCATCGCAGCGGACCCGGTCCGCATGACGGCACCTGAGCGGTAGGCCAGCCATGCAAACACAGGCCTCAGCTTTCGCGACAACCCCGGCCGGTTCCGCCGGCGAGCTCGTCACGCGCCTTGCGCAGGTTGCGCGGGAGTTTCCGCGCGCTGCCTTCGCCAGCAGCCTGGGAGCGGAAGACATGGTGCTGACCGATGCCATCTGGACGGCAGGCCTGCCCATCGCGATTTTCACCCTGGATACCGGACGCCTGCCTCGCGAAACCCTCGACCTGATCGAGCGCGCGCAAAAGCGGTACGGCCGTGAAATTGAAGTGCATCGCCCGGACGCCGGCGAAGTGGACCTGTACGTGTCCGCGCATGGCCTCAACGCATTCTATGAAAGCGTGGATCTGCGCAAGGGTTGCTGCCATATCCGCAAGGTCGTGCCGTTGAAAAAAGCGCTGGCCGGCCGGGACGCCTGGCTGACGGGCTTGCGGCGCGAGCAATCCGTCACCCGCGCCGACCTGCCCGCGCGGGAATTTGACGCCGGGCACGGGCTGGTGAAGTTCAATCCGCTGGCGGATTGGAGCGAAGCCGAGGTGTGGAACTACATCCGCGAGCGCAACGTGCCCTACAACGCGTTGCATGATCGCGGTTATCCGTCGATCGGGTGCGATCCCTGTACGCGCGCGATCCGGCCCGGCGAGGATATCCGCGCCGGACGCTGGTGGTGGGAATCGAGGGACAGCAAGGAATGCGGGATCCACGTATCCCCGATGACAAAACAGAGCGAAGGACAGACATCGTGAGCGCCGTACTGAAGGTCGAACCCCCTGCCGTCGAACGCCGCGTCGATCACCTCGACTGGCTGGAGTCCGAAGCCATCCACATCCTGCGGGAGGTGGCCGCGGAATGCCGCAACCCCGCACTGCTGTTTTCCGGCGGCAAGGATTCGATCGTGCTGCTGCGTCTCGCTGAGAAGGCGTTCCGGCCGGGCAAATTTCCCTTCCCGCTGCTGCATATCGATACCGGCCATAACTTCCCGGAGGTGATCGCCTTTCGCGATGCGCGGGCAGCCGAGCTCGGCGAGCGCCTGATCGTCGGCAGCGTCGAGGAGTCGATCCGCACCGGCAGGGTGCGCCTGCGTTCGCCGGACGAGAGCCGCAATGTGCACCAGTCGGTAACCCTGCTGGATACGATCGCCGAACACAAATTCGACGCCTGCATCGGCGGCGCCCGCCGCGACGAGGAAAAGGCGCGGGCCAAGGAACGCATTTTTTCGTTCCGCGACGAGTTCGGCCAGTGGGACCCGAAGAACCAGCGCCCGGAGCTCTGGAGCCTGTACAACACCCGGGTGCATCCCGGCGAAAACATGCGGGTATTTCCGATCAGCAACTGGACGGAACTCGACGTCTGGCAATACATCGCCCGCGAGGAGCTCGCCGTGCCTTCGATCTACTACGCGCACCGGCGCGAAGTGGTGCGCCGCCCGGGCGGCCTGTTGCCGGTTTCCGAACTGGTGCAGCCGAAAGCGGGTGAGCAGGTCGAGACCATTTCCGTGCGCTTTCGCACAGTGGGTGACATGACCTGCACCTGCCCGGTCGAATCGGTCGCGGCCGATCCCGAGGCCATCATCACCGAAACGGGCGTCACCAGAATCACCGAGCGCGGCGCCACGCGCATGGATGACCAGACTTCCGAAGCGTCCATGGAACTGCGCAAGAAGGAAGGATATTTCTGATGTCCGCGATCGAAAACATGACGCCGGTCGATACGGGCATGCTGCGCTTCACCAGCGCCGGCAGCGTAGACGACGGCAAGAGCACGCTGATCGGCCGCCTGCTCTATGACACCAAGGCGATTTTCGAGGACCAGCTATCCTCGATCGAGAAATCGACGCGCCGCCGCGGGCAGGCCGCCGGCATCGACCTGAGCCTGCTGACCGACGGGCTGCTGGCGGAACGCGAGCAGGGCATCACCATCGACGTGGCCTATCGCTATTTCGCCACCCCTTCGCGCAAATTCATCATCGCCGACACGCCGGGACACGAGCAATACACCCGGAACATGGTGACCGGCGCTTCGACGGCCGACCTGGCCATCGTCCTGGTGGACGCGCGCAAGGGACTGCTGACGCAATCGCGCCGGCATGCCTACATCGCCAGCCTGCTGCGTATCCCTCACCTGGTGCTGGCGATCAACAAGATGGACCTGGTGGATTACTCGGAAGAGATATTTGACCGGATCCGCGACGAATTCTCGGCATTCGCGCGCGACCTGGATTTCCACCGCGTCGACGCGTTGCCGCTTTCCGCCCTGCTGGGCGACATGGTTGTCGAGCGCGGGGAGAATCTCGGCTGGTATCGCGGGCCGACCCTGCTCGAGATCCTCGAGTCTGCGGAAGTGGCGCGGTCCGCGATTCACGGAGACTTCTATTTTCCGGTGCAGCTGGTGGCAAGACCGGGAGACAGCGGGGTCGAAGGCGCGCGCGGTTACGCCGGACGCATCGAGTCCGGCAGCGTGGCCATCGGCGACACGGTGACGGTCCTCCCTTCGGGGCAGCGCACCAGGGTGCGCGACATCCGTACTTATGACGCGTCCCACGAGGCGGCGCATGCGCCGCAGTCGGTCACCGTGGTCCTCGAGGACCAGCTGGACATTTCGCGCGGGGAAGTCCTGGCCGCCGCCGGCGCGCCTGCGCAGGTGTCCAGGGAGATCGACGCCACCCTGTGCTGGTTGTCGGAAGAGCCGTTCAACCGCAGCCGCCGCTATTTGATCAAGCACGGCGCCCGTACCGTGAAGGCGATCATCGATTCCCCGCAGTACCGGGTCAACGTCAACACGCTGGTGCGGGAGACGGCGGACACGCTGTCGCTGAACGACATCGGCCGCGTCGCGGTGAAAACCGCGCAACCGCTGGCTTTCCAGCCGTATCGCAGCAACCGCGCCGCGGGCAGTTTCATTCTCATAGACGAAGCGACCAACAACACGGTCGCCGCCGGCCTGATCGACTGACGCCCGCGACCTACAGGAACGGATTTGAAATGACTTACGTTGTGACCGAATCGTGCATCAACTGCAAGCACACCGACTGCGTCGACGTCTGCCCGGTGGATTGTTTCGTCGAAGGCCCGAATTTCCTGGCCATCGATCCCGATAACTGCATCGACTGCAGCCTGTGCGTTGCCGAATGCCCGGTCGAGGCCATCTATGCGGAGGACGACGTGCCGGAAGACCAGCGCGATTTCATCCGCATCAACGCGGAGGCCGCCAGGGCCTGGACTGCCATCACGGAAAAGAAGCCGGCACCCGACGACGCGGACCGCTGGGCCGAAGTGAAGGAAAAACGCGCGTTGCTGGAGTTCGCGTGATGGGCAAGGTTTATCTGATCGGGGCGGGCCCGGGGGCGGCGGATCTGATCACGCTGCGCGGTGCCGGGCTGCTGAAGCGGGCCGGGATCGTCTTCCATGACGCCCTCGTGCAACCGGAGTTGCTGGCCATGGCACCCCAGGCAAAGCTGGTCGCCGTAGGGAAGCGCTGCAGCCGGATCTCCACGGACCAGCGCTTCATCAACCGCAACCTGGTCGAGGCTGCCGCCAGGTACGAGATCGTGGTCAGGCTCAAGGGGGGCGACCCGATGATGTTCGGGCGTGCCCAGGAAGAGATCGAGGCGCTTGCAGCGGCCGGCGTTCCCGTGGAGGTCGTTCCCGGCGTGACTTCCGCCCTGGCGGCGAGCGCCCAGCTCGGGGTTTCGCTGACCCGGCGTGGCGCCAGCCGCAGCGTCGTATTTGCCACCCCCCGGGTAGGCGAGGATGAAGACGTCAGCGATTGGGCGCCGGCTGTGGCCCATGCCGATACCGCGGTGCTTTACATGGGAGCGGGGCAGGCCGCGAAAATCGCCGCGGTGCTCGAAAGCCATGGCATGAGCGGGTCCACTCCGGTGGTCCTGGTGGAAAACGCATCGCTTCCCGGAACGCGCGAGGTGGGCTGCACCCTGGGGGAACTGAAAGACGGCCTCAACCTGGATTTCACCGGCCCGGTGCTTATGCTGTTCGGCGACGTGTTTGCCGCCCGTGCCATCGCGACTTCCGTCATCGGCGGCGAAGCGGAGCCGAAAGCCGTTTCCGGCTGATCCGTTCGGCCTTTCCGAAGCAGTCGGAGCCGGCCTCGTGCCGGCTTTTTTATATAAATAAAATGGATAACAAAATTAATTTATATTATTTCCAATCATAATAAGGATCCGTTAACTTTCCTGTCGTTGTTCTCGAACTCTCCTCCGTACGATCTTTGGTGCGCCGGTCTGCTGGCCGGCGCGATTTTTTGGGGAGAGGGCGGGCAGGGGAGAAATCATGAATCGCGGTTTGATTGCCGGCCTGGCGTTGGTCGCATCGACGCAGGCCGTGCTGGCGGATGTCCAGCTGCTCAATGTGTCCTATGACGTGACCCGGGAGTTCTACAAGGACTACAACCCGGCCTTTGCCGCTTACTGGAAGGGCAAGACCGGCGAAACCGTGAGCATCAACCAGTCCCATGGGGGATCGAGCAAGCAGGCCCGTTCCGTCGCCGACGGCCTCGAGGCCGACGTCGTCACCATGAACCAGGCCAACGACATCGACCTGCTGGCCGAGCGCGGCCGGCTCCCGGCAGACTGGGCAAAACGCCTGCCCAACAACAGCGCGCCGTATACCTCCACGACGGTGTTCCTGGTCCGCAAGGGCAACCCGAAGCGGATCCTCGACTGGGATGATCTCGTCAAGCCCGGCGTTTCCGTGGTCGTTCCGAATCCCAAGACGTCCGGCAACGGACGCTACAGCTACCTGGCGGCTTGGGGCTATGCGATCAGGAAAGGCGGCAGCGGAGCGCAGGCAAAGGACTTCGTCACCCGCCTGTTCAAGAACGTGCCGGTCCTGGATGCGGGCGGCCGGGGTGCGACGACCACTTTCGTCCAGCGCGGCATCGGCGATGCGCTGCTCACCTTCGAAAACGAAGTCTTCCTGATCCAGAAGGAGCTGGGCGGCGACGGTTTCGACATCGTCTATCCGTCGGTCAGCATCCTTGCCGAGAATCCCGTGAGCATCGTCGACAAGGTCGTGGACAAGCGCGGCACGCGCAAGGCCGCGCAGGGCTACCTCGAGTTCCTCTACACGGAGCAGGGCCAGGAGCTGGCCGCGAAGCATTATTTTCGTCCGCGGGATCCGAAAGTCCTCGCCCGGCACCAGGCGACGTTTTCCAAGCTCGAACTGTTCACGGTCGATGAAGTGTTCGGCGGCTGGAAGAAGGCGCAGGCCGCCCACTTCAATGACGGGGCCTCGTTCGACCAGATTTACCAGCTCAGATAGGTTGGACATATGTCGGATTTCAGGCAAGGCAAGGCAGTCGACGGGGAAACGGGCTCGAGCCCCGAGCAGGAAATTCTTCGCGCCATCGCCAGCATCGATTACGGCTCCGTGGAGGTGACCATCCACGACGGCCGCATCGTCCAGATCGAGTGTCGGGAAAAAATCAGGCTGGGTGGCCCCGAGGCGCCCCGCAAGAGCCCGATCCGCCAGATTCGCTGAACCGCACTTCGAGTTCGGCATTCACCAAGGCAGGCCAACCAGACAGCTGGAGGCGGGAAAAAAACAGGACGAAATTGGCACCCGACCGGATGACCGGAGGGCTCCGCAACCTTTCAATCAAGGGAGTTCTTCGCATGAATCCGTTCCGCTTACGGACCATGGCCGGCGCGCTGGCCGCAACATTCATCCTCACTTCTTCCTTCGCCCGCGCGGAGGGCGAAG
>DASVNF010000212.1:0-3765 GCA_036384015.1 Burkholderiales bacterium
CGTAGAACACCTTGTTCGGATCCACGATCACTTCGCGGATCAGCATTTTTTCCAGGAACAGGTTCAGCGTGTTGTAGACCGTCGCCTTCGAGGTCTCGGAATGGCGCTCGTTGACGATGGCCATGACCTGGTCCGCCGAAAGGTGCTCATGCCGCGAAAACAACGCATAGGCGATCTCGATGCGCTGGTGGGTGGGGTTGATTCCGTGCGCCCGCAGCTTGTCGGCTAGGTTGTCCCTTGTGTATTGCATGTGTTCCATCCTGAAAATTATAAGATAGGAATTGGACTCTGTCTAATTCAAATTAAAGTTCAGACAAACAGAAACTTAACTCTCAGACAACCCAATATCCCCGAAATTCAGGGGGCAGGCGCCGGCATTGCCGGGTCGAGGTGAACAGCCTGAAAAATGAGGGATTTGACCGCCTCGCCATTCTTCCTGGCCGGCTTGAACGTCGAGTGGGTCATGGCTTTTGCAATCCCGTCGCTGAACTCGAACAGGTATTCCGACGAGTGCACCGGCGCGGCCCGCACCACGTGACCGTCCTCGTCGATGAAAATCGCCACCAGCACGATGCCTCCCACTTTGTCTTGCGCCGCGTCGGGCGGGTACTCGGGAACGGCAATATCGATCGCAACGGGAGGCTCGTCGAGCTGCGATTCGCGCAGGTATTCCGCGCTGTCTTCGAATTCGCCCGCGCGCGGCGGCAAGGGCCCGAGGTAGGGCACCGACTCCACGTTCACGCCCGCATAGCTCGCCGGCTCGGGGGCGACTTGCACCGGCTCCGGGGGCGCCGGGATGTCAGGTTCCTTGCCAACCAGGTCCGCCGGAGTCTCATTTCTTGCTTTCTGGACCGGGACGGGTGGCTTGTGCGGCTCGATCCTGACCGGTGGCAGTGCGCCGGGGTCGGCGGGCGCGCGAAGCGGCGCGATGTGCACCGACAGCGCCGGCGGCGCGGCGCGCACCAGCAGATAGTCGATGTGCGGGGCCCGGCCGGGCACAAGCAGGAGGAGCAGCGCGTGCAGCAGAAAAGAAAGCGCAATCGCCAGGGTCATGCGCGGACCGCCCCCGGCGACGAGGGAGCGCAGCCTGGACGGCGGCATCATCTGCGCAGTTTTCCGCGAGTGGAATGCGGGAAGCGCGTTGGCAATAACCTGACGATCTGCGGCATTAATTGTCGCTTTATGTCCCGTCGCGCGCATGGCGGCGACGGGCAGAACACGAACGGCATCCGGGCCGGAAAGGCCCCGGAAAAATCCCGTGGATGCCATCGATAGTATTTGAATTCTATTGGGAAAATATACTTTTGAGACAGCAATAGCCAGCCGCCGTCCCGCCGTTCGTTCCACATAAACGGCCACTGGTCGGACGGAATCGCCTTGCATATGCGTTGTAGATATTCTTCATCCATCCAAAGGAGCACCAGCATGCGGAAGCAAAAGGGTTTCACCTTGATCGAAATCATGATCGCCATCGCGATCATCGGCATCATCAGCGCCGTCGCGCTCCCGTCGTATACGCAATACATCCTGCGGGGCAAGCTCACCGAAGCCCATACCAACCTGCTCGCCCTGCGCACGCAGGCCGAGCAGTATTTCCAGGACAACCGGACGTTCGCCGGATTCCCCTGCGCAGCGGCCGATTCGAAGTACTTCACGTATTCCTGCCCGGTGATGACGTCCGACGCTTACACGATCCGGGCGGTTGGCGTGGCAGCCCAGGGAACGGGCGATTTCACCTACACCATCGACCAGGCCAACGTCCGCACCACGGTGAACAAGCCGGCCGACTGGAGTGCGCCGAGCGGCAACTGCTGGGTCATGAAGAAGAGCGGCCAATGCTGAGTGGACACAACATCGAGGGCATCAGCCTGATCGAAATCATGATCGCGCTGGTGGTGCTGGGCCTCCTGCTGGCCCTGGGTGCCCCCAGCTTTTCGGTATTCATGAAGAATGCGCAGATCCGTGATGGGGCCAGTGCGGTCCAGAACGGGCTTCAGGTCGCGCGCACCGAGGCGATCAAGCGCAACGAGGTGGTGACGTTCACCCTTCCCGGCCCCGGCACGAGCTGGACGGTGGCGAGCGCCTCCACGACGATCGAAGCTTATGACGGCGCAACGGGCAATTCCACCGTCGAAGTGAGCGTACCGCCCCCCGCCGCGCTGCCGGTCGCCATTGCATTCGACGGCCTGGGCAAGACGACGCTGATCGAACAGGCAACCATCCAGCTGACCAACCCGATTGCCGGCGCCTGCGATACGGGGCCGAGTACGGGCGACATGCGCTGCCTGAATGTCGTCGTGGCGGTGGGTGGGCAGATCAAGATGTGCGACCCGCACCCGGGCATCGCCGCAGGCGACACCCGCAAGTGCCCGTGATGAGGCCCCCCATGAAAACGAGGAATTTCACCCGTCACCGTCGGAAGCAATCTGGCGTAATGCTGCTGGAGGCGCTCATCGGCATCCTGATTTTTTCGCTCGGCATCCTGGCCCTGGTCGGCATGCAGGCGATCGCGGTGCGCCTTTCCACGGACGCGCGAGACCGCGCGGAGGCGGCAAATCTCGCCAGCCAGCTGGTCGGCGACATGTGGACGAATCGCGCGATCCTGGCGACGTATGCCTATGACGGCACCGGCACGCCGCCGGCCCCCCTGCAGGACTGGGTGGCGAAAGTCGAGGCTTCGCTCCCGGACGCCGACGACAACCCGCCGACGATCACCCTCGCGCCGAGCGCTCTGGGCGCGAGCGTGGGCACGGAAACCACCATCGTATTGCGCTGGCGCAACCCCAGCGAGACCTCGGTCCACCGATTCGTGATGACCGCGTACATCAACTGAGGCCGCCATGCAGAACTTCCAACAAAGGCGCCGCGGAGCGCGGCAACACATGCTCGGCCTGAGCATCGTCGAGATACTGGCCGCCATGCTCGTCGGCCTGATCGGCATAACCATCATCATGCAGGTCTACTCCCTCTCCGAGGAACGCAAGCGCACCACAACCGGGACCGGCGATGCACAGATCAGCGGCAACATCGCCATATTCACCCTGGAAAGGGAGCTGCGTGTGGCGGGGTTCGGCATGGTTTCCAGCGCAGGCAACATGCTCGGGTGCACCGTGTCGGCGTACGACAGCACGCGCGCCGTCGTGTCCGATCCGACCAACGGATTTCCGGCCATGGCGCCCGTCATCATCACACCCGGCGCCGGCAGCACGCCGGACAGTTTCATCGTGGTCTACGGCAATTCCTGGAGCGCAGCGGAGCCCGTCGCATTCATAGCGCCGGCGCCGCGGGCGAACGCATTCCCGCTCAGGAATGCCGGAGGCTTCCAGGTCGGCGACATCGTGTTCGCCCACCAGGGCGCCACCTGCCACATGGCGGAGGTGACGGGCTTCACGGTGGGCTCGCTCAACAGCGTCGAGCATGTCGCGGGCGCAGCCTATTCCTATACCAACATCAACGGCACCGTGGTGAACGCGACGGCCACGCACAACGATCCCGGCGTGGGCGGCACGCATCCGGTCGATACCAAGCTGTATTCGATGGGCCGCAACCCCGTGGTGCGCCAGTACTACATCGATACCAGCGACGCCAAGCTGAAGACGCGAACCCTGTTTCCCTATGACGCGGCGCAGGACCCGGATGGCGACGGCTGGACGGACATGGAAGTGGCCGACGGCATCGTCGGCCTGAAGATGCAGTACGGAAAGGGGCCCGAGGGCAGCGCGCTCGTCTGGGATTCCGATCCGCCGACTGACTGGCTGCAGGTCA
>DASVNF010000213.1:0-16979 GCA_036384015.1 Burkholderiales bacterium
CGCGCCGTGCATGCCCGGCGCCAGTCCCACGACCAGCAGGCGCGGCACCGGATCGCCGAACGGCGGCACCGGTTTGGCAAAATAAGCGGGGTGCCGGGTGCGGACGGCATCGAGAAATCCCGCCAGTCGGGGGCAGTCGCGGCAGGCAGTGGAAAAAGCCTTGCTTGCGACCGCTTCAGGGCTATTTGCTTTCGTCATGCTGGTGATGGCTTTCCTGCGGCACGATGCGCACCCTGGCCCGGTAGCCCGGATTGATGCCGCCCGTCTGCTCCGGTTGCAGAGTGACATGGCTGACTTCAAAACGGCTCTGGAGCATGCGTCGCGCCGATTCCAGCAATCCCGGCCAGCGTGCGAGGTCATCGAGTTCCACATGCGCCGACAAGGCCGCCTGGCCGGAGGAAATGGTCCAGACGTGAAGATCGTGGACCGCGCGCACGCCTTCCAGCTCCTTCAGCGCGCCGATGATCTCCTCCAGGCGCACGCCGGAGGGGACGCCTTCCATGAGCACATGCAGGGTGTCACGCAGTAGACGGATAGTGGACGCCAGGATCAGCACCGCGATGACGAGGGACAAGAGTGGATCGACGGGCTGCCAGCCTGTGAAATAGATCACTGCGCCTGCCGTAACGGCAGCCACGGAACCGACCAGATCGCCTACGACGTGCAGCAGCGCCGCACGGGTATTCAGATCATGGGCGTCCCTGCCTATGAGAAACGCGACAACTAGATTGAGCAGCAGGCCGACGAAAGCGATCAGCATCACGCCGAGGCCGCCAACGGGTTGGGGATCCAGCAGCCGGCCGACAGCTTCCACCGCGATGTAAATCACCACCAGCAACAGGGCGAGGCCATTGACGAAAGCCGCCACGACTTCCGCGCGGGCCAATCCGTAGGAATGCCGCTTGCCAGCCGGGCGCGCACCAATCCAGGCGGCGAACGCGGCGAGCCCCAGCGCCAGTGCGTCGGAGAGCATGTGGCCGGCGTCGCTGATGAGGGCGAGCGATCCGAACACCGTGCCGCCGACGGCTTCGACGATCGCATAGCCGAGCGTAATGCCCAGCGCGACCAGGAGGACCTTGCCGTCCCGCAAGCCGTGCGTGTGATCGTGATGCTCGTGCGATTGGCTAGCCACGTTCGCCGACCGGCGGAGCCCCGGCCAAATTGAGATTCCCGCTGCCCATGCCGATTGCCGCAATCGAGTGAACTGCCTTGGCATAAGCCTCGGTTTCCCGGAGCGCAACCAGCGTCGGCGCCGTTTTTCCGTGCAGCCGTGCCAGCCTCGCCAGCGAGACAGGCGAAGGTTGGCGTTGCAGGCCGTCGAGCAATTCATCGGCGGCAGCGGGGTTGTTGCAGACCAGTACCATGTCGCAACCCGCATCGATTGCCGCCTCGCCGCGCTCAACGATAGTCCCGGCGACGCGCGCGCCTTCCATACTCAGGTCGTCGCTGAAGATCACGCCCTGGAACTGCATGCGGTTGCGCAAAACGTCCGCCAGCCAGATTCTGGAAAACCCTGCCGGCTGGTCGTCGATCTTCGGGTAGATCACATGGGCGGGCATGATGCCGGCGAGATCGCTGCGAATCAGATGCTCGAACGGAATCAGGTCGGCAGTCTCGATTTCCGCATAGCCGCGGTTATCGACCGGAACATCGGTATGGGAATCGGCGGTTACGTATCCGTGTCCGGGGAAATGCTTGCCCACGGCAGCCATCCCACCCTGGCGAAGGCCCTCCATCAGTCCCAGGGCGAGTTCCGAAACCGCCTGCGGTTGCGAATGGAACGCGCGATTGCCGATCACGGCGCTGTTGCCGAAATCCAGGTCGAGGACGGGCGTGAAACTCAGGTCCACGCCACAGGCCCGCAGTTCGGCCGCCAGGACATAGCCCGCATCGTGCGCCAGCCGCCGGGCGCGCTGCGGGTGCTCGTCCCAGATCTCCCCCAGCGCGCGCATCGGCGGCAGACGCGTGAAACCTTCGCGGAAACGCTGCACACGCCCGCCCTCATGATCCACGGCGATGAGCAAGTGCGGATCGCGCAGCGCATGGATCTCGGCGCAAAGATCGGCGATCTGCTGCGGCGAGTCGTAGTTGCGGGTAAACAGGATGACGCCGCCGGTCTGCGGATGCGACAGCCGCTCGCGGTCTTCCGCCGTCAGGCCCTTGCCTTGCAGATCGAGCATTACATATCCGAGCGACACCGGCGCCTCCATGAATCAGTTCTCCTGTGCGACCGCCGCCTCCAATACAACCATGGCGCAGGCGAGGCCTTTTTCGTGCGACAGGCTCAAATGATGCCTGCCGATGCGCCTGCCGGCGAGATAGGCCGGTAGCGGTCCGTGAAAAGCGAAGGCGGGCTTGCCGGCCTCGTCGCTGGCGATGCTGATCGCGTGCAGCGTGACCGGGAAACGCAATCCCGTGCCCAGCGCTTTCGACAGGGCTTCCTTCGCGGCAAAGCGATTGGCCAGAAACCAGTTCGGGCGCGTACTGCCCTTGAAGGCTTCCCGTTCGGACGGCGCCAGCACGCGTTCCGCAAAGTGGTCGCCGTACAACGCCAGCAGGCGCTCGACGCGCGCGACGTCCACGATGTCCACGCCGATGCCGACGATCATGTGCCCCGCCCCCGGCTGATGGCCTCGCGATACAGCCGCACGCTTTCCTTCATGCCGAACTCCAAAGCATCGGCGACCAGCGCGTGGCCGATCGAAACTTCGAGTACGTCGGGTACCGACTTCAGGAACAGCGGCAGGTTCTCCCGGTTCAAGTCGTGCCCGGCATTGATGCCAAGGCCGGCGCGTCGCGCCACCAGCGCAGCCGCCCGATAGCGCGCCAGGACCTCGTCCTGCCCGGAGGTTCCAAAAGCCCGCGCATACGGCTCCGTGTAAAGTTCGACCCGGTCCGCGCCCAGGGATCGGGCCTGGCGGATGGCCTGTTCATCCGGATCCATGAACAGGCTGACCCTCACACCAAGGGATTTCATTTCCGCAACGACAGGCTCGAGGCGTTCGCCGTCGCGCTTCAGGTTCCAGCCATGATCGGACGTGAAGGCGCCCGGGTCGTCCGGCACCAGTGTGCACTGGTCCGGATGCAGGCTGCGAACGAGATCCATGACCTGATGAAACGGATTGCCTTCGATGTTGTACTCCACGCCGCGCGCGCGCGCCAGTTTCTGCAGGACCGGCACATCGGCGGCGCGAATGTGCCTGCCGTCCGGCCTTGGATGCACGGTAATGCCCTGCGCCCCGCCGTCGATCGCGAGCCGCGCGAGATGTTCCACGTCGGGAATGCCCAGCGTGCGCGAATTGCGCAGCAGCGCGACCTTGTTGACGTTGACGCTCAGCTTGGTCATTTTCGGCAGGTCATATCTGGTTGAGCTCGCGCAACAGCTGCCGCGTGTGCAGTTCCTGGTTCCCCAGGTAATGATTCAGCAGGAAGCGCATCAGGAGCTTGCCTTGCGAAAGCGTCGCTGCGTTGGTGAAATTGTCGCACGCCAGATCGAGCAATGCCCTGCCCTCGATCTCCATCTGGACGTCGCTGCGACCGTTCAGCGGGACAGGTCCACGCTCGATCACATAGGTGTAGCGCGTTTGCGGATCGATCTGCCTGCCCGTATCGGCCTCGCGGTCAAGCGAGATCGCATACCCCAGTTCTTTCAGCAGGTGTTTCTCGAAGCGCCGCAGCGTGCCTTCCGGCTGGGGCTCACGTGCGAGGGCGAGCACGGCTTCGTGGTATACGACGAACAGGTCTTCGTGCGGATCTTCGCGCGCCAGGAACTTTAGCAGCAACTCATTCAGGTAAAAACCGCAGATCAGCCCAAGGCCTTTCAGCTGCGGCACACCGCCCTGCCATTCCGCCTTGTGCAGCGTGCGCAACTCGGATTTGCCGCCCCAGGACAGGAGCAGGGGTTGAAAGGCCATCATCAGGCCCCGCAATGCCGACCTCGGGCGCCGCGCGCCGCGCGCCACCAGGCCGACGCGGCCGAAGTTGCGCGTGAACACTTCCGCGACCAGGCTGGTCTCGCGGAACGGATAGGTGTGCAGAACGTAAGCCGGCTGCGCGTCCTGCTTCTGCTTGTCGCTGCTGCTTGGCAACTGTCGCGATCCTAGTCGTATCCGAGCGTTTTCAGCGCCCGCTGGCTGTCCGCCCACCCGCTCCTGACCCGCACCCACAGTTCGAGATAGACCTTGCCGCCGAACAGCTTCTCCATGTCCAGGCGCGCCTGGGTGCCGATCTCCTTCAGCTTCTGGCCGCCTTTGCCGATCACGATCGCCTTGTGGCCTGGTTTGTCCACCACGATCGCTGCGTGGATCCTGCGCAGGTTGCCCTCGGTCTCGAATTTCTCCACCATGACCGTCGACGCATAAGGCAGTTCCTCGCCCAGCAGCCGGAAAAGCTTTTCACGCACCAGCTCTGCCGCAAGAAAGCGCTCGGGGCGATCCGTGATCTCGTCGTCGCCGTACAGGGCGGGTGCTTCCGGCAGATAGGACTTGAGGGTAGCCGCGAGGTGGCGCACCTGGGTTCCCTTCGCGGCACTGACCGGCACGACCGCGGCGAATTCCCGCAGGCGGCTGGCCTGTTCGATGAATGGCAGCAATTCTTTCTTGTCCTTTATCAGATCCACCTTGTTGATGACCAAAAGCACCGGCAGGTCTTTCGGCAACAGCGGCAACAGCTTTTTGTCTTCCGGACCAAAGCTCTTCGCCTCAACCACCAGCAACACCACATCGATGCCCTGCAGGGTATCGGTGACCGTCCGGTTCATCATCTTGTTCAGGGCGCCCCCATGGGCGGTCTGGAATCCCGGCGTATCGACGAATACCATTTGCGCATCGGCCTCGCTGAGAATGCCGGTAATGCGGTGGCGCGTGGTTTGCGGGCGGTTCGACGTGATGCTGACTTTCGTGCCCACCAGGCGGTTGAGCAAAGTCGACTTGCCGACGTTGGGGCGCCCGACGATGGCGACCAGGCCGGCGCGATGCCCGGTGGGATGCGGTTGCGCGGCGGACTTCATTCGCTTGCGGTCGCGAGTGCGTATGCAGCCCGCGCGGCTTCCTGTTCCGCGGCGCGCCGGCTGGGACCTTCACCCAGGCTTTTCAGTCCCAGTTCGGGAATGGCGCATTCCACGCGAAAATGCTGCTCGTGCGCTTCGCCGCTGACGTTGACGATGGAATACTGCGGCAATCCCATGCGTTTGCCCTGAAGAAATTCCTGCAGGCGAGTCTTGGGATCCTTGCCCAGCGCAGCCGGATCGGCTTTCGCCATCAGGGGCTGGTAAAGCCGGCGAAGCACTTCCTCCGCAGCCGCGAATCCACCATCGAGAAAAATTGCACCGATCAGCGCCTCGAACGCGTCCGCCAGAATGGAAGGCCGGCGAAAGCCGCCGCTCTTTAATTCCCCTTCCCCCAGGCGCAGATGGTCCCCAAGCGACAGGGAGGCAGCCAGTTCCGAGAGGGTCTGCTGGTTAACCAGGCTGGCCCGCAGCCGCGACAGGTCGCCTTCCGGCAGTTTCGCGAACTGCTCGTAGAGCAGCCGGGCGGCGACGAAATTCAGCAGACCGTCGCCGAGGAATTCCAGGCGCTCGTTGTTCGGAGCTCCGAAGCTGCGATGAGTCAGGGCCTGCCGCAACAGCGACGCATCGCGGAACTGGTAGGCAAGGCGGCGTTCGACCGCCGCTTCAGGCATGGAGGGCGGGCAGACCGCGGGCTGTCACTTGCCGCCGATCGCCACGAAATCGATGCAGGCGCTGAGGTTGCCGAACAACTTTATTTTGGTCGAATAGGCTGCCGTGATGATGATGCTGTTGCCGTCTTTTTCGACCGACAAGTCTTCTGCCGCCACCGAGCGGATGTCATCGACCTGGGCACGCTTGCGGAAAGCTGCCACTACTTCGTTGATATTCCCGCCGCGTCCCTCCGGTCCCTGCGCCAGCTCGCGCAGGTGGTTCTGGACGGTGGCGAATTCGATGTACGCGGGGATCAGCTTGATGCCGATGATGGCGCCGAACACGATCAGGCCCGCTATGAAAACCATGCCGACAAAGGTCACGCCGCGTTGTTGCTGCCTCATGTGTGCTCCCGCTAATTGATCCGGTTGCCGATGCGCTTCAGTTCGCCGAAATTCCACCACACCAGGAAAGCCTTGCCTACGATGTTCTGCTCCGGGACGAATCCCCAGTAGCGGCTGTCGGAGCTGGAGTCGCGGTTGTCGCCCATCATGAAATAGTTTCCCGGGGGGACCGTGCACGCGAATCCCTGTTCATTGTAATCGCAGTTTTCCCGCAGCGGAAACTGCCGCACGCCCGCGAGCTGCAATACCGGGGCATCCGGGTTGATGATGATGGAATGGCGATGCTCGCCCAGCTGCTCCCAGAACCGCAGTGCGTTCACGAAACTGAGGTTGCCTTCGACGTACTGGTAGTCCTCCGCGATGTCCACCTTGACGAGCTCCCCGTTGACCGAAAGGCGCTTGTTGCGGTATTCAAGGCGGTCACCTGGCACGCCGACCACCCGCTTGATGTAGTCCAGCCCCGGGTTCTCCGGATAGCGGAACACCATGACGTCGCCGCGTTTCGGGTCGTTGATATCCAGCACCTTCCGGTTCAACACCGGCAGGCGGATGCCGTAGGTGTATTTGTTGACCAGGATGAAATCGCCGACCAGCAGCGTCGGGATCATGGACCCGGAGGGGATCTTGAACGGCTCCACCAGGAAGGACCGCAGCACGAACACGATCAGGATGATGGGGAAGAAACTCTTGGGATACTCGACCCACCAGGGTTCGCGCGTGCCTTTCGCGCGGCGCTTGCGCAGCACGAAATGGTCCAGCAACCATACCGCTCCGGTTGCCAGCAGGAGAATCAGCATCAGCAGGGCGAAATTCATTGCGTTTACCTTGCGGGCCGCCGGGGCCGTTTACTTGTTGTCGACTTGCAGAATGGCCAGGAAGGCCTCCTGGGGAATTTCCACCGTGCCGATCTGCTTCATGCGCTTCTTGCCTGCCTTCTGCTTTTCCAGAAGCTTCTTCTTGCGGGTGATGTCGCCGCCATAGCACTTTGCCAGCACGTTCTTGCGCATTGCCTTCACGGTTTCGCGCGCAATGATATGCGAGCCGATCGCCGCCTGCACCGCCACGTCGAACATCTGCCTCGGGATCAGGGCGCGCATACGTGACGCCAGCTCGCGGCCGCGATACGTGCTGTTGTCCCGGTGCACGATCAGGGAAAGCGCATCAACTTTGTCGCTGTTGATCAGGATGTCGAGCTTGATCAAGTCGGCGGCGCGGAATTCCTTGAACTCGTAGTCGAGCGATGCATAGCCCCTGCTGACGGACTTGAGCTTGTCGAAGAAATCCATCACCACTTCGTTGAGCGGCAGTTCGTAGGTCAGCATCACCTGGCGGCCCATGTACTGCATGTTGCGCTGGGCACCACGCTTGCCGTTGCACAGCGTCATCACCGCCCCGACATAGTCCTGCGGAACCAGGATGGTGGCGGTGATGATGGGCTCGCGTATCTCCTCTATCTTCGACTGGTCGGGCAGCTTCGACGGATTTTCGATCTCCATCATGCTGCCGTCGCGCATTTGCACCTGATACACAACCGTCGGCGCGGTCGTGATGAGGTCCATGTCGTATTCGCGCTCCAGGCGCTCCTGCACGATATCCATGTGCAGCAGGCCGAGGAAGCCGCAGCGGAAGCCGAAGCCCAGCGCCTGGGAGGTTTCCGGTTCGTAACGCAGGGACGAATCGTTAAGATGCAGTTTTTCCAGCGCGTCGCGCAAGGCTTCGTACTGGTTGGATTCCACCGGATAAAGACCGGCGAATACCTGCGGCTGGATTTCCTTGAAGCCCGGCAGCGCCTCGGTGGCGGGATTATCCGCGAGCGTGATGGTGTCGCCCACCTGCGCCGCCTTGAGTTCCTTGATACCCGCGATGACGAAGCCCACTTCCCCGGCAAGGAGTTCCTCGCGCGGCTGCGACTTCGGCGTGAATACTCCGACCTGCTCGCACAGAAAGCTGCTTTTGTTCGCCATCAGCAGGATGCGGTTCTTCGGACGCAGCGCGCCGTCCACGACACGCACCAGCATGATGACCCCGACATAGTTGTCGAACCAGGAATCAATGATCAGCGCCTTGAGCGGACCGCCCGCATTGCCCTGCGGCGGCGGGATGCGGCTGATCACAGCTTCCAGGATGTCCTGCACGCCTTCCCCGGTCTTGGCGCTGGCGCGCACCGCGTCCTGGGCGGGGATGCCGATGATGTCCTCGATTTCTTCAATCACGCGCTCGGGTTCGGCGGACGGCAGATCGATCTTGTTGAGTACCGGCACGACTTCCACGCCCTGCTCGATCGCCGTATAGCAGTTGGCGACGGTCTGGGCCTCGACCCCCTGGGACGCATCCACGACCAGGAGGGCGCCTTCGCAGGCCGCCAGCGAGCGGCTGACCTCATAGGAAAAGTCCACGTGGCCCGGCGTATCGATCAGGTTGAGCTGGTATTGCTGGCCGTCCCGCGCGCGATAGCGCAGCGCTGCCGTCTGGGCCTTGATGGTGATGCCGCGTTCACGCTCGAGATCCATGGAATCGAGGACCTGCTCTTCCATTTCCCGGTCTGAAAGGCCGCCGCAATACTGGATGAACCGGTCCGCAAGCGTGGATTTGCCGTGGTCGATATGGGCAATGATCGAAAAATTGCGGATGTGCTGCATCAGAAAAAAGGGCACGTGACGTGCCCTTCGAAGCCTATTCCAAAGCCGTGAATTGTAGCGGATTTGCGCCCGCCGGACGAACCTTCCGCAAGGAAGGTCCGCCCCCGCGTCAATTGCTGCCGTCCAGGCGCAGCGGCACGTACAGCGCGCCGTCGCCACGCTTGATCAGCAGGGCGACGCTGCGGGCCTTTTCATACTGGCTCATCAACTGGTTGAGCTGATCGAGGGATTTGACGTCCTGGTTGTTGATGGCCATGAGCACGTCCCCGCGACGGATGCCTGCCTTCAGCGCCGGCCCCTGGGCGTCTTCGATCAACAGCCCGCCGCTGATGCCCAATTCCTTGCGCTGTTCGCCGGTCAGTTCGCTTAGCGTCAGGCCGAGGCGGGCGACGACGTTGCCCGATTTGGCGTTTTCCTTCCTGCCGGGACGCTGAGCGGTCCTGTCCTCGGCCATTTCGGCCACGGTGACAGCGACTTCCTTGCTGGCTCCCCCGCGCCAGATCTCCATGTTCACTTTCGAACCCGGCCGGGTCTGGGCGACGATCCGCGGGAGATCCGAAGAACTGCCGACGGCCTTGCCGTCAAACTTTACTATGACGTCGGAGACCTGGACGCCCGCCTTGTCCGCCGGACTGCCTTTCTCCACCGAGGTCACCAGCGCGCCGGCCGCCTTCGGCAGCTTGAACGATTCCGCCAGTTCCCTGGTAATTTCCTGGATGGTGACGCCGATGCGGCCGCGGCTTACGCGGCCGGTGGTCTTGAGCTGGTTGGCAACGTCGGTAGCGACGTCGATGGGAATGGCAAACGACAGTCCCATGAAACCGCCCGTGCGGCTGTAGATCTGGGAGTTGATGCCGACGACTTCGCCCTTCAGATTGAACAGCGGCCCGCCGGAATTGCCGGGATTGATGGCCACGTCGGTCTGGATGAAAGGCACGTAATTTTCCTGGGGCAGCGAGCGTCCCTTGGCACTGACGATGCCGGCGGTAACCGTGCTTTCGAAACCGAACGGAGAGCCGATCGCGAGCACCCATTCGCCGACCCTGAGTTTCTCCGGGTCGCCGATCTTGACCACCGGCAGGCCGGTGGCTTCGATCTTGATCACGGCCACGTCGGTGCGCTTGTCGAAGCCGATGACCGTGGCTTTGAACTCGCGCTTGTCGGACAGCTTCACCGTGACGTCATCGGCGGCATCGACCACGTGCGCATTGGTCAGGATGGTGCCATCCGCACTGATGATGAAACCGGAACCGAGCGAGCGGGCCTCGTAGTCGCGAGGTTGCTGGGGACCGAAGCGGCGGAAAAAATCGTAGAAAGGATCGTCCTCGGGAACCGGGCTTTGCGGCCCGCCGCGCGCGCTGGACGTGGTGCTCACGTTGACCACCGACGGCCCCTGTTTTTCCACAAGCTCGGTGAAGTCCGGCAGACCATGGACCTGGGCCAAGCCCGTCACGGGCAACAGGAGCAGCAACGCAGGGGCAATCAGCTGTCTGAACATCGGGATGTCCTCGGACAAAACGGGCAATGGGAAAGGATAGCGCGGCAGCAGCCGATTGGGTTACTTGCCGCGAAAGGAAATCGAGTCGCCGATCTGCATGACCGTCGATGCCGGTGCTTCGCCAAGCACGGTCACGACCTGGTCGTTGATGGTGCGGGTATAGATATTGATGGCACCCTGGCGTGTCAGGCCCTCATTGATGCGGCTGCGGCTCGCGCTGGGTTCGATGAAAACCGAGACTGCTGCCAGGCCGTCCGAGTACACCAGGTGCGTCACCGGAATCGAGTTGCCCTGCTTGCTGCGGCGCATTTCCATGATCTTGCGGAAACCCGCCGGAAAGCTCTTCACAGCCCAGCCGGATTCGACCTTGCCGTCCATGTTGTTTGCGAAACGGTCCAGGCGCCATTCCGGAAAGCGCACATTGAACGAAGGCTTCACCATTTCCCGGTTTACGCCACTGCCGATGGCCAGTTGCGTGAAGCTGAACTGCTCCACGACATTGTGGCGTTCGTCGACCATGCGCGCCTTGAGCAGCAGTCCGGTCGCGGTCTCGGTCCAGAACTTGTGGCCGTAGCGCAACCCGTCGCGGGGTTCGAGCACCAGCGCCTGCGCATCGAAACCGGCGATGCGTTCCGTCCCGCCCTTGCGGAGCTGGTAGTGCTCTGTGATGGAGGATATCTGCTCGGGCAGGAGCGCAGGGAACGTGCGACGGGAAACGCGCTTTTCGCTGCGGACGATCTTCGCTTCGGGGTAGTAGCAGAGGACTTCGTCGTTGGTGCGGATGATTTCGCGGCGCGGTCCGTCCAGGGTTTCGAGCTTTTCGTACTCGCCGCTGGCGTCGAGCACATGGACGATGCGCGAGGTTTCGACCTGGTCGCCGTGCTGGTAGACGAAGGTGCCGACGAAATTCAGCTTGCGCGCTGCATCGGCTATCCGCTGCAGCATTGCCACCGCCTGATCCTGCTCCAGCGGGTCGGCCAGTGCGGCCCCTACTGAAAACCCCAGCCCGAACAGCGCGGGCAACAGCAGAGCCGGTCTCACCATGTCAACGCATGTCCTCTTCGCGCCCGGACACTGTCCTGACATAGGATGCCACGCCCTGCATCGTGGTGCTGGGCGAGAACTGCTGGTGTGCCAGAAGGTAATCGTTTACCGCGCCGTTCGCCGGTTTTACCGCGGCTTGCACGACAGGCTGTGGCTGGTTCGCAGCCAGCTTCTCCTCGCGCGGCATGAGTGGATTGTTGGACAAGGCCATCCAGGCGACCAGTGCCACGCCGCCGAAGGAAGCGGCAAGCGGCAAGGCGATGCGGCGTGCGCCGGACTTGCGGACCGGCGCCTTCGGCGCAAGCACGGTGGGCTCTTGCGCGAGAGCCGCGCTGAAGCGGCTCATGAAAGCGGGGGCCACGCCGGCGTCGCCGCGCATCGCGTCCCCGATCAGGTGGTAAGTGTCCCAGGCCTCTCGAAGAGCCGGATCCTGCTTGAGACGGGCAAGCTGCGCTGAAATCTCGTTGTCTTCGACTTCGCCATCCAGGAATGCGGAAATTCGTTCCATGCTTACCACCTCTTGTCTTTGCTCGTTTCCAGCAGTGGGCGCAACCTGTCCGCGATGGTCTCGCGCGCCCTGAAAATTCTCGACCGGACGGTTCCGATCGGGCAGTTCATCACACTTGCAATGTCCTCGTAGCTCATACCCTCGATTTCACGCAGCGTAATGGCGGTCCGTAACTCCTCAGGCAACTGTTCCATGGTCTGGTTCACCGTCGTGGCGATCTGCTTGCTCATCAGCTCGGCCTCGGGGGTGTTCATATCCCGCAACTGGTCGCCGTCCTCGAAATTCTCAGCCTCCTCACTGTCGAATTCCGTGGTGGTCGGGGCGCGCCGGCCCATCGCCACCAGGTAATTTTTGGCGGTATTGATCCCTATGCGATACAGCCAGGTGTAGAACGCGCTGTCCCCCCGGAATGAGGGCAAAGCCCGGTAGGCCTTGATGAAGGCCTCCTGGGCGACGTCTTCCACCTCGGCAGGATCGCGTATGAACCGGGATAGCAGGCGGCCCAGCTTGCGCTGGTATTTTGCAACCAGCAGCTCAAAAGCCTGCTTGTCTCCGCGCTGCGCCCGTTCGACCAGCTGCTGGTCAACTTCACGGTCGCTCATCTAGCCACGTTTTCCCGAATTTTCTGTTTTTTGATCACTGGCGCCTCAAAAAAGGCGCCTAAGTATAACCGAGCCACCAGTCCGGGATGCGCATAGCGATTCGCTTAGCCACTGACAGCGGCGTTCCCGCTTTAGTTCATTCATGCGGCCGGGGCGTCGAGGGTGCCGGATTTCGGCATCCCGGTTGGGTTAAACTGCCGCGCTTCGACACTTCCGAGTCCGACTTTCCTGCATTGAGCACCCTGCTGAAGCGCTTCGACGTCGCCATCGTCGGCAGTGGCCTGGCCGGCTTGACGGTCGCGCTGAATCTCGCCGACAGCCGCAAGGTCGGCATCATCACCAAGCGGGAGCTTCTCGACGGCGCCTCGAACTGGGCGCAGGGCGGTATCGCCGCCGTCCTGGCAAAGGAGGACTCGCCGCAGGATCATATCCGCGATACCCAGGTCGCCGGTGCCGGCCTGTGCGATCCCGAGGTCACCCGCCTGGTCGTCGAGCACGGCCGCCAGGCGATCGAGTGGCTGATCGGCCAGGGCGTGCCCTTTACCCGGGACGAAACCAGCGAAATCGGCTACCACCTGACCCGCGAGGGAGGCCATAGCCACCGCCGGGTCATTCATGCCGCCGACGCCACCGGCCACGCCGTCCAGGCCACCCTCGAGGCGAAGGTCAAGGCGCACCCGAACATCACCCTGCTTGAGCACCACGTAGCGGTTGATGTGATTACCGGCCCCAAGCTCGGCCTGGCCGAGCGCCGCTGCCACGGACTTTATGCCCTCGACCAGACATCCGGACAGGTCCATACGATTGCGGCAGATCAGGTCGTGCTGGCTGCCGGTGGGGCAGGCAAGGTTTACCTCTACACGACCAATCCGGACACCTCCACGGGCGATGGCATCGCCATGGGCTGGCGGGCCGGCTGCACCATCGCCAACATGGAGTTCATCCAGTTCCATCCCACCTGCCTTTACCATCCGCACGCCAAATCCTTCCTCATCAGCGAGGCGGTGCGGGGTGAAGGCGGCGTGTTACGCCTGCCTGACGGCAGCCGCTTCATGCCCGCCCACGACCAGCGGGCGGAACTGGCGCCCCGCGACGTGGTGGCGCGGGCGATCGACTTCGAAATGAAGAAGCGCGGCCTGGATTGCGTTTACCTGGACATCACCCACAAACCCGCCGAATTCCTGCACGAGCACTTTCCCAACATCTACGCCCGCTGCCTGGAGTTCGGAATCGACATTTCCAGGCAGCCGATTCCGGTGGTGCCGGCGGCGCACTACACCTGCGGGGGCATCCAGACCGATCGCAACGGCTGCAGCGACGTGGACGGCCTCTACGCCGTCGGCGAGACCGCCCATACCGGCTTGCACGGGGCCAATCGGCTGGCCAGCAACTCGCTTCTCGAATGCCTGGTCTTCGGGCAGGCCGCCGCGCGCCACATCCTCGCCCAGCCGAAGCCCGCCGCGCCCGCCCTGCCGCAATGGGACGAAAGCCGGGTTACCGACGCGGACGAGGAAATCGTGATTTCCCACAACTGGGACGAACTGCGCCGTTTCATGTGGGACTATGTCGGCATTGTGCGGACCAACAAGCGCCTGGAACGCGCCCAGCACCGGATCCGGCTTCTGGCGGCCGAAATCCAGGAGTACTACTCGAATTTTCGCGTTACCGCCGATCTGCTCGACTTGCGCAATCTGGTGACGACCGCCGATCTGATCGTCCAATGCGCCATGCTGCGGCACGAAAGCCGCGGTCTGCATTTCAGCCGCGACTATCCCGGCTTGCTGCCCGAAGCCCGCAACACGCTGTTAAAGGCCGGCTGAACCGGGTTGCTGCAGCCGCAACGCGTGCCGCAGCCAGACGCGCAGCTTTCGCCTGTTCTCGGCAGAAGCACTGTCCGGCAACAGGATCACCGTTCGCGCGCGCCCCGAGTCCAGCCTGACGTTGACTGCGATCAGGAAAGCCGAGACAAAGGTTGATGCCATCACCCTGCCCTGCAACTCCCCAGCCGCACGCGTGAGCAAATCGCAGTTCCCGTCTTCGTCCAGGCTGATTTCCGCCACGGCATCCCGGGCCAGCCCCAACGCGTCGCGCCAAAGGTGGAAAAACAGGCTTGCCGCAACCGCGATCAGCCCCGCACCGGTCCAGCCCCAGCCAGGGACAAAACCGAGCAAACATGCGCATGCCGCGCCATGCACGAGCACCAGTGCGGTGGCCAGCAGGAGTGATGGCGAAATCGGAATGCGCAGCATACGTTCAGGTCAGCCGTTACGGGATTTATAATTCTCTCTGTTCAGCAATCCGGAGTCCGCACGACCGACATGGGAAATCCCTTCGACTGGAAACAGGTTGACGGCGCCTTTTCAGGTGCCGCCCGGGCCTATTTCGGCGATCCCGCGCAAGAACTCGGCGCTGCGAAGGCGGCTGTATTCGTCACCCCCCTCGCCCATTACGACCTGCTTCTGTTCTCGGGCGCCGATGCCCAGTCCTTCCTGCAGGGCCAGTTGACCTGCGACTTGCGCCAGGTCACGCCCGTCAATGCCCAGTATGGCGGCTATTGTTCTCCACAGGGCCGGCTGCTCGCCAGTTTCCTGCTGGTGTCGTGGCCCGACGGATACCTGATGCTCCTGCCGCGCGATTTGTCCGAGCCGATCATGGCGCGGTTGAAGAAGTTCGTCCTGCGTTCCCAGGTCAAAATCGAGCGCGCGCAGTCGGTACGGGCGATCGGTCTCGGAGGACCGCAGGCGGCTACCATCCTGGGCAAGGCAGTTGGGCAACCGCCGGCCAGGCCGCTGGAAATAGTGTTTTATCCGGCGGCAAGCCTGCTGCGCCTGCCTGGCGACGCCTTCCTGGCACTGGTCCCGGCCGCTGCAATCGAACCGCTGTGGGATTCGCTGGCCAAGCTGGCGCTGCCGGCAGGCTCCGCTGCATGGGATTGGCTGCAGGTGCGTTCCGGCATTCCGTGGATCACCGTCGCGACCCAGGACCAGTTCGTACCGCAAATGGTCGGCCTGGACGAAGTGGGCGGCATCAGTTTCGACAAGGGCTGCTACCCGGGGCAGGAAATCGTCGCCCGCACGCATTACCTGGGTGAGGTCAAGCGGCGACTGCGCGCCGGGCATGTCCGGGAGGCAGCGCATCCGGGAGAAATTCTGGTGAACGGCGGCCGATCGCGTGCCGTGGTGGTCAATGCGGCGCCGTCTCCCGACGGCGGCACCGACCTGCTGGCGGTCGTGCAAACCTCCAGCGCGGACGAAACGCTCCACTTGCGCACGGACGCGGGTCCGGAAGTCCGCCTCGTCCCGACCGTCTGAGTCCGCCGGCCTCTTGGCGTTTTCCTATTACATCTACTATCGCGTCGCGCAAGCCGGCGCTGCGTCCGTCGCCGTGCGCAAACTGCAATCCGCCATCCAGGAACGCTTCGGAATCGAAGGCCGCGTGCTGACAAAACGCGATGAGCCGTGCCTGTGGATGGAAATCTACGAAGGCGTGAGCGATGGCGCAGCTTTCGAGGCCTGCCTTGCCGAACTGGTCGGGCGCATGGATTTCAGCGCCAACCTGGCGCCGGGAAGCAAGCGCCAGATCGAGTGCTTCGAGGAACCCCGATGTGCCTGATCCTGTTCGCCCACCAGGCCCATCCGGATTTCGCGCTGGTGCTGGCCGCAAACCGAGACGAGTTTTTCGCCCGGCCCACGACGGCTGCCGACTACTGGGAAGACGCTCCGGAAGTGCTCGGAGGCCGCGATCTGGAAAAAGGCGGGACCTGGATGGGCGTGACGCGCGACGGCCGCTGGTCCGCCGTAACCAACTATCGTGACGGCACGCGCCCCGAGGCCGGTACGCGCTCCCGAGGACAGATGGTCGCACGCTTTCTCACGGAAAACGCTGATGCGCGCAGCTATGCCGAAAGCATTGCGCGGTCCGCTTCCGCGTACCACGGCTTCAATCTTCTGGCCGGCGACGCGTCGGACTTGTACTACGTCTCCCATGCCGAAGGAAAATCCCGCCGCGTCGAGCCGGGCGTCCACGGATTGAGCAATGACCGGCTGGATACCCCGTGGCCGAAGGTCGAACGCGGCAGGCGCCGCTTGCAGTCCATGCTGAGCGGGGATGCAGAAGTCACGGAAGAGGACCTGCTCGCGGTGCTGGCAGACCGGGATCTGGCCCAGGACCACCTGCTCCCGCAGACCGGAATCCCGTACGATTGGGAAAAACGGTTGTCGGCGTCATTCATTGTCAGCCCCGCGTACGGCACGCGCGCCTCGTCGGTCTTGCTGATCGGGATGAACGGGGAAGTCCGCTTCCGTGAAAGAAGCTTCGACGAAAACGGCGAGTTGCTCGAAGACCGGATGTTCCGTTTCACCATTTCGGCCTAGAGCGGCCGGGACATTGCGATATGCGGGATGCCTGCATCGAGGAAAGTCTCGCCCTCCGGTTCGAATCCAAAGCGGCGATAAAAAATCACGGCGCGGACTTGTGCATTGAGCATTGCGCGGTCCGCTTCCGCGTACCACGGCTTCAATCTTCTGACCGACGAGGCGCGCGTGCCGTACGCGGGGCTGACAATGAATGACGCCGACAACCGTTTTTCCCAATCGTACGGGATTCCGGTCTGCGGGAGCAGGTGG
>DASVNF010000214.1:0-7127 GCA_036384015.1 Burkholderiales bacterium
CGGCGTTCCGGGAATTGCGGCGGCTGTCGGGCCGTCGAGCGACAACTTGCCGCGCGGCTTGCCGTCGGCGCCGAGATAAGACGCCGGCGTCGCCCTGCCTGGCGCGGTTTCGCGCGCGTCCACGAAAACTTCGAAGCCGTCCGCGGCGCGGTGCAGCAGCAGAAAACCACCGCCGCCAAGGCCGGATGCAAACGGCTCCACCACGGCGAGCGCAGCGGCCACCGCAACCGATGCATCGAAGGCGTTGCCGCCGGCCTGCAGGATGTCGCAGCCGGCGCGATTTGCAAGCGGGTGCGCGGTCGCAATGCCGCAATCCTGTGCCGCCGCGACGCGCGCGCCGAGCAGGGTTGCGATGAGCAGCAGCAGGGAGAGCCGGGACATCCAGGATGCGGGGCGCAGGTTCATTTTTTTATGCCTTCAGTATTCAAAGCTGTCTTTCGATCGGCAACATTCCCAGGACCTTGACCGCGAGCCTGCGCCAGATGCTCGCCTGGGGATCGTGGGAATAAACCACCTTCACGCCCTTGTCTTCGCCCGACCAGCGCAATGCGCCGTGCTCATCGGCCAGTTCCACGCGGTAACTGTAGTCCGGACCGACCAGTTCGTCGAACGACTCCGCAATGTCGGCGCACAGGGCCTCGCTTTCGATCATCAGCCCCAGTTCGGTATTCAGGTACATGGAGCGCGGATCGAGGTTCATCGAACCTATCACCACCCGCCTGCGGTCGAAAACATAAGTCTTGGCATGCAGGCTGGCTCGCGCGGATCCGAACATGATTTTTCGCTTGCGCCGCCGGCCGGCCGGGACAATGGGCTTGAGTTCGTAGAGTTCGACCCCCATCGCCAGGAGCGTTCCGCGATACCGGCTGTAACCGGCATGCACCGCCGCCACATCGGACGAGGCCAGAGAATTTGTCAGCACGCGCACCCTTACGTTGCGGCTGCGGATCTGCCTTAGCGCGGCAACGCCCTCCTCCCCCGGTACGAAATAGGGTGAAACCAGGATGATCTCTTCCGAGGCGTGTTCGGCGAGTTCGCGCAACCGGTCGTAAGGCAGCGTCGAGGCCGATTCCGGGGCCTGCATGATCTTTCCGGGCAGATCGGCAATCAGTGTCGCGTTCGCCCATTCGAGGGCCAGGTGGCGTTCGCTCAGCTGCGCAGCCAGATCCGTCTTCCTCAGGCTGGACGCATAGTCCGATTTGCGCATGCGGATGAAGTGGCGGCCGAGCCGCAGACGCACGCGCTCCATCCAGAGCGCAGCCTTGGCGCGCATTCCCATTGCCGACAACGGATAGGCGTACGCACTGTTCCAGTACTGGTCGAAGCTCTGCGAGATTTTTCGGGTCACCGGCCCCACGGCGAGCACGTCGAGATCGCCGAAACCGAAATCGCGGCCGGCATCGAAGTATTCGTCGCCTATGTTGCGCCCGCCCACGATCGCGCACAGGTTGTCGGCGATGAAGCTCTTGTTGTGCATGCGCCGGTTGAGGCGGGCCGGGTCGGAAACGAAGCTGGCGAGCCGGGCCAGGCTGGCATCGCCGCGCGTGGCAAAGGGATTGAAAATCCTCACCTCGATGCGCGGATGGGCATCGAGCGCGGTCACGTCGTCGTCTTTCCGCAATATGTTGAGGTCGTCGACCAGCAGGCGCACGCGCACGCCGCGGTCCGCGGCCTTCAGCAAGGCCTGTGTCAACAGAGCTCCGGTATCATCGTCCCGGTAAATGTAGTACTGCAGGTCGAGCGATCGTTGCGCCGCATCCGCCAGCGAGGTGCGCATCAGGAACGCCTCCGTGCCGATGGCGAGCAGGCGGAAGCCGGACCTGTCGGCATGCGCGGCGAGATCGTCGGCGAACAACCGCTCCAGCGTAGTGTCGCCTGCCGGTTCCGCAGCGAAGGATTCGACGCGATCGAACGCAGTCGCCGGCCGCAGCGGGCGCCGTTTCAACGGGGGCACTTGCAGTCGGTGCCGCGCGATGGCGTGCGGCTGACGGTTGGCGGCGGAATGCGGATCGTTCCCGGGTTCAGGGTTTCCTGACGCGGAACCAGGCCGCATACAACGCGGGCACGAAGAGCAGCGTCAGTATCGTGGCGGAGATGAGGCCGCCCATGATTGCGACCGCCATCGGTCCCCAGAAGTTCGAGCGGGACAGCGGAATCATCGCCAGCGCGGCGGCCAGCGCGGTGAGGACGATGGGACGGAAGCGGCGCACGGTCGCCTCTATGATGGCTTCCCATTGGGAATGCCCGCTGTTGATGTCCTGCTCGATCTGGTCCACCAGGATCACCGAATTGCGCATGATCATGCCGAACAGCGCGATCACGCCGAGGTTGGCGACGAAGCCGAAGGGGACGTTCCAGGTCAGCAGGATGAACGCCACGCCGATGAGGCCCAGCGGCGAGGTCAGCAGCACCATGAAGGTTTTCTGGAAGCTCTGCAACTGGATCATCAGCAGCGTCAGCACCGCGACGAGCATCATCGGCATGACCTCGATGATCGAGTTCTCCCCCTTCGCGCTCTCCTCGATCGCACCGCCCATGTCGATGCGGTAGTGCGGCGGAAGTTTCGCTCGCAACCCGTCGAGCCGTGGATCGAGCTGCTTGGAGACCACCGGCGCCTGTACGTCGCCGCGGATGTCGCCCCGCACCGTTACGGTGTGCTGGCGGTTGCGGCGCCAGATGATGCCTTCCTCGAAACCGTACTCGATGGTGGCGATCTGCGCGAGCGGAATCCATTTTCCGGACTGCGTCGCCACGTTGATCTCGCCGATCCTGCCGGGGTCGATGCGCTCGGCGGTCTCCGCCCTGGCCAGCACTTCGATCAGCTCGTCCTTCTCCCGGTACTGGGTGATGCTGTAGCCGGTGAGGATCGAGTTCATCACCAGCGACAGGCCTTGCGAACTCACGCCGATCACCCGCGCCTTGTTCTGGTCGATCTCGAGCCGGACGTGCTTGACCTGCTCGTTCCAGTCCAGGTGCACGTTCTGGGTATTGGGATTCGACCGCATGATGTCGGCGGCCTCCAGTGCGATCCTGCGCACAGTCGGAATGTCGGGTCCCACCACCCGGAACTGCACGGGATAACCGACGGGGGGGCCGTTCTCCAGCCGGTTTACCCGGCCGCGCAGCATCGAGAATTCCGCCTCCAGTGTCCGGTTGAATTTCTCGTACAGCACCTCGCGCGCGACATTGTCGCTGGCCACCACGACGAACTGCGCAAAATTCGCGTTGGCAAGCTGCTGGTCCAGGGGAAGGTAGAAACGCGGGCTGCCGTTGCCGACATAGGCCACGTAGTTGACGATGTTGGGATCGCCTTTCAGCTTGTCCTCGAAACGCTTGACCTGGATCTCGGTGGCCTGAAAGGACGCGCCCTGCGGCAGCCACAGGTCCACGATCAGTTCCGGCCGGTTCGACGACGGGAAAAACTGCTGCTGGACGTAGCGGAAGCCGAACATCGAAACGGCGAACACCGCCACCGTGATCAGGATCACGGTCTTGCGCCATGTGACGCACCAGGTCACCAGCCCCCGGAAGCGGCGGTAGAACGGCTTCTGGTAGACGTCGTGGCCATGGTCCGGGTGGGGCTTGTAGTCGGGCAGCAGCTTGTAGCCGAGGTAGGGGGTGAACAGCACCGCCACCACCCAGGAAACCAGCAGCGCAATGGTCACCACGGCGAATATCGAAAACGTGTATTCACCGGCCGACGACTTGGCAAACCCCACGGGCATGAATCCGGCGGCGGTTATCAGCGTGCCGGTCAGCATCGGAAACGCCGTCGAGGTATAGGCGAAGCTCGCCGCCTTGACCCGGTCCAGGCCCTGCTCCATTTTGGTGGCCATCATTTCCACCGAGATGATGGCGTCGTCCACCAGCAGCCCGAGGGCAATGATCAGCGCACCCAGTGAAATGCGCTGCAGGTCGATGCCGTACAGCTTCATCATCAGGAAGGTGACGCCCAGGACCAGGGGGATGGACAGCGCGACCACAAGTCCGGTCCGGAAGCCGAGGCTGAAGAAACTGACTGCCAGCACGATCACAACGGCCTCGAGCAGCGTCTTCATGAATTCGTCCACCGAGCGCGCCACCACCTGCGGCTGGTTGGAGTACTGGTGCACTTCGACCCCGACGGGCAGTTCCCGCCTGATGCGCTCGAATGCGGAATCCAGGTCCTTGCCGAGCTGGATGATGTCGCCGCCCTTGGCCATCGACACCGCCAGCGCCACGGCTTCCTGCCCCATGTAGCGGACCTTTTGCGTCGGTGGATCGGTGTAGCCCCGATAGACGCGGGCGATGTCTCCGAGCCTGAACAGGCGGCCATTGGCCTGGATGCCGATCTCGCGGATGCTCTCGACCGAATCGAAGCTGCCGGATATGCGCAGGTAGATGCGGTCGGAATTGGTATCGATGGACCCTGCCGGAGTCATCGCGTTCTGTTCCCGCAGGACATTGAAGATAGACAGCGGATCGATGCCCAGGTTGGCGAGCTTGCGATGAGAGATCTCGACGTAGATTTTTTCGTCCTGGTCCCCCAGCAATTCGGCCTTGGCGACGCTGGGAACGCGCAGGATCTCCCTGCGCGCTTCCTCCACGTAATCCTTCAGTTCGGCATACGAATAGCCGTCTCCGGTGAAGGCGTAGAGGTTGCCGAACACGTCGCCGAATTCATCGTTGAAGAACGGGCCGAACACGCCGGCCGGCAGCGTCTGGCGGATGTCGCCGATCTTCTTCCTGACCTGGTACCAGACACCCGCGACCTCCCGCGGCGGCGTGGAATCCTTCAGGGTGACGAAGATCGTGGTCTCGCCGGTCTTGGTATAGGAGCGGAGATTGTCCAGGTACGGCGTTTCCTGCAGCTTCTTTTCCAGCCGTTCGGCGACCTGCTCTTCCATTTCTGCCGGCGAGGCACCGGGCCAGATCGCCCGCACCACCATGACCTTGAAGGTGAAGTCCGGGTCTTCGGCCTGGCCCAGCTTGAAATAGGAGAACAGGCCGGCGGCCGCGAGCGCCAGCATGAAAAAGAGCACCAGTGACTGGTGCTCCAGCGCCCATTCGGAGACGTTGGGCCCCTTCACCGGGCCGCCTCTCTGGCGGGCTCCCGGGCGGCGGTCGGATCTTCCGCAACGCGCACTTTCTCGCCGTCGAAGAGCTTGTGCACGCCCGCCCGCACCACCACGTCGCCATGCTTCAGCCCCGAGGTGATGGCAACCTTGTCCTCGATGTATTCGCCGACTTCGACAGGAACCAGCCGTACCGTACTGGCAACCGGATCCACCACCCATACCGCCGCATTGCCGTTGTCCTGGTACAGCGCCGTGGCCGGCAGCAGCGCCGAAGCCCCGCGTTGCACGCCGCTGAGGTAAACATTGGCGGTCATGCCCAGCTTCATCGCGGCATCGGGATCCAGAACGGATATTTTCGCGGCGTACGTGCGGGTGACCGGATCCGCGGACGGACTGACCTCGCGCACCTTGCCCTTGTACTTCGAACCGGGATTGGCCCACAGCGTGATGGAGATGGCCTTCGATCCGCTCACCTCGGCAAGCCGGTTCTCCGGAATGCTGATCACGACTTCCTTGTCGTCGGTGCGCGCGAGCTTCATCACCGTCTGGCCGGGCGCGACCACCTGTCCGACTTCCGTCTGGATCGCGGTGACCACGCCGGCATGGTCGGCCGCAAGCGTCGTGTACCCCGTCTGGTTCTGTGTCACGGAGAGCTGCGCCTTCGCTTGTGCGAGTCTGGCCTGGGCGACGTTGAAGGAGCTCACGCGCCGGTCGTAATCCGCCTTGCTGATGAATTCCTTGTTGTAGAGATCGGTATAGCGCTCGAGGTCGGCCTTGATCTGGTCGTGCTCGGACTGGGCCGCGGCCAGCTGGGATTGGGCGCTCTGGGCGTTCAACTTCTGATCTTCAGGATCGAGTCGCGCAAGGATTTCTCCGGCGCGCACCACGCTGCCGACTTCGACGTTGCGCGCAACGATCTTTCCCGCCACACGGAAGCTGAGGTTGGTCTCGTAACGCGCGCGCACGTCGCCTGAGTAGGCGACTTCGCTGCTGCCTGATCCGGGATTGACCCGCACTACGTTCACCAGCCGCGCCTCCGGAGCCTTGGCCTCTTCCTTGCCGCATGCGGCGGCCAGGAACGCCAGGCCCAGTACAGCCGCGACGCGGAGCGAGGAGGATCTGCCTGGCAGCCCGTATGCAGCGATTCGAATCATGGCTTGATCCGTGAAAGGTCGCCGCGATGCATCGGCGAATGGGAAAAGTTAGAGGATCACGGTTACCGGCAACCCGGGTTTCAGCATGGCTGCCTGGGCTGCGTTGGGACGCGCTTCGACCATGTAGCGCAAAGCGGCGGGATCCTTCTCCCCGTCTCCGAGCGCGAAAGGCGAAACATAGATGATGGTCGCCTCGACCGTGTCCTCGCAGCCATGGCAGACCAGGGTGACGCTGCGGCCGTGCTGCAGGTGCGCCGCCACATCGAGGGGCACCTCGAAACGAACCTTGATCTTGTCCACCGGCAGAATGGCGACGACCGGGGCTCCGGCCGGAACCCAGTCGCCCTTCGAGAAGAGCGTTTCGACCACGACGCCGTCGGAAGGGGCGTTCGCCGATTTCTGCGACAGCTTCCACTCGGTCTCCGCCACTTCGGTCTTGAGGCTGTCCATGGCTTTCGGATCGGACTGCGCGTCTTTACCCTGCTTCTGCAGGTGCGCCAGCCGTTGCGCCGCATCCTTGTGCGCGGAGACATCTTCCGCCTCGACAACCGAGAACACCGGTGACCCTTCGGAAACCCTCGCACCGGGCTTGACCGACAGCGTGGCAAGGTTGCCCGAGTGCGGCGCCGTCAGGCGGACGTATTCGACTTCTGTGACGCCCTGGAAGCTGCGGACATCTTCGCGTTTGCAGCCCGCAAGGAGCGCAACGATCGCCAGCGCAGCCAGGCTGCCGCGCGCGACCAATGCGAAGAATCCGTGTTTCATTACTTATTTCCCGTTATCCCTGAGCAGGGCGTTGACGTCGGCCAGGTCGGCTTCGGTGAGTTTGCCCACCGCGGCCTTGAGTTTCAACTGGTTCAGGATCGTGTTGTAGATCGCCTGGGCAAAGTCGCGCCGCGCCGCGGCCAGCTGCTGG
>DASVNF010000215.1:0-4480 GCA_036384015.1 Burkholderiales bacterium
CTGTACGTCTTCCGGCTTGTAGAAGCCTCGTCCCACGCCTTTTTCCAGGATCTTCGCCAGGTTATCCCTGGCCCGCTTGAGGCTTTCCTCGCTGGTGTCGTTCAGCAACACGTCCTTGCCCGCCAGTGCGAACACCAGCGCGATTTCCGAACCCATGAGACCCGCACCAACCACCCCTACTCGATCAATCATTTCATTAACCTTGAACAATTTTTCACGGCAAAGACGCGCAGGCGCAAAGGGGAACGCAACCGAAAGCTGAGCGATCCTTCGTCAATACCACCGTAGCCGGATGGAATTCCTGCGACTTTGGCGATGACTTGGAGATTTGCAACCCTTCCCGGTTCTTGCATTTCTTTTTGCGAAACCTTCGCGCCTTTGCGTCTTTGCGGTGAAGGGTTAGATTTTCACCCAGGACTTGCGGGGCGCGGTCATCCTGGCGGCGGACTCGTCCTTCATGGTTGCAAAGCGGGTGCGCTGGTACGCGGCATTCCCGAACAGGATGTCGATGGCGGTCAGCCGCTTGAAATAATGGCTGACGTTCAGCTCGTCGGTCATGCCCATGCCGCCGTGCAGCTGAATGGCCTGCTGGCCGACATAGCGGCCGGCGCGGCCTATAAGCTCCTTGGCTGCCGCAATGGATTTGCGGCGTTCGGCAACATTCGTCGAATCGACGCGGGACGCGGCAAGAATGGCCATCGAACGCGCCTGCTCAAGGGCCATCAGCATGTCCACCGCGCGATGCTGGAGGGCCTGGAAGCGGCCGATCGGCTGGCCGAATTGCTGGCGGGTCTTGAGGTATTCCACGGTAACGGCATGCAGGGCCGACATCAGCCCTACCGCTTCGGCGCAGAGCGCGGCCATTGCGCGGTCGGCGACGGCTTCGATCAGGGGCATCGCGCCATCCAGCGTGCCGATGACCGATTCCGGCCCGACTTTGACGCCGTCGAGCTGCAGGTCGAGGGCGCGGGTTCCGTCGAACAGGGGATATTCGTGGCCGCCCAGGTTTTCCTCGTCGGCTTCGACGATGAACAGCGTGACGCCGTGCGCATCGCCGGGATTGCCCGAGGTGCGGGCCGAGACGATGAATTTCTCCGCGACCGCGCCATGCAGCACCAGGTTCTTGCTGCCTTCGAGCAGAAAATTATTGCCGTCGCGCAGGGCCCGGGTCCCGACATGACCCAGGTCGAAGCGCGCATCGGGTTCCGAATGCGCGAAGGCCAGCAGCATCGAGCCATCGATGATTTTCGGGATGAGGATTTTCTTCTGCCAGTCGGCGCCGCCGTAATCCACGCAACCGCCGGCAAGGACCACAGTGGCGAGATAAGGCTCCAGCGCCAGGTTGCGGCCGAGGGCTTCCATGACCAGCATGGTTTCGACGCCGCCACCGCCGAAACCGCCGTACTCGTCGGAGAACGGCACGCCGAGCACGCCCAGCCCGGCCAGACCCTGCCACAGTTGCGGGCTCATCGCCTGCTTTTCCGCGAGCAGCTGGCGGTGCTGTTCGAATGTGAAATTCTTGGCAAGGAAGCGGTCGACGCTGTCCTTGAGCATCTGCTGTTCTTCGGTGAGATTGAAGTCCATATTCTCAAAACCTCATTCAGTAAGCCCCAACCGCAAAGGCGCGAAGGCGCAAAGGGGGCGCAAAGGAGTGCGGGTTACGTAAATCGCTACTGCGACGATCTCACCTCGGCGCAATTGTTCCAGGAATCATGGTTTCCTTTGCGTGCCTTTCTTGGCGCCTTTGCGGTTAGGGGTGCTCACAATCCCAGAACCATCTGCGCAATGATGTTGCGCTGGATCTCGTTCGAACCGCCGTAGATGCTGGTCTTGCGGTAGTTGAGGTAGCGCGCCGCCAGCGGCGCGGCATAGTCGGGCCCCACCTTTGCGCCGATCCAGTGGTCGCCCCAGGCCATGGGCAGGTGGGGCAGCGCGTACGGTCCGACCGCTTCCATCATCAGTTCCGTCAGCTCCTGCTGGATCTCGGTGCCCTTGATCTTGAGGATCGACGCCTCCGGTCCGGGCGCCCTGCCGTCGCGATCGGCGGCGGCCACGCGCAGGCAGGTGATCTCCAGCGCCATCAGGTCGATCTCCACTTGCGCAATGCGGTCGCGGAACAGCGGATCGTCGATCAGCGCCCGGCCGCCGGTGCGTTCCTGCGCGGCGATGTGCTTGAGCAACTGCAGTTCGCGCTTGGAATTACCGACCCCGGCGATGCCGGTACGTTCATGGGAGAGCAGGAACTTGGCGTAACTCCAGCCCCGGCCCTCGTCGCCGATCATGTTGAGCGCCGGAACCTTCACGTTCTCGAACCAGACTTCGTTCACTTCATGCTCGCCTTCGAGCGTGATGATCGGCCGCACGGTGACGCCCGGCGAATGCATGTCGATCAGCAGGAATGAAATGCCTTCCTGCTTCTTGCCGGTGCTCGACGTGCGCACCAGGCAAAACATCATGTCCGCGTATTGGGCGTGGGTGGTCCAGGTTTTCTGCCCGTTGACGATGTAATGTTCGCCCTGGCGCTCGGCCCGCGTCTTCAGCGACGCGAGGTCGGAACCGGAACCCGGTTCCGAGTAGCCCTGGCACCACCAGTCTTCACTGGAAAGGATGCGCGGCAGATACCGCTTCTTCTGCGCGTCGCTGCCGAAGGCGATGATCACCGGTCCCACCATGTGCAGGCCGAACGGCGTCAGCCTGGGCGCGCCGGCCGCGGCCGATTCCTCCTCGAAAATGTAGCGCTGGATCGAGGACCATCCGGTGCCGCCATGTTCGACCGGCCAGCCCGCCGCGATCCAGCCCTTCTCGAACAGGATTTTCTGCCAGCGCACGTAATCGCCCTTGCCGAGGCGGCGATGCTCGAGCACCTTTCGGGAAATGTCCCCGGGAAGGCGGGTACGCAGGAATTCGCGCACTTCTTCGCGGAATGCGGCTTCTTCGCGGCTGAAATTCAGATCCATCGTGGAACAACCTGTCGGTATGGTGGGGAACCCGGGCACTCGCGGGAGCAAGCGGCCCGCGCGGAGCGCTACAGGATAAGCGAACGCCCCGGGCCGAGCAACGCCGCTATCGCCGGCAGGCCGGCGACGGCACTATAATGAGCACTCAAATCAAGTGTCTGGGCCGGCCGCGCTTCCGACCCGGCCCACAGGAGGACCATCATGAACATGCCCGACGAAAAAGCCCTGCGTCAGCTGCACGACAGCCTCAACCTCCAACCGCTGTGGATCCCGTTCACCGCCAACCGCCAGTTCAAGGCGGCGCCGCGCTTGCTGGTGCGCGCCAAGGACATGTACTACTGGACCCAGGACGGCCGCAAAGTGCTCGACGGCATCGCCGGGCTTTGGGCCGTGAATGCCGGACACTGCCGGCCGAAGATCGTCGAGGCCATCAAGAAGCAGGCCGAGACCATGGACTACGCAACCGGCTTCCAGATGCACCATCCGGTTGCATTCCAGGCGGCGGAGAAAGTCGTTTCGATCGCCCCCCAGGGCATGGACCATGTGTTCTTCACCAATTCCGGCTCGGAAGCCGTGGATACCGCACTGAAAATCGCCCTCGCCTATCACCGGGTCCGCGGCGAAGGCACCCGCCGCATCCTGATCGGCCGCGAGCGCGGCTATCACGGCGTCGGCTTCGGCGGCATCTCCGTGGGCGGAATGGTCGGCAACCGCAAGACCTTCGGCAACATGCTGGGTTCGGTCGACCATCTGCGCCACACGCATGACACCCGCAACCTGTTCACCCGCGGCCTGCCGGAGCACGGCGCGGAATTGGCCGACGACCTGGAACGCCTGGTCGCCTTGCACGACGCATCCAACATCGCCGCCGTGATCGTCGAACCGGTGGCCGGTTCCACCGGCGTGCTGCTGCCGCCGAAAGGCTACCTGCAGAAGCTGCGCAGCATTTGCGACAAGCACGGCATCCTCCTGATATTCGACGAAGTCATCACCGGTTTCGGGCGCACCGGCAAGGCCTTTGCAGCGCAGACCTTCGGCGTGACGCCCGACATGATCACCTGCGCCAAGGCGCTCACCAACGCCGCCGTTCCGATGGGCGGCGTCATCGTCAGGAAGGGCATTTACGACACGTTCATGGACAAGGGCGGCCCCGACGGCGCCATCGAGTTTTTCCATGGCTACACCTATTCCGGGCACCCCCTGGCCTCCGCCGCGGCGTGCGCATCGCTCGACCTGTTCAAGGAAGAAAAACTGTTCGAGCGCGTGGCGGAACTCGCCCCATACTGGGAGGAATGCGCGCATTCCCTGAAAGGACTGCCGCACGTGGTCGACATCCGCACCATCGGCCTCGTCGCGGGCATCGAGCTGCAGCCGATCGCCGACAAGCCGGGCGCGCGCGCTTTCGAGGCGTTCGTGCGGGCTTACGGGAAAAACGTACTGATCCGGACCACCGGCGACACCATTGCGCTGTCGCCGTCGTTCATCATCGAGAAGAGCCAGATCGACGAAATCTTCGGCACCAT
>DASVNF010000216.1:0-4565 GCA_036384015.1 Burkholderiales bacterium
AAAGCTTGTCGACGAACTCGGAGCGGCTGCGCACCCGGTGGATCTCCAGATCCATGGGCGGCTCCGCCCTGCTGAGCAGCCTCGTCAGCAGCTCGGCATCGTGGTCATTGTCTTCCAGCAGCAGAACTCTGACGGAGCCCATCGATGTCCGGATTCTTGTCGGTTGACTTCTGGAGCATTCGCAGCGGAAAAAGTTCAGGGTGGTATGTTATCCGCATGCACGGCGAAATTCGAGCGCGCCGGTTTTCGTGTAAGACAGAGCCTCACAATCGGCACCGCAAAACCGGAAATGATGCCTGTGGGACCGGCATGAATGCGGCGACTCGCGCGGTTCGCACTGTTCAGGTGCGGCTGCCGCGCCTGTCTCCCGCCGTTCAGGGTAGCGCCGGTCCCCCTCGCCGTGAGTTCCTCGGCGGGGTCGATGGCGTGCGCTAAGGACTGACCCGGTAGAGGGCGCCGCCGTAGTCCACGACATACAGTTCGCCGTCGTTGCCTTCCCCGAACGAGGAAATATTCAGGCCGGAATCGAATCCGCTCGATACCGTCATCGTGGGTTGCGTGCCGGCCGGAATGCTGAAGATCTTGCCGGAGAGGAAGTCGCCAAAGACGTATTGGCCGACGAGCGAGGGAACTGCGGTGCCGCGATAGACATATCCGCCGGTGATGCTCTGGCCGAGGCTGCGGCCGTATTCGGCAACCGGCGGCAGCAGGTTCGGCAACGATCCGCAAGCCATGCCGGTGTTGCGCGTGCCCTCAAAGCAGCGCCAGCCGTAGTTGCCGCCGACCACAACGCGGTCCACTTCCTCTAGCGCATCCTGGCCGACGTCGGCTACCCAGAGCTGCCCGGTCTGCCGGTCGAAGCTCCAGCGCCAGGGATTGCGGAAGCCGAGGGCGTAGATTTCCGGACAGTTCAGGGTCCCGGTGCCATCGTCTCCGCAGAACGCATTGCCGCGATAAGGATTGTCCAGCGGAATCTGGTAGCGGAAAGCCCCGTTCGTGCCGGCGATGTCGATGCGCAGCATCTTGCCGAGCAGCGTGCTTTGCCGCTGCCCGTTGCCGATGCTGCCGTGCTGGTCGTCGCCGCCGCCGCCATCGCCGAACCCGATGTAAAGGAACCCGTCCGGCCCGAAGCCGATGCCGCCGCCGTTGTGGTTGGTTTCCGGTTGTTGCACCGTCATCACGACCTGCTCGGTCGTCGGGTCGAGGGTGGCCCCGCCATTTATCGCGGTGAATTCGGAAATCCTCGACACCAGGCCCAGGGTCGAATCGCTGAATGTATACGAGAGATAGACGCGCGGATCGCCCGGAAAATCGGGATGGAACGCCATGCCGAGCAGTCCGGTTTCGCCGCCGGCCGCCACGCGGGCGGTGATGTTCACGAATTCGGTTGCCGCTGAAACCGTCGCGTTATTGGAAAACACCATGACCCGGCCGGCCTGCTCGACGACGAACCATCGCGATGCGTCGCCCGGCGCCTGGATCAGTGCAACCGGCTGGCTGAACGCAGGCAGGTTGGGAAACACCCGCTGCACGGAAAAGGAAACAGGGCCGGAGCCCGGGGGAACGTCGACGGCGTCACCGTCGCCGCACGCGGGCAAGACCGCGGCCACGGCCACGACGAGCCAGGATAGTTGTCGATAGCCGATCATGTCGCGATCCTCCGGACTGGTTGGTCCTGATTTGACCAGCGAATGCGGTCTGCGGTTCGCCGCTAAAGCTTAAATCGTCACCGCAGAAGCACAGAGGATGCGCGGAAAAGACTGGGAGATGTGGGAACGCGTATGCCGAGGCGCGGGTGGATGGAAAATCCGACTACCCTGCTTTCCGCTGCGCGAATGACGCTGCGCCTCAGCGCCTCCGCGGTTCAGGGTCAGGGGACTAAGCCGGCAAGCCGATCTTCCTGCCGAAATTGAGGTTGCAGGAACTGCCGTCCTTGAAGGCCATTTGCACGCCGGCGGCGAGGAAGGTGAACTTGTCGACGCCGGCGCCGAACTCATGCGCCAGCGTGCCCGCCGCACCGTTGACCGCCGGTTTCGGATCGCTGCCTCCGGCCTGGAACGCCAGCCCGCTTTCGTCGGTGAACAGGATCCTGACTTCCGAGGTCCCCTCCACGGTTTCGGTTTTCGCCATGCTGCTCTGGAATCGGGATGCCATGGAAGGCGGCTTTTTAAGGTTCATGTCGGCTCGGTGGAAACGGATGGAAGCCTGCATATTAGGCCAAATACCATTCCGCGAGCGCGCAAGTCGTCTTTCACCCCGATTATTTCAGCGCGCCGCCTGTCCCCACCACGTCCGCAGGTAGGCATCGACCTTCTCCGGGTTGTGCATCTGCGGCCGCGAAAACTCCTCTTCCTTCGGTTTCTGGCCCCTGGGTTGTTGTTCGGCCTCGCGTTTCTCGACAATGGCCCGGGCCTTCTCGAATGCTTCGGCGAATGACGTGCTCCGCGGCAGCGCATCCCGGAAATAGGCTTCCCCGAAATATGTGAAATCGTTCTCGTCGGCGCAGCCGAATGACTTGCGGTCCGAGCGGGCGGCAGCGATCACCATCGTGGTGTCGTCGCGCAATGGCGACAGGAACCCGCCCGCGTAGCACGCCGATACCACCACCATTTTCCAGCGGATGCCGCTTTCCTTGAGCATCGCGGCCAGGGCCCTCGGGGTGAGGCTGCGCAGCTGGATGCTGTTCTGGTTGAGATACAGGCCGAGCTCCGGCGAGCCATGGCTGGTCAGGTAGATGAACAGGATGTCCCTTTCCTTGTCCATTTTCGCCGCGATCGCCTTCACGGCTTCGCCCACGCTGGTGACGGTGGCCATGGGCATCGTGCCGAGCGTGCTGCGGCTGTTGACCAGGCTGACGGTGCGCGCGCCGGTGCCGAACTTGTCGGCGAACTGCTTGCGCACGAACTCGACCTCGCGGCGGAACACTTCCTGGGCGCCGTCGCCCGCCACCGCGAGCACGTACATTTCGACCTTCGACGGATCGTTGGCGGCTATTCCGGCGAGCGCGTCGTCCAGCAGCTTGCGCTGGGCATAGATCGCGGTTTCGACGTCGACGGCTGGCTTCGCTTCCCTGCCACCGCCGGCATCGAGCCGCCCCATTTGCCACATGCCGGTTTCCTGGGTCTTGCCACCGCGCGCGCGGGCATAGGTGAGCGTGCCCTTGCCATGATAGAAACCGCTGCGAAAGCTTCCCTTGTAGACGTCTCCGTTGGGCAATTTCAGCTCGCCCTGACCGTCGTAGCGCCAATCCTTGAACAGGCCGTCGTAGACCGTTCCATCGCTGCCGACGAACCGGCTGCGCCCGGTCAGTCCCGCCTCGGTGAAGCGTCCTTCGTAGTAGCTGCCATCGGAATGGATGGACTTGCCCTGCCCGGCAGGCAGCCAGTTGAGGAACTCGCCCTCGAAGCGCGTGCCATCGGCGCGCTTGAAGGTCCCCTTGCCGGTGAATTCGCCGTCCTTGAAGTCGCCTTCGTAGACTTCCCTGGCCGCGTTCTCGAAGCGGCCCTTGCCGTTCCAGTGGCCGTTTGCAAAGCTGCCGCGGTAGCGCGCGCCGTCGGCAAGGGTCGACTCTCCTTCGCCGGAATAGCGGCCATTGTCGAAACCGCCCTTGTATTCCGATCCCTTCTTCTCGAAAAAATGCCCCTTGCCGTGCAATTCGCCGTGCTCGAAATCTCCCTCGTACCAGGAGCCGTTGTTGTAATCCATGCGGCCTTTTCCGGAATACAGTCCCTCCCGGAACTCGCCTGTGTACACGTCGCCCGACAGCAGCCGGAAGCGTCCCTTGCCATGGGCGCGACCGTTGCGAAATTCGCCGTCGTAATCCCCCAGCCCGGCATATTTGGCGCGGCCTTTCCCGGAGTAGCGTCCGTCCGCGAATTCACCCTCGTACACGTCGCCGTTGTCCCACTCCAGGCGGCCCCTGCCCTGGAACTTGCCGTCGACCATCGGGCCGTAATAGCGCCCGCCGTCCGTCGAGATGGCGTCGGGCCTGGCCGGGTCCGCCGCAAAAACAGAAAGCGCGCCCGTGAGGAGCGCGCCGAAAAGGAGAACAGTACCGGCGAGGCTTTTCCGCATGAAACTCCGTCAGCGTGCGACGGGCATCGGCGCCCGCGGACGCGCCGCCGGCATGGGTATCGGCTGCTGCACCGGTTGCGGCGGTTGCATCATGGCCATGGGATCGAAGGGCAGGCCGTTCACCGTGACCTGGCCGCCCTGGTAGGCCAGGCGGGTTTTCATCATCGCGCCTTCGCGCACGGCGTAGCCCTGCTCCACCAGGCGCGCGATCTGCTGCTCGCGCATCTGCACGTGCGCGTTGGCCGCATCCTGCGACATCGGGGCCGGGCCGAACTGCGTCATGAGCATGGCTTCGGGCAGCGCGACGTCCATGGTGGCATCGACCTTCTGCACCAGCGCCATCATGTTCGAGGCATCGTCCTGGGTGACGCCGACGAACTTCGCATTGGCCTTGACCAGCACCTCGCCTTGCGGGGCGGTAAAGCTGAAGCGGTCGATCACGAATTCGGGGTTATGGACCAGCAGCTCCGCCGCGGCATCGAGGATGGGCT
>DASVNF010000217.1:0-12109 GCA_036384015.1 Burkholderiales bacterium
ACCGCAGCAATGACTGCTTGTGCACAACTTTGCCTATATTAATTAATTGATTTGAATTAAAAAAATAATGCCGCTCGACCAACCGGCCAGTGCCCCCGAGGTTTATTCCGCAGTCCGCAATTCCAGTCCTGCCGAAGCTCCGTTCCGGCGGCGGGAAACCGGTCGAATGCAGCGCCATGGGACCTGCACCTAGCGGATTCGATGCCAGGTTCAAGAGCGGTTGGGCGCCAATGTCTCGCTCATTCGCGCACCGCTTATCGTGCCGGCGCCGGCGCCGCGCTAAGTGCTTGCAACGATATGCCGAATCAGATAAATAGTCATTCTGAAAACCCCATCACATTCAACAACGGCACGGCGGCTTTTTGCCGCCGTGTTCTTTTTCGGGCCAGTCAAATGCCCGGACGGGTGCCACGATGCAACACGTTATGACGACCTATGCCCGCCAGGGGATCGCCTTTTCACGGGGCGAAGGATCCTGGCTCTGGGACCTCGAGGGAAAGCGCTACCTGGATGGCGTCAGCGGCGTGGCCGTAAACGGACTCGGCCACGCGCACCCCCGCCTGGTCGCGGCAATCGCCGCACAGGCCGCGCGCGCAATGCACGTGTCGAACCTTTACCAGATACCCGAACAGGAAAGGCTGGCGGGGCAACTCTGCTCCCTGTCAGGAATGGACAACGCGTTTTTCTGCAATTCCGGCTGCGAAGCCAACGAAGCGGCGATCAAGCTGGCCCGCCTGTACGGACACCAGAAGGGCGTGGAATCGCCGGCCATCGTCGTGATGGAAAAAGCGTTCCACGGCCGCACCATCGCAACCCTGTCGGCGACCGGCAGTCGCAAGGTGCAGGCGGGTTTCGAGCCCCTGCTGGGCGGCTTCGTGCGCGTGCCGTACGACGACCTGCCTGCGCTGAACCTGGTGGCGGCCAACCCCAACATCGTCGCGGTGCTGGTGGAACCGATCCAGGGTGAGAGCGGCATCAATATTCCCGACGACGGTTATCTCGCGCACCTGCGCAAGGCCTGCGATGACAGGGGTTGGTTGCTGATGCTGGACGAAGTCCAGAGCGGCATGGCGCGGAGCGGCAAATGGTTCGCCTTCCAGCACAGCGGTGCGCAACCCGACGTGATGACGCTGGCCAAAGGCCTCGGCAACGGATTTCCCATCGGCGCCTGCCTCGCGCGCGGCGCGGCGGCGCAAGCGTTCAAACCCGGCAACCACGGCTCGACATTCGGCGGCAATCCGCTCGCATGCGTGGCCGCGCTGACGACGTTGGAGATCATCGAGGATGAAGGACTGGTGGAACGCGCGGCCAGGCTCGGGCAGCGCATGCGCCAGGCCTTCGCGGAGAAACTGGCCGGCGTTGCCGGCGTCAGGGAAATCCGCGGCAAGGGCCTGCTGCTCGGAATAGAACTGGACCGGCCGTGCGCCGATCTGGTCAAGCGCGGTTTCGAGGCCGGCCTGCTGATCAACGTCACCGCCGACACGGTGGTGCGCCTGCTGCCGCCGCTCAACCTCAAGGATGCCGAGGCGGAACAATTGGTCGACGGCCTATCTGCGCTCATCCGCGCTTTTCTCGCCAGCAGCGCCGGCGTCGCCGTGGCAAGCGCGTAGTCCGCAGCACCATGGGTCCCCCGAAGCATTTTCTGCAGTTCAAGGACTTGTCCCGCGACGAGCTCGAGCACGTGTTCGAGCGGACTCGCTGGATCAAGCAGCAGTTCAAGGCCTACAAGCCTTACCATCCGCTGTTCGATCGCACGCTGGTCATGATCTTCGAGAAACAGAGCACGCGCACCCGCCTGTCGTTTGAGGCGGGCATGCACCAGCTCGGCGGGGCGGCGATATTCCTCAGCACACGCGACTCACAACTGGGTCGCGGCGAACCGGTAGAAGACGCCGCGCAGGTGATTTCGCGCATGTGCGACGTCGTCATGATCCGTACGTTCGAACAGGAGATCATCGAGCGTTTTGCGGGGCATTCCCGCGTGCCGGTCATCAACGGCCTGACCAATGAGTACCATCCGTGCCAGATCCTCGCGGACTTGTTCACCTACATCGAGCATCGCGGCCCGATCCAGGGCAAGACCGTGGCCTGGATCGGCGATTCCAACAACGTCTGCAACACCTGGCTGCAGGCGGCCGAGGTGCTGGATTTCAATGTCCACGTATCGACGCCGCCCGGTTATGAAGTCGAACCCGAACGCGCGGGCCTGTACGGCACCGACCATTACGAGGAATTCACCGACCCCATGGAAGCCGCTCGAGGCGCCGACCTGGTCACCACCGACGTCTGGACCAGCATGGGCTTCGAGGCGGAGAACGAGGAGCGCAAGCGCGATTTCGAGGACTGGCAGGTGGATGCGGAAATGATGAAGCTTGCCAACCGCGAGGTGCTGTTCATGCATTGCCTGCCGGCGCATCGCGGAGAGGAAGTGGCCGCGGAAGTCATCGACGGTCCGTGGAGCGTGGTCTGGGACGAGGCGGAAAACAGACTCCACACGCAAAAGGCTTTGATGGAATTTCTGCTGCTGGGAAGAATAACCGACAGCCAATAGCGCACATGGGGAGTCTGTTTCAGTGGAGGCTAACATTCAGTTTGAATGTTAAGGACGAAGACCGGCCGGAACTGGAATAGGCTTCATACGCAGAAGGCGCTGATGGAGTATCTCCTGCTGGGTAAGGTGAAATCGGTCTGATTTCGCGGGAAATAACAAGAACGCTGCGGCAAGTGCGGCTGTCGAACACGGGGGGAAACAAGGGGAAGGAACGGCGGCGGCAGATTGCCGGCCGCTCCCGCAATGACGCAGTCCTTTAAGGAGCCGAAAATGGATTTGATGAACAGATTTTTCCGGATTCTCGCAGCCGTCCTCATGCTGTCGTCACTGCCCGCCTTCGCAGCCGACGACGACGTGAGCTGGATCGCCGACAGCAAGGGGTGCAAGATCGCCAACCCGTTCCCGCAGCCCGGTGAAACGGTCACCTGGAGCGGCGCCTGCAAGCAGGGGCTGGCCGATGGCGAGGGCGTGATGCAGTGGTTCATCAACGGCAAGCCGATGGACACATACGAGGGCATGCTCAAGGACGGCTGGGCCGAGGGCAAGGGCACGCTGATCCGCGAGGGCAGCCGCTACGCGGGCGAATGGAAGCACAGTCTCCAGGACGGCAATGGCCGCTTCGACGCCGCCGACGGCAGCTGGTATGAAGGCGGGTGGAAGGAAGGCCAGCCTCATGGGACCGGCAAACTGCAGACTCCCGACGGACGTGTGATCACCGGCACCTGGGTGGATGGCGTGTACGAAGGCGACATGGATGAAGGCGACGACAACAATCCCAACAAGACCTGAAAGAGCAGACAAACTGTGAAGAAGAAAGCGGCGGCAAGACCGATCGAGAAAGTCGTTCTGGCCTACTCCGGCGGGCTGGACACATCGGTCATTCTCAAGTGGTTGCAGGACACCTACGACTGCGAGGTCGTGACTTTCACCGCGGACATCGGCCAGGGCGAGGAACTCGAGCCGGCGCGCCGGAAAGCAAAGAAGTTCGGCGTCAGGCAGATCTACATTGAAGACCTGCGCGAAGAGTTCGTCCGGGACTTCGTGTTCCCCATGTTTCGAGCAAACGCGCTATACGAGGGGGAGTATCTCCTCGGCACGTCGATCGCCCGGCCGCTGATCGCCAAACACCTGGTGGAGATCGCGCGCAAAACCGGCGCCGACGCGGTTTCCCATGGCGCCACCGGCAAGGGCAACGACCAGGTGCGCTTCGAGCTGGGCGCCTACGCGCTGATGCCCGACGTCAAGATCATCGCGCCGTGGCGCGAATGGGACCTGCTGTCGCGCGACAAGCTGCTGGCCTACGCCGACAAGCACGGCATCCCGGTCGATTTCAAGAAACGAAAAGGCGGCGGCGCACCCTATTCCATGGACGCCAACCTGCTCCACATCTCCTACGAGGGCGGCATCCTGGAGGATCCGGATTTCGAGCCGGAGGATTCCATGTGGCGCATCACGGTGTCGCCGGAACAGGCGCCGAACCGCCCCGAGCACATAGAGCTCGAATACCGCAAGGGCGACATCGTCGCCATCAACGGCAAGAAAATGACGCCGGCGCAAGTGCTGACCAGGCTCAACCAGGTCGGCGGCAAGCACGGCATCGGGCGGCTGGACATCGTCGAGAACCGTTACGTCGGCATGAAGTCGCGCGGCTGTTATGAAACCCCCGGCGGCACAATCATGCTGAAAGCGCACCGTGCGATAGAATCCATCACGCTCGACCGCGAAGTCCTGTCGCTGAAGGATGACTTGATGCCGCGTTATGCGCGCATGATCTATAACGGCTACTGGTACAGTCCCGAGCGCCTGCTGCTGCAAAGCCTCATCGACAATTCCCAGCAAACGGTGAACGGCACCGTAAGACTGAAGCTGTACAAGGGCACGGTTCTGGTCGTCGGCCGCGCCTCGAAGTCGGACTCGCTGTTCGACTCGAAGATCGCGACATTCGACGACGACGGCGGCGCCTACAACCAGGCGGATGCGGCGGGATTCATCCGCCTCAATGCGCTGCGGCTGCGGATCGGCGCCAAGCGGCGCGGGCGCAAGTAGTTCAGCGCGATCATGAAAGGATCAGATGCCCAGCTTTGACATCATCTCCGAAGTCAACCAGGTCGAATTGAGGAACGCGGTCGACCAAACCAACAAGGAAGTCACCAACCGCTTCGATTTCAAGGGGTCGGACGCGCGCGTGGAACTGGGCGACAAGGTGCTGACGGTTTTCGCGGACGACAACTTCAAGCTCGGCCAGGTCTACGACGTCCTGATGGCCAAGATGGCCAAACGCAACGTCGATGCCCGTTCTCTCGATCGCGGTGATGTCGAGAGAATCAGCGGCGACAAGGTCAAGCAGGTAATCACAGTCAAGGTGGGCGTCGACCAGGAACTCGGCAAGAAACTGCAACGCATGGTCAAGGACAGCAAGCTTAAGGTTCAGGCCAGCATCCAGGGCGATGCGGTGCGGATCTCCGGAGCAAAGAAGGACGAATTGCAGCAGGTCATCACCATGGTGAAGAAGAACATCACCGACTTTCCGCTGCAATTCAATAATTTCAGGGATTAAACTGAGTGCTGAGTGCTGAGTGCTGAGTGCTGTAGTTAGGAGTGTCCCTGGTATCTGCGGTTCCCCGACTGTGTTGATTCTTCTCAGCACACAGCACCCAGTACGCGGCACCGCCGTTCAGGTTTTCAACCCCTTGCTCCACCTGTCGTAGAGCCGGTCGGCGACGCGGCGCATCGCCGCCAGCTTTTCCTTCGCTTTCTCTTTCATCTGCTCGGCCGACTGCACCGCGGGGCTGGCCTTGCTCCCTGCAATTTCTTCCGCGCCCGTTTCGCACCACGAGTCGATCAACTGTTCGGTCATTTCCACATGACATTGCATCCCCAGGCTTCTGCCGGCCACGAACCCCTGGTTCTCGCAAACGCGGTTGCCCATGATGCGGACGGCGCCGTCGGGAATGGAAAACGTCTCGCCATGCCAGTGGAAGGACTCGAACTTGCGCAGGTCGGGGCCGAACCATTCGTGGGCAACCGGATTGTCCGCAACCTGGATTTCCCCCCAACCGATTTCCTTGACGGGATTGCGGCCAACTTTGCCGCCCAGCGCCTTGGACATGAGCTGGCCGCCCAGGCAATGCCCCAGCACCGGAATATCAGCGGCCACCCCGGCCCGGATCAGTTCGACCACGTTCGGAATCCACGGCAGGTCGTCGTTGACGCTCATGGGTCCGCCCATGAAAACCAGACCGCTGAATGCGGCGGGATCCGCCGGAACGGGCTCCCCCTCGTCGATGGCGACCAAGCGCCATGGGATGCCGCGCGTTTCGAGATACGTGGCAAAATAGCCCGGACCTTCCGTGGGCGAATGGCGGAAAATCGCGACGGGTTTCATTCTTGCGGAGTTCTCATGCGGGTCACCGCGGCAAATCTTACTGCAGTTCTACTGGCGTTCCTAATGCTGGCCGCTCCCGCATTCGCGCAGGAAGTCAGCGTCGTGGCGCTGTTTGCCGACAAGGCCATGCTGGCGATAGACAAGGGAAAACCGCGCACCCTGCGCATCGGAGAAACCGTCAGCGGGGTGACCCTGGTGAGCGCCGACAGCGAGTCGGCCGTCATTTCCATCAAGGGCAGGAAACAGCGCCTGAAGATCGGCGAAGGCGCCTACAGTACCGCGACAGTCAGGACGGATCGCGCCACCACCACGCTGATCGCGGATCGAGACGGCCATTTTGTCGTCACGGGCACGATCAACGGTGCCAGCGTGCGCTTCCTGGTGGACACCGGCGCCACCATGGTTTCGATGGATGTGAACGCCGCGCGGCGCGCCGGCGTGAACTATCTGGCCGGCACGCGGGGCTATTCGCAAACGGCAAACGGCGTCACGCCCGTATTCAAGGTGAAACTGGACAGCGTGAAAGTCGGCGACATCAGCCTCACCAACGTGGACGGCCTCGTCCACGAGAGCCCGCTTCCCGTGGTCCTGCTCGGCATGAGCTTCCTCGGCCAGCTCCAGATGCGCAATGAGGGCGACAGCCTGACGCTGACCAAGCGCTACTGAACGCCCCTCCCGAATTCTATTTCCGTTCCAGTCACGACAATCACAACAGTCCACGGAGGACGCATGCTCTACGAACTACGCATCTACCACGCCGTTCCGGGAAAACTGCCCGCGCTGCACGCGCGTTTCCAGAATCACACGCTGAAGATCTGGGAGCGTTTCGGCATCCGCCAGGCGGGCTTCTGGACCCCGCTGATCGGCGCCAGCAACAACGACCTGTACTACTTCCTTGAATGGGAGAACCTGGCCGAGCGCGACCAGAAGTGGAATGCATTCGCGACCAACCCGGAATGGATCGCAATCCGCAGCGAAACGGAAAAGGACGGCCCGATCGTGGATCACATCACCAACATGATCCTCACTCCCACCGCCTATTCCAGGATCAAGTAGGCGCCGGGGCGCTGGCGCAAACCGGCAACGGGGCCCATGCCCTCTGGTATGAGCCTCCACGGCCTGCTATCGGACCGGCGGACCGATCCTTTGGATCTGGACCCGCCTATTGCTTGCTCTTACCTTTCACCTTTTACCTTTTCTCTCGTCTCTCACCCCTGAAGGCACGCCACGGCTAGCAAGAAGCCCCTTTTTCTGCGTAAAATTGCAGTCCGCCAAAGCACTTAGCCCTGCAGGGCGCGCTCAATCCTCGAGAAAATCCATGGACGAGAAACTCGTATACAACGTAAACGTCGCCGCGCAGGACGTACTGCTCACCCCGGCGGAGGTAAAACGCCGCGTTCCCCTGACGGAACGCGCGGAACGCACGGTGCTGGAAGGCCGGCATTCGCTGGAGCGCATCCTCGACCGCCGGGATCATCGCCTCATGGTCGTGGTCGGCCCCTGCTCCATTCACGATCCGGCCGCCGCCATGGACTATGCGCAGCGGCTGAAACGGGTCGCCGACGAAGTGGGCGACACCCTGTTCGTCGTCATGCGCGTGTATTTCGAGAAGCCGCGCACGACCACCGGCTGGAAGGGCCTGATCAACGACCCGCACATGGACGATTCCTTCGATATCGAGCAGGGCCTGCAACTCGCGCGCAAGGTCCTGTCGGACATCAATGAACTCGGGCTGCCCGCGGGCACCGAAGCGCTCGATCCGATCAGCCCGCAATACATGGGCGACCTGGTGACCTGGAGCGCCATCGGCGCACGCACGACCGAATCGCAGACCCATCGCGAAATGGCGAGCGGTCTGTCGACGCCGGTGGGATTCAAGAACGGGACCGACGGCGGCCTGCAGGTGGCGATCAATGCCTTGCTGTCGGTGTCGCGACCGCACAGTTTCCTCGGCATCGACCAGGGCGGCCAGGTTTCGGTCATCCGCACCAAGGGCAACCAGTATGGGCACATCGTGCTGCGGGGCGGCTCAAAAGGCCCGAATTACGACTCGGTGACCATGTCCGTGGTCGAGAAAGAGCTGGGCAAGAACAAGCTGCCCGCCAACATCGTGGTGGACTGCAGCCACGCGAATTCGAACAAGGACCATAACCTGCAGCCGCTGGTGATGGGCGATTGCGCGCACCAGATCGTGGACGGCAACCAGTCCATCGTCGGGGTGATGCTGGAGAGCAACATCAATGGCGGCAATCAGTCGATCCCGTCCGACCCCAGGCAGCTGAAATACGGCGTATCGGTGACGGATGCCTGCATAGACTGGACCACCACCGAGAAACTGCTGAGGGATACGCGCAACAGACTGAAGGATGTGCTTCCCCGCCGCGTACCCAAGCTGGCGGACGTCATCGCGATGAAACGCTGACGCCCAAACCCTGAGAACAAAAAGGGCGGCCTGCGAGCCGCCCTTTCCATTTGCGATGCACGCAGGCTCGTGTCAACGGCCCTTCGCCGACGCGCGGTTTCGCACCGGCTTGCCCGTATCCATCGTTGCCACCAGCGCGACGCTCTCCGCGATCAGCCAGTCCACGAAGTCGTTCACTTCACCGCGCGCCGCCGTTGCGGAAGTGCGCACGATGAAATAAGCGCGGTCCGTCACCGAACCCAGCGGAAACGGAGCCGACAACGCCCCTTGCTCGATGAATCGCCTCACCAGCGGACGCCGGCCCAGCGCAACACCCTGCCCGCCTATCGCCGCGTTCACCACCTGGTCGTAGTGGCTGAAACGCAGCGAGCCCGCGGGCTTCAATTCCGGCACGCCGGCCGATTCCAGCCACACGCTCCAGGCCATCCAGGGTATCAGCCGGTCGGATTCGTCGTAATGCAGCAGCACATGGTGCTTCAGGTCGGACACGGATTTCAGGGGCCGGCTGCGGTCCTTGAGCAATGCCGGACTGCAGACCGGGAGGATCTCTTCCCCGAAAAGCCGGATCGAACCGCGCGGCGCCTTTTCAGCCGGACAGTAACGGATGCCCACGTCTATGCGCTCTCGATCGAGGTCGAGCACCTGGTTGTCGGCGGATATCCGCACGTCGACATCGGGGTGCAATTTCCTGAACGCTGTGAGCCTTGGGATCAGCCACAACGAGCAAAACGCGATCGATGATGTGACAGTCACCAGGTTTTGCCGCGAATCCGGGGCAATGCGCTGGACTGCGTCCTTCAGGGTACGCAACGCCTCTTCAGCCGCACGTTGCATCTGCTCGCCCGCCACCGTCAGCGACAGGCCGCGGTTGCGCCTTACAAACAATTCCACGCCCAGGCTTTGTTCCAGCGTCTGGATCTGGCGGCTGACCGCCGACTGGGTGACGAACAGTTCCTCCGCGGCCCGCGTGAAGCTGAGATGGCGTGCAGCCGCTCGAAACCCCGGAACAGGTCCAGCGCCGGCAGTTTCAGGGGGTTTTTAGACATTCCTGGGACTCATGCGAAACATTCCGAAAGATCGTTTGTACCCGTATGGATACTGTGGAAAATGGATTCTGTAATGATTCCCGGGAATGACTTGGGCGTCAATAATCCCGATCCGAAGGAGGCTGAAAATGGAACTCGAAGCGACACACCATACGCTGGACCTGGCCAACGAAGGCCTGCTTTCGATCCGGCACGGGCAATCCGCCCGCATACGCTGCAACACTGGAATGCTGTGGATCACCGAGGAAGGCGAAGTCAAGGACACGATTCTCTCGGCGGGGGACACCTACACCATCCGCCATCCGGGCCTGACGTTGCTGACTTCGTTCGGGTCATCCCGCGTCACCATCGAGGGATCCGCGGACAGGGTCCGGACCGGACGGACCGCGTCAGGCGACGTGCCGGAACTTGCATCGTGCGCCTGAGGTACCTGGCACAGCCCGCGCGGTTGCGCGACGGCCGCTCGGCGTGGATTCGCGAAGTGAGGGCCGACGATGAGAGGGCAATGAGCCGTTTCATCTCCAATCTTTCACCCGCAAGCCGCTACTTTCGTTTCATGATGGGCATGCGCGAACTGTCCGGGGATTCCCTGTGGCATTTCACCAGGCCGCTTCCTGGGCAGGAAGCAGTGCTGGTTGCGACACCGGGCACAAGCCTGAGCGTGATCACCGGCGTGGCCCAGTTCGTGGTTGACGACGGCGGCGAGAGCTGCGAAGTTGCCCTTGTGATCGACGATGGATGGCAGCGGCAGGGCCTCGGATCCATGCTGTTATCGGAACTGGGGACGTTTGCCGGCCGTCATGGGATAAAGCGCATGCACGCCGACGTGCTCATCGACAACCACGCAATGCGAAGGCTCGCGGAAAGGACCGGCTGGGAACCGCGTCACGATCCCGCCACGCCGTTCGTACTGCGGCTTTCCCGGTTGGCCCCTGATATCAAGCCCGCAGCCAATCTTTCCCCCGCGCATTCCGCGCAGGCTGGAATCGCGGGCGTCGTCCCCTGAGGCGACACGGGTAAGCCGGCGGATAGGGAATCGCCGGAATTCCCGCGGCGGCGCCTATAATCGCGATGTTGGATGCAACTTCGCGACCGTGAGCAACGAATTCACTCCCAGGATCGGACTCGCGCTGGGCGCCGGGTCGGCGCGCGGCTGGGCACATATCGGTGTCATCCGTGCGTTGCAGGAAGCCGGCATCGAACCGGATATCGTCTGCGGCACATCGATCGGTTCGCTGGTCGGCGCCGCCTATGCCGCGGGCGAACTGGACGAACTGGAGAGCTGGGTCAAATCGCTGACCTGGAAAACAGTCGTCGGCCTGCTCGATTTCACCATCACTGCCGGCCTGATCAAGGGCATCCGGCTCATCGATTTCTTTCGTTCCAATTTCTCCGACGTCGAAATCGGGGAGTTGCCCATTCCGTTCGGCGCGGTGGCCACCGAGCTGGCGACCGGCCGCGAGATCTGGCTGCGCGAGGGTAAGGTGCTCGACGCCGTGCGCGCGTCGATTGCGCTGCCCGGGCTGTTCACGCCGGTGCTGCGGGACGGGCGGGTCATCGTTGACGGAGCATTGGTCAACCCGGTGCCGGTGTCACTCGCCCGGGCGATGGGCGCGGACATCGTGATCGCGGTGGACCTGAGTTCGGATCTGATGGGGCGGCGCCTGCGCAAGCCGGTGCCGGTCGCCAAGCCGCCGAATCCGGGAAAAATCGCCAGTCATCTTTCGGCCATGCTGGCGAAACTGCAGATCCGCGGAAAAGAAAAGAAAGTCGAAAAGGCGGCGCGCGCGATTCCGTCCATGCTCGATGTGATGGCGACCAGCATCAACATCATGCAGGAACACATCACCCGCAGCCGTCTCGCCGGCGAACCGGCCGATGTAATGATCCGTCCGCATCTTGGACAAATGGCGCTGATGGATTTTCATCGCGCCACGCCGGCCATCAATGAGGGCCGGCGCGCCGCCGAACAAGCCATGCCGCAGCTGCTGCACGTGCTGGGCGGCGGCGATCCCCGCATCGAAGTATAGGGCCCCATGATCGTTGCACAACCCGGCGGGCTCCTCTCCCTGGAGCCCGCCCGGGTTTGATTCTCAGCGCATGACGAACGGATTTCCGGTCTTGACGCCGGTGTTGATCCAGACGCTTTTCATCTGCAGGTATTCATGGATCGCGCTCTGGCCGTTTTCCCGCCCCATGCCGCTGTCCTTGTAGCCGCCGAAGGGCGACATGAAGCTGACGGCGCGATAGGTGTTCACCCAGACGGTGCCCGCCTTGATGCGCTCCGACATGCGGATCGCACGGCCCACGTCACTGGTCCACACCCCCGCTCCCAGGCCGAAACGCACATCATTCGCAATGCGCACCGCGTCTTCTTCGTCCTTGAACGGAATGATCGACAATACCGGGCCAAACACTTCCTCCTGCGCAATGCGCATTCTGTTGTCGACGCCCGTGAAAATCGTCGGCTCGACGAACCAGCCCTTGCCGCATTCCGGACGCGTCGCCGGCCCACCGCCCATGCGCAGCTTGGCGCCTTCGTTCTTGGCGACATCGATGTAGGACAGCACTTTCTGGTATTGCGGTTGCGTGGTGACCGGCCCGACCTGGGTTTCCAGGCTCATGGGATTGCCCATTCTTGCCGTCTTCGCCAGCGCCAGCAGTTTCTCCACGAACTCGTCGTGGATGGACTGCTGCAGCAGGAG
>DASVNF010000218.1:0-21838 GCA_036384015.1 Burkholderiales bacterium
GGGAAATGACGGGCATCAACTGCTCTCCTCGAAATCAAAAAGCGGGTCGGCCGCATGGCACGCCCGCCGTCTAAGTACTTCAAAGTCCAGCGCTGTATATCATGTCGCCGCACGCAGGGTCAATCCATCGCAATCGTTGCATAATGGCGGCGAACGCCGGGCGCCAGCCGGCAGTCCGCAAGACTCAAAGCCACGGAGGTACGATGGCAACTTCCAAGACCGTCCTTTCCGACCCCAGCCGCAGCCGGATCGTCGACACCGTGCTGGCGCTTGAATTTCCCGACAATCCCGGGGCCGCGCTCGGCAAGCACACCATGGTTCGCGTTGCCGGACCCGACTGGAGCCGCATCAGCGCTTTCGACCAGCGCCGCGAGGAATTGAACGACCGCAAGCGTTGCCCGGATGAGAAACTGATCGATATCCTCTGCGCATCCCGTGTGGAAGTCCCGGCGGGAACGCCCGCAGCCGGGAACCCCTCGGCAAACGACCGGGCCACGTTACCCAAGAGCAAGGGTTCTCGGCGATTCCGCTTCGAACGCTGAACGTTTCATCTTGAATAGCCGGCGCTCTGACCGCGCAATCACCGCCGCGGTCATCGGCGGCGGCCCTGCGGGCCTGATGGCCGCCGAGGCACTGGTCGCCGGGGGCGCCCGCGTCGATGTCTACGATCGCATGCCGTCCGTCGGCCGCAAGTTCCTGATGGCGGGCAAAGGCGGCCTCAATCTCACCCATTCCGAAGCATTCGAACCATTCCTGTCGCGGTACGGCCCCCGCGCTGACCGCCTCCGGCCGATGCTGGAATCATTCGGCCCCGCGGACCTGCGGGAATGGGCCCGGGATCTCGGCGTGGAAACGTTTGCGGGAAGTTCCGGCCGTGTCTTCCCCGCGGAAATGAAAGCCGCGCCCCTGTTGCGCGCCTGGCTGCATCGCCTGCGCGAAACCGGGGTGAAATTCCATGTCCGCCATCGCTGGCGGGGCTGGACGCAGGATGGCGAACTGCTGTTTGAATCAAACCAGGGTGAGCGAAGATGCCGCCCGGATGCCGTCGTGCTGGCGCTGGGCGGGGGTAGCTGGGCACGGCTGGGTTCGGATGCGGGCTGGGTATCGGTTCTCGAACGGGGAGGCATCCGGGTTGCGCCGCTGCGGCCGGCGAACTGCGGATTTGACATCGGCTGGAGCGATCATTTCCGCAACAAGTTCGCCGGCCATCCGCTCAAGACGATCGTCGCATCGTTCACGGATCGTTCCGGCAGCATTTTCCGGCAGCAAGGGGAATGCATCGTCACCGACACCGGAATCGAAGGCGGAGTCGTCTATGCCTTGTCCGCGCCGCTGCGGGATGAAATCGATGCGAACGGCAGCGCCCTTCTCCACCTCGATCTCCTGCCCGGACGCGATCTGTGGGGGGTGGAGCAGGACATCGCCCATCCACGGGGATCGAGATCCCTGTCCAGCCATTTGCAAAGCCGGCTTGGGCTCAAAGGCGTCAAGTCTGGACTGTTGCGCGAAGTCCTGCGCGGCAGGGATTTCGAGAGCCCTGTTCTGCTTGCCAGCGCCCTCAAGGCCCTGCCATTGAGGTTGATTGCACCGCGGCCGATCGATGAAGCGATCAGCACCGCCGGCGGCGTGCCTTTCGAGGAAATGGACGAACGCCTGATGCTGCAGGCGCAGCCGGGCGTATTTTGCGCAGGAGAAATGCTGGACTGGGAAGCCCCTACCGGCGGCTACCTGCTGACAGCCTGCCTGGCCAGCGGCCGCACTGCCGGAAACGGCGCGATTTCCTGGCTGGATGCCGCGAACTAAGCCGCTGTCCGGGGCTCTACTCCATATAGGCTCCGAAATACGGGCCGGACACTGGAGGACCAGTCATGAAAATCCTACTTGCCGCCGCGTTGGCGCTGCCGTTGATCGCATTCGCGGCGGGCGATCGATTCTTCGGCGATGCTGTCGCGATGGGCCCGGATCCGGGCGGCCATAGCGGCGCTACCGTTACGCCGGAAACGACCAAGACCGATAGCGCCGCCGTCGATGCGGCGCGCCAGTCCGCCTCCGGCAGCAAGACCGAGACCAACGCACCCGCCAGCGGCTCGCCGCAGCCCAGGAAAAAATAATTTGCCTGCGGCCGGAACTGTCCGCGGCCAAAAAAAAGGGCCGCCGCCGGCGGCCCTTCGGACAGGGAGAAGCACCAGGCTAGAAATTGAACTGCAGGCCGACGGACAGGAAGTCGACGTCGTCCCCATCGATGTCGAAGCGCTCCCATTCCGCCCTCAGTCCGAACTTGGGTGTGAAATTCCAACCCACACCCGCGCCGAACATGATGTCGGTGCCGTCATCATCCGAGCCCGCGGCGCCACCGCCACCCGACGCATCCCACATGAAGGCGCCGACTTTTCCGAAAATGCTGAATTTTTCATTCAGCGGAATCACGCCGACCGCGGCGGCCCCGAAACCGTCCACTTCCACCGAAGCGCTGCCACCGGGGCCGGTGGCGGATACCTCGCCAAGATCGGCCCACAGGCCTTCTACGGCGAAGTTCGGATTGAACTTGTATCCGCCGAATATCTTGAAACCGGTGTCCTCGTCGTCGCAACTCGTCACCCCGAGGCCGCTGAGGTCATCGCAGACATCGACGCTGGTAATGCCCGCACTGCCGCCGATGTAGCCTTCCGCCGACACGAGACTCGCAAAGTTGCACAGGGCCAGCGCCAACCCGCCCGCAATACACCGCTTCAGGTTCGTCAGTGACATAGCAATCTCCTTTATCAAGATTCGCTCGATGGGCGCGGGGATGCCGTTGTCCTGCAACCGCTCCCTTCTTGTGTCATAGGTCACCCGTTGACAATCGTCAACTCCGGTTGCGCAATGACTGGCGAACAGCGCCCGTTGCGATGGCATTCACTGCCCGCACAGTGACGCGACCGCGTCGCTGCTATGCAGCATTCGTTGGCCCGCCCACCGGCGGATCGCGCGACGATATCCGTCGGCCGGTGTAGCATGAACGCGCGTCACCTGTCCCCAACCAACCCCCAGGAGGAGTGTCATGGCCAAAAAGAAAAGTGCCAGGAAAAGCGCGGCGGAACCGATCTACAAGGTCATCGAAGTGATCGGCACCAGCACCAAATCCTGGGAAGACGCGGCTACCAATGCCGTGGAGACAGCCGGCAGAACGCTGCGTGACCTGCGCATCGCCGAAGTCGTCAAAATGGACATGAAGGTGGATGGCGGCAAGGTGGTCGCATTCCGCACCCGGGTACTGGTTTCCTTCAAATACGACACCTGAGCGGCGTTTCACGCCGGACGCAGCAGGAGTTCGCGCCGGTCGGCTGCAGTCGGGTTCGTGCTTGAAGCCGTCGCACTTGCCAGCCGGCGTGACGCCGACATATCGTTATCGGGACTGCTTTCCGGGAAACGCGTCCCATGACCTCCCCGCGCATCGTCGAACACCGCAAGGCGGCCAGCCGGGCGGGACTGAACTATGTCACTGACGGCATGGCAGGGATCAGCCGGCGCCGTGCCGGCAAGGGGTGGATATTCTTCAGACCCGACGGCAGCCGCATCACCGATCCCGACCAGAGGAAGCGCATAAACTCGCTGGCCATACCGCCGGCATGGACGGATGTCTGGATCTGTCCGGATCCCAGAGGCCACATCCAGGCCACGGCCCGCGACGCGCGCGGGAGAAAACAATACCGTTACCACACGCGCTATCGCGAAGCGCGCGACCGCTCGAAATTCCGCCGCATGCTCGAACTCAGCGAAGTGCTGCCGGCGGTCCGGGCGCGCGCCGAACGCGACTTGAGCGCGCCGGATCAGAGCCGGCGCCAGGTTCTTGCCGCAGTGGTGCGGCTGCTCGACAAGACGCTGATCCGCGTCGGCAACGACGAGTACGCGAAGGAAAACCGGTCCTATGGACTGACGACGCTGCGCATGCAGCACGTGCAGGTCAACGGCGCAAAACTGCAATTCAGCTTTCGCGGCAAGAGCGGCGTCCAGCACGCCATTTCCGTCGCCGACCTTCGCATCGCCCGGATCGTGCAGCGCTGCCAGGACCTGCCGGGCCAGGAGCTTTTTCAGTACCTCGATAGCCAGAACAAACGGCAGACCGTGACTTCCGACGACGTCAATTCCTACCTGCGCGAAATCTCCGGCCGCGATATCACCGCCAAGGACTTCCGGACCTGGGGCGGCACGATGCTCGCCGGCATCGCCTTGCGCGACATGGGAGCGGCGAAGACCCAGGCGGCAGCGAAAAAAAACATTCTGTGCGCCATCGACGCAGTTTCCGAGCGACTGGGCAACACTCGCACGGTCTGCCGCAAGTACTATGTCCATCCCGCCCTGCTGCATGCCTATATGCAGGGACTCATCGCAGGTGCATCCGCTCCGCACACCGCACGGCGTTCGAAACGGCGCGCACCGGTCGCGGCCCTGCGTCGCGACGAAGTTGCCATCCTGCAATTCCTGAACGACGTCCTGTGACGCCCGGGCAGCCAAAAAAAAACGAGGCCCGGGGGAAGTCCTGCCCCGGGCCTCCGTCCTGCGGGTGACTGCTTACGACCGGCCGTAGGTCTGATTGACGTCCAGGGTGCCGGTACCCACTGCGACGGCGGTGGGACCTTCTTCCGTGGTCGGGCCGGGAACCACTTCGTCCGCGGTACGGGTCACGACCGTGCCCGCGATCCGCACGTTCGCGACGGATGCGCGTCCGTAGACATTGGCCACGCTGCCGACGTCATTGACCTGCACGCCGGTTTCCGCGGAAGCCATGCCGGCGATGCCAGCGGCGCTCAAAGCAAGAATCAGGGAACTCAGTTTCATTTCATCTCCTCTATACAGTTAGTGGATCATACGGTTGATGAATCAGTGCGACGGCGTCATCGCCTGCATCCATGAGACGCAATGTACGCGGCGGCGGAAGCGCCCTATTGAAGGCTGTTGCCCATTTTTTGTACGATCTTGACGTTACCTTGCGCACTCCCCGCCGGCATGCGCGTATTCCGGAATAACTGCCATTCGTAACCGCAGTTCAAACGATGCCGGAGGAACCCATGCAGATACGCAATCTGCTGCCATTGCTGGCCCTGGGACTTTGGCCCTTTGCCGCCAGCGCGGGCGTTACCGTTGAATTCGCTGACCCCGGGCAGTTTCGCGATGCCAGTCTCGAGGGCCGATACAGGGTCGACGCTTGAACGCCGAGGAGCGGGTCATCGACCAGGTTTACCTGGGCCGGCAAAGAACGTACTTCTCCGGCGATCGGCTCGGGTACGAAAGGCAGATGCTGGACGACTGGTTTTGCGCCCGCTTCGTGGAGCATCGCCCGGCGCACTGATTTCAGTTCGGATCGCGCGCCCGCATCGTTCCTCGCCGGTCCCGGCGTCCGTGCTTTGATGTACTATTCGCGCAGACGGACGGAGGCTGATGAAACGATATTCGACGGCAGGCCAGGTGCAGCCAGGCCGCGCTGAACGGGAACGCCAAACCGCAGCCTCCCTCGGCGATGGTGAATTGCGGGCCTATCTGGCTCGCACCGGGCACTCGCAGGCGGTCATCCCCGGTCCGGCTTCATTGCAGTCGCTGCATCTGGCGCATGCCACCCACATCCCCTTCGAAAACCTCGACATCCTGCTGAAGCGGCCCATTTTGATCGACCTGCCCAGCCTGGTCGACAAACTGGTGGCGAACAAGCGCGGCGGTTATTGTTACGAGCAGAATCTCCTGTTCGCAGCGGTCTTGCAGAAACTGGGGTTTGCATTCACGCCGCTCGCCGCGCGGGTCCGCTATCGCGCACACACGGTGCTCCCGCGCACGCATATGTTGCTCCTGGTGCATTTCGGGGACGGCGACTGGATCGCGGATGTCGGATTCGGCGGTGAAGGCCTGCTGCTTCCCGTCCCCCTGCGCAGCGGCATCGAAACCCGCCACTACGCCTGGACTTACAGGGTCCTTGATCAAGCCGGGCAATGGCTGCTGCAATCGCGGCGCAACGACGACTGGACGGACCTTTACGCGTTCACCACGGAGCCGCAGTTTCCCGCTGACTACGAAATGGCCAATCACTACATGTCGACGCATCCCAACTCGCGTTTCGTGCAGACGCTGACGGTCCAGTTGCCGCATCCGGAAGTCCGCCACGTGTTGCGCAATCTTGAACTGATCGAGGACCGGGGCCTGTCATCGAGCAGCCGGATGCTCGCCGGCGAGGAAGAACGCCTGCAGGTCCTCGCCAGCGTCTTTGGCCTGCATTTTCCGGAAGGCACCCGGTTTCGCGGCCCCCATGCCGCCGTGCACGTTTGACCGCGGCATCATGGAAACTTTCGGGACATTCGAACACGGCGCCTGGCAGAAAGTCGGCAAGGCGTACGACGATTTCTTCGGCAACCTGACCACGCAATCCATCGAGCCGCTGCTCGACGCGGCAGGCATCGCCCGTGGAACGAAACTGCTCGACATTGCCACGGGGCCCGGTTACGTGGCGGCGGCGGCAGCCCGTCGCGGCGCCCAGGTCACCGGCCTGGATTTCTCCTCGGAAATGGTGGCCCTGGCCACCTCGCGCTATCCGGATATCCGCTTCCTCGAAGGCAACGCCGAGGCGTTGCCTTTTCCCGACGAGAGTTTCGACGCGGTCGTCATCTGCTTCGGATTGCTGCACTTTCCGGACGCGGACCAGGCATTGAAGGAAGCCTTCCGGGTATTGCGCCGCGGCGGCCGGCTCGGCATCTCCGTATGGGCAACGGCGGACAAGGCCGTCGGGTTCGGCATCGCGCTGGAAGCCATTCAGGCGCACGGCAATACGAACGTGGGACTTCCGCCGGGACCCTCCTTCTTTCGCTTCAGCGATCCGCAGGAGTGCCGCCGGACGCTGGAGGCGACGGGATTCATCGAGCCACGCTCGGTCGAGATCCCGCAGACCTGGCGCTTTCCATCGGTCACCGGGTGGATCGAAGGGGTCGAGCGCAGCACGGTGCGGACCGCTGCCTTGCTGAGGGCGCAAAGCCCGGAGGCTTATTCGAAAATCCGCGCGGCGGTCGAACAGCGGGGCCGGGCCTACCAAAGGGACGACGGCAGGATCGAACTGCCCATGCCCGCGATCCTGACCTCGGCCAAGAAGCCCTGAAACGGATTGGCGCAGGAACCAGGATATAGGGGATGACCCGAATTCGCGGGTAAGGCAAGCTGCCACCAACCTTCAAGGATGGTATATCTGGACCATGACAAATCCGCGCCCTTCAGTCGACAAGGTCGTACACGCCCCACACCCGCCGTTGACCAGCTACTACGGCGACGCCGGCAACCGCAAGCAGTGGGTGCAGCACATGTTCGACGACACCGCCGCCGACTACGATCGCACGGAATCCTTGATCGGATTCGGATCCGGATCCTGGTACCGGCGTGAAGCGCTGCTTCGGGCCGGGCTTGCCCCGGGCATGAAGGTGCTGGATGTGGGAATCGGCACCGGCCTCGTGGCCCGCCGCGCGATTGAAATTGTCGGCGATCCGGGACTGCTGACCGGCCTCGATCCCAGCCCCGGCATGCTGCGCAACGCCACACTGCCGGCGGGCGTGACGCTGGTCGAAGGTTACGCGGAAAAAATTCCATTCCCCGACGCCTGCTTCGACTTTCTCAGCATGGGTTATGCGCTGCGCCATATCTCCGACGTTTCGCAGGCGTTCAACGAATTCCGCAGGGTGCTGAAACCGGACGGCAGGCTCTGCATCCTCGAGATCACACGCCCGGAAAACAGGATGATCGAAATCCTGCTGAAGACCTACATGCGGGGCGTGGTGCCGGCGCTGGCCCGATTCACCTCGAAGAAAGCCGATACGCCGCAGATGTGGAGCTACTATTGGGACACCATCGCGGCCTGCGCTCCGGCGGCGAGCGTCATGCACACCCTCAAGGATTCCGGATTCGCCGATGTTGACCGGCACCTGGAACTGAAGATATTTTCCGAGTATCGCGGCCGCAAACCAATCAACTAGAATCGCAGGCCGGACGCCGGAAACCCGCGACAAAGGGCGGCGCCATCCGAGTATTGCAGCAAACCATGGGCACGGAACAGCAAGCGACAGACAATCTCCCCGCCGGACGCCACCACAGCATGTCGCTGCGCGCCCGCTTCCTGACGCTGTTCCTGGTGATTTTTCTTGGCGGTGCGGCCGCCGGCTACGGCGTGATCGCATGGTTCACGCAGGACATCGTGCAAACCCTGTCGGGGTGGTTCGCAGAGAAAAACGTCCTGTACGAAAAATCCAAAGTCCTCCAGCTGCTGCTTCGCGAAGTGGTGCTGGCGCAGAAAATGGCGAGTTCCCCGGTTCTGAAAGCCTGGGTCAGGGCGGAATCGGATCCGCAGGCGCGCGCCCGGGCGGTGGCCGAACTCGAGGACTACCGGACGTTCTTTCGAAGCGAAAGTTATTTTTTCGCCATCGCAGGATCGGGCAACTACTATTTCAACGACGGCGCGGGCGGCCACGACCTGCAGAAGCCGCGCTACACCCTCAAGGAATCGATCGAAAAGGACGGCTGGTTTTTCGCCACCCTGCGCCAGGTCGACGACTACCAGCTGAACGTCGACACCGACCGCCATCTGAAGGTCACCAAGGTGTGGATCAACACGGTGCTCAAGGACGGCGGCACCGCGCGAGCCGTCATCGGGACCGGCGTGGACCTGTCGGATTTCATCCGCAGCGTGATCAGCAACACCCGGCCCGGCATCATCAACCTGCTGCTCGATCGCAACGGCGCGATACAGGCGCACCAGGATGTGTCGCAGATCGATTTCGCGTCGATCGCCAAGGAACAGCGTAACGAGCAGCAGCACACGATCTTCAACCTGCTGGACAGCGCCGCGGAGCGGGACCGCCTGTCGACGGCACTGGACGCGCTTTCGGCGGGCAACGGCGACACCCGGACACTGAAGTTGGGCATTCGGGGACAGCAGCATATTGCCGGCATTGCCTATCTGCCGGACATCAAGTGGTTCCTGGTCACCCTGACACACCCGCAGGCCGCGGAAAGCCGGCACTACGTGACCGCGGTCGCCGTGGTGATGATCGTGGCGCTGGCCCTCACGCTGCTGCTCGCGGGCCTGGCCTTCGACCGCATGGTCCTGCGGCGCCTGGTCGACTTCGACACCGCCGCCAGGCAGATCACATCCGGCAATTATTCGGTTTCATTGCCGAAAAGCGGGGACGACGAGCTCGGCCGCCTCGCGCGCAGCTTCGAGGAAATGGCCAACCAGGTAAAGTCCCACACCACCGAACTGGAAAGCCAGGTTTCCGAACGCACCAAGGTGCTCGAGCGCCTGGCCTATGCCGATTTCCTCACGGGCCTGCTCAACAGGCGCGGCATGATCGATCGCATAGAGATGGAAAGAAACCGGCTCGTGCGCAGCCGCGGCAGGCTGGGCGTCATCGTGCTCGACGTCGACCACTTCAAGAAGGTGAACGACGACCATGGGCACGATTTCGGCGATCGTGCGCTGATTCACGTCGCCAGCAAGATTCGCGGCGTGATGCGGTCCTACGATGTCTGCGCCCGTTGGGGCGGCGAGGAGTTCCTGGTGATCGTCCCCGGCATCGATGACGCAGACGTCCTCCGCAGGACGGCGGAAAAATTGCGGCAGGAGATCGCCAATTCGGAAGTCTCGCCCGACGTCCCCGGCCTGCGGCTGACGGTCAGCATCGGCGGCTACCTTGCCGACCCGCGCGAGAGCATCGACGACATGCTCAAGGCCGCTGACGATGCGCTCTATGCCGCCAAACAGGCGGGCCGGAATCGCGTCGTCATCGCCCCGGCCGGCAAGGCCGGGGGGACGTGACGCTGCCACCCCGTCCACCCGCTATCACTTGACCGGAAGCACCGGTGGAACACCCTGGTTCTTCGGGAGGAGGACCAGGAATTTGGCGGGCTTTCTGCGGCCGTAGGATCCATGGGCGCACCTGCGTTCGCTGTTTACCTGCTCCGGAGACGATTCATCTGTCCGGTTTGTGACAGGCTGGCGCGAAAAAACATCAGTCCAGCTTGAAAATGATCTCCTGGTCGGCCTGGTAGCTGGTGCCGTCGCGCTTGAAGATATATTGGACCACGGCTTCCATGACCGCGGCGTCGAATACGCCGGGAGGCTCCGAAAGCAGGATCCTGGCTTCGCTTACGCTGCCGTTCACCTCGACCGTCAGGCGTACGCGCACCCGGCCCTGGATATGGGCATCCTCGGCTTCGCGCGGGTACTTTGGCTTGACCTTCTTCACGGGCTTCACGTCGCGGAACACCGAAGGCAAAGGCGGCGGCTCCGGTTCGGGTTCCGGTTCCGGCTCCTTTTCCTTCGGCGGATCCGGTTCCGGTTTTTTCTTCTCCGGCTTGGGCAGCTCGATCTTGGCCTGCACCTCGTCCGGCAGCGGCTTCGGAATCTCGATGGGAACCGGATCCTTCTCGCGCTTGATCTTCCTGGGAAGCGGCTTCTTTTCCTTTTTCTTTTCGGGCTCGGGCGGCGGTGGTTCCAGTTGCGGCGGCGGCTCCTCCAGCCGCACCGACATCACCTCGGTGGGCGGCGGCTCGTTCCAGTCCGGCAGGAAGGACCAGCTCACGCCGAAGAGCAGGAACGGCAGGATGATCTCGAGTCCGAGCGCGAGCAGCGTGGCGCGCCACAGCGGCAGCGCCTGCTCGTCGACATCGCGCGCATCGGCCCAGAGCGGGCCGTCCGCCTTTGTTTCCCTCGACGTCATTTCTTCTCGGCGATGGCGGCAATGCCGACGGACGAAATACCCGACCCGCGGATCGTGTCCATCACGCCGAGGAGCATCTGCAGCGGCACGTCCTTGTCGCCCGCGAGCACGACATCGACCGGTCCGTCCTTCTTCAGCTGGTTGAGCCTCGCCTTGAGCTCGTCAGGCGTGACCGGCTTGCCCGAAACGACCACCTTGCCGTCCTTGGTGACGCCGACCGTCACGGTCGAGGCCTTGAGTTCCTGCGTCGTCTTCGAGCTGGGGATCTCCATCTGCACGCCGGAGCCGGCGATCATGTTCAGGGAAATCACCACGAAGAACACCAGCAGGAACATCATGATGTCGATCATGGGAATCACCTCGACGCGCGGCTTGCTGGCGTCGAAGTAGCCGCCGCGAGCGCGGGAACTCACTGTCCCCTCCCCGCCTTGATCTCGGTGACACTGGCGGCATGCGCTTCACGCACCGACACGCCCTGGTGCGCGGAGCCGCCGCCGTAGAAGCGGTTGATCACCATGACCTTGAGCAGGTCCATCTGGTGCAGGGCCAGGCGCACGCGCTTGTTGAAGTGATTCAGGAACAGCACGGCGATGATGGCGATGAACAGCCCCGCGCCGGTCGCGACCAGCGCCTCGGCGATGCCGCCGGTCACCATCTTGGTCGCGGCGCCGCCGGTGCCTGCCGTGCCGAGGATGTCGAAGGCGTGCACCATGCCGATGATGGTGCCGAGCAGGCCCATGAGCGGCGCCAGCGTGACGGAGGTGTCGAGCACCCAGACGTGCTTGTCGATCTTGGGCATCTGCCACATGATCGCTTCCTCGATATGACGGTCCATGGTTTGCGCATCGCTGCCCCGGGACGCCAGGGCGGAGGAGATGATCGACCGTTGCAGGGAGCCGTCGTAGTGGGTGGCGAGTTCCCCGAGCTTGGCCGCGTTCTGGTATTCGACCAGTTGCAGGTCGTGCTCCATGGCGTGCCCCGATTTGAGCACCTTGTGGAAGAAATACGAGCGCTCGATGATCACCGCCAGCGTGATCAGCAACAGCACTCCCATCAGCGGCAGCAGGCCGCCGGACATCACGCTCAGTTCAATCAGCTTGTCTATCATCCCACTCTCCCGGTTGAAGCCTTGTTTCAGTAAACAGCGAATCCTGGGTTCATCGGCCGCCTGGTCAACCCCCCGCGGTTCACCGATCCGGCGTGCTGTTAGGCGCCCCCCGCCCGATCGGCGGATAGAACGGCACGCCGTAGCGCTCCGAAATGCGCTTGATTTCGCCGCTCTTGAGCATCGCGTCGAACTCCTCGTTGATGAACTGCAGCAGCTCCGTTTCCTTTTCCTTCACGCCCCAGTTGCTGTCGAAACGCATCTCGGGAGGCGGCTGGTAATCCTTGACCATCTCGAACTCGGCTTCGGCGTGCTCGAGCTTGGCTTGCGAGATCGCGCCCGACCAGATCATCGCGGCATTGATCTTGCCTTCGATCAGCGCATTGATCACCTGGTAGTTCTGGAAAAACGTCTCGACCGGGATGTCGTGCGCTTCCGCATACTCGCTCATCGGCGAATACGCGGGCACGCCCACCTTGAAGCCGAGGCGCTTGGCATCGTCGAGGGTCTTCACGTCCGTGGCCGGCCCTTGGGTCACCAGCACGTAGCCGGTGCTCATGAACGGCTTGGTGAACGCCATCTTGTGCTTCGGCATGTGATGGTCGTCGCCGGTAAACGTGAGCCCGGTGAAGATGTCGCAGATGCCCCTGTCGATCGAGCTGCTGAAGGTGACGCCGACGCCGAAACGCATGCCGGTGTTGACCCAGGCGATGCTCACTTCCCAGCCGCGCTTCCTGGCGATGGCCTGCAGGATTTCGAGTTCAATGCCGGGCGGTTCGTTGTTGCGCGCGGTGCGCGAGAACGGCCAGAACCAGGCGTCGGCACAGACCAGGATGCGGCCCATCTTCTGCACGCGTTCCATGGCCGGCACTTCCTTCAGCTCGTCGGGAATGCCGACCGGCGCAAAATTGCGGTAGCCGGACTGGTACAGCCGGTCCGAAAGCGGATCGAAGACCTCGGGCTTGCGGTAGCCGATGGTCGGCTTGCGGTTCCGGCCGTAGACGTACTCGGGTTCGAGTTCGAAGACTTCCTGCGCCCAGGTTTCGAAAGCCCCGAGGCAGAGGAACACGGCCGCCAGCAGCAGCACTACGCATCGGCCGCGCATCTGCAGGGAGGAAACTTCCGACTGGCTGGACGCCATCCGCGGGGCGGCTGCGCCAACGCGGGAACATCGCACTCTCGTATAGGACAAGTTACTCGCGCCGTTGACGGCAAGTCCGGCCATGCGGACACCGTGGAGGGTTTGTAGTTATGTTTTCCGGGCGTAATGCTATAGCAAATCGGCCGGCTCTGGCCCGCCAAACGCCAGAATCCTGGTGGCGGTTGACGCTGGGGACTTGCATGACCTGCCGGCGGCTGTCTGCCGCGGGAAGATACCGGGGAGCGGAACGCGGAGAGCGTTTCAGGTCTCGACTTTCTCCACCGAGTTCAGCGCTTCCTCGTAACTGTCGAATATCAGGTCGATGGGCAGGTGCGGCAGTTCATCCATGGCCGCGGCGATCCTCGGTTCGTCCGTCCGCTCGATGGCTTCGGCGAGCCGCAACAGCGGTCCATAGGGACCCGCCGTTTCGATCAGCGCAAGGCGCATGGATTCGCTGATGCGCAGGTCCTTCAGCAACACCGGCATCGGTTCGCCGAACAGCACTTCCAGCAGGGAGAGGGCTCCGACCACGAACAGGTCGTCGCCGGAGTCCTTGCCGCCGCCAGCGGCGCCCAGAAGTTCCAGGAAGCGGCCGCGGGTGATCGCATTGCGGCCGACGGCGGATCCGCGATCGCCCGGATCCGCCGTAACCAGCAATCGCACCAGCCAGCGATAGAGCCGGGAAAAACCGAGCACGGATACGGCCTCGCGATAGGACGTGATCTGCCGGGGGAAGTCCATCGCCGCCGAATTGACGTACATCATCAGCCGGTAGGATATGACGGGATCCGCTTTCAGCTCCTCCTCGATCCCGGCGCTGTCGACCTTGTCCCTGACCAGGTTCAATGCCTTGATAATGTGGGGATAGGAGGGAACCGCGCGGCTCGTGGGCGACTCGAGCCGGGCCGGCGTGGTCTGGCTGCTCATGGTGGTGCCTCGATAGTCTGACGGCTCTTGCCCGGTTATCGGCAGCCTTTTCACCAACCTTGAGCCGGAAAGGTACGGCCGGTTGCGGTTATCATTCCGCCGAGCCGCGCCAAACGCGGCAGGAATTTCCTGACCAACTTGTGCGGATCGTGAACATGAGATTTCGAACACTCCTGACCGTCCTGCTGCTCCCGGCCGTGCTCGGTGCCTGCGCCTCGAAGCCGGTGGAGCCCCTCAAATTTACGGTGAACGGCTTCTCGATTTCCGTTCCGCCCAAGGATGAATGGGTATTGATTCAGCAGACACCCGAGCGCGTTGTGCTGGGCAAGCCCGGGGATTTCACCGGTGAAACCCTGACGGTGCAGTTACAGGCCGTCAAATTGCCCGGGCAGCCGGGAGAAGCGCTCGTGCGCGAAGTCCGGAACAGCGAGCGTCAGTCCCTCGATCCCAAGCGTTTTCGCATTCTCAGCCAGGATGTGAAACTGCACCAGTCGGGGTCCCTGGCCTGCGTAATGTCGCGCATGGAAGTCGAAGACCGGGGCGCCAGCGGCCCGACCGGTCCGGTCATCAGCCTGGTCATCGAGTCCATGACCGTGACCTGCCCCGATCCGGCCCGGCCCACCCAGGGCGTGAGCCTCGCTTATATCCACCAATCCTACCCGGAAGACAAGGGCAGGCAGTTCGTCGACAAGGGAACGCCGATCCTGAATTCGCTGGTACTGAGCGAAACACATTGAGTCCGGTGGTGTCCAACGCCGGTTCCATTTCCGGGAATCCCTGACTGCCATGCCTTCCAACGCACAGCAAGGCGTACTCGCCAAGGTCCATCACTGGTTCGACAGCAATTGCTATTCGCTCGGCCGCGAGATGCGGCTGTCGTATCTGCCCCCGCTGATGGTCTATCTCGCGGCAGGCATTTCCGGCCTGACGTCCATCGTCGGCACCTTCTATGTCAAGGAGCGGCTGGGCCTGTCAGCCGAATTCCTCGCGGCACTGGGCTTCTGGGCGATGCTGCCGTGGGCACTGAAAATGCCGCTCGGGCATCTGGTGGACCTGGTCTGGCGCTGGAAGGGCCTGCTGGTCTATCTGGGTGCCATGCTCCTCGCCGCAAGCATCCTGATAATGATCGGGCTGCTCGGCCATACCGCCGAGATGGAGAAATTTGCGTCGGTGGAAACCTGGTTCGTGGCGGCGTCGCTGCTCGCGCCGATCGGCTATGTGCTGCAGGACGTGGTGGCGGACGCCATGACGGTCGAGGCGGTACCCCGTATCGAGCCGGATGGCACGCCTATCGAGCAGGCGCGGCGCAAATCGATGCATACCACCATGCAGACGCTCGGCCGAGTAGCCATCATCGGCGGCACGGTTCTGGTATCCATCGTCAATGTCATCCTGCTGCGCGGCGTCGGCGATCTACCTGAGGCGCAGAAAGCGGCGACCTATCAGCACATCTACGAGCTGGCGCTGGTCATCCCGCTGGTCTCGGTGTTCGGCGTGATATTCGCGTCCTGGCTGCGCCGGCGCGCCATCGGCCGCCTGCTGTCACAGGGGCATAGCCGTCCCGAGTGCGAATCCATGGTCGATACCCACAACGAAGCGCCGCCGGTGAACTGGTGGATTCTCGGCGGCGGCCTGGCATTCACCATCGTCTCGCTTGGCGTCGGGCTGGGCCGCGTCGACGCTGGGGAGGAGATCGTGTTCGCCATCTCGATGGCCATCGTGGTCTTCCTGATGTGGCGCCTGACGCGCGAACTCGAGCCGTCCGCGCGCAACGTGCTGGTCGGCACCGCCATCGTGATTTTCGTGTTCCGGGCGATGCCCGGCCCGGGCGCCGGCCAGACCTGGTGGATGATCGACGAGCTCGGGTTCGACCCGCAGTTCCTGGCGACGCTCTCCGTGATCGGCTCCGTGCTGACCCTGTTCGGCCTGTTTCTGTTCCGGCGGTTCATGGCCGAGCGTTCCATCACCTACGTGATCGGCTTCCTGACCGTGGTGGGAACCGTCCTCTCGGCTCCCATCATCGGCATGTACTACGGCCTGCATGAATGGACCGCTGCGCACACGGGAGGCGTGGTGGATGCGCGCTTCATCGTGCTGGTGGATACGGCGCTGGAATCGCCGCTCGGCCAGATCGCGATGGTTCCCATGCTGGCCTGGATCGCCAACTCCGCGCCGGAGAAACTCAAGGCCACGTTCTTCGCCGTGATGGCCTCGTTCACCAACCTGGCGCTGTCGGCCGCGCAGCTGGGGACGAAATATCTCAACGAGGCGTTCCTCGTGACCCGCGAGGTCAAGGATGGCGCCGGACAGATCACGACGCCCAAGGACTATAGCGAACTGGGAACACTGATGATCGTCGTCACGGTCCTCAATTTCGTCCTGCCGTTCCTCGCCATCGCCGTTATCAGGATGTCCCGGTTCCGGGACGCCTGAGCGGACCGATGCGGCGGCGTCGCGCCGGTTTGCAGTAAGATTCACGCCATAAGAACAACAAACCGCCGCAGGGAGAGAGCCACCATGTCGGACCAGGACCGCAACCGGCAGACCGCGCAACTGCTGCTCGAGCAACATCGCAGCCGCCAGCGATTCGATGCATTGCCGGAGGCCCTTGCGCCGCGCGATGTCGAGGACGCCTACGCCATCCAGGAAGCGTTCCGCGCGCTGCGCGCGGACAGGCTGGGGCCGGTTGCGGGCTACAAGGTCGCGCTGACCTCCACCGTGATGCAGCAGATGCTGCGATTTTTCTCGCCGTTCGCCGGACCGATCCACGCGGGCCTCATCCATCACTCGCCTGCCACGCTTCGCAACACGGATTATGGGCGGCCCGGGATCGAATGCGAGCTGGCGGCTTATCTGGGCAAGGACCTGCCCGCGGACAAGGCACCCTATACCCGCGAGCAGATCGCCGATGCCGTGGAAGCCCTGATGCCAGCCTTCGAACTGGTCGATGACCGCAATGCCGACTATCAGAAGATTTCCTCGCTGATTCTGACGCTGATCGCCGACAACGCGTGGAACGGCGGCATCGTCCTCGGCAAACCGGTGCGCGACTGGCGTTCGCTCGACCTGGCCGCCATCCGCGGCGTGCTGACGATGAATGGCGCCGTCTCCGGCGAAGGCCATGGACGCGACGTGCTGGGCCATCCCTTCGAGGCGTTGACCTGGCTCACCAACACCGTCGCCGCCCAGGGAAAGAGCATGAAGAAAGGCATGGTGGTCATGACCGGCACCATGATCGCCACCAAATTCGTCAAGCCCGGCGATACCCTCAGTTTTGCGGTGGACGGTCTCGGCGACGTCGCCGTGCGCATCGAATGAACGAGGTCCTGATGGACGCCCACGTCACTGACATTGCGCGGCTCATCCAGCTGGCCGTCGCGCCGGTGTTCCTGCTGACCGCCATCGGCACCATCCTCTCGGCGCTCAACAACCGTCTGGGGCGCATCGTCGACCGCCGCCGGCTGCTCGAGGACCGCACGCGAAAAGCCATGGCCGAAGGCGCCGAAGCGGCCAAGGAGGACGTCGGGGAACTGGCGTTGCTGGCCCAGCGCATCGGCCTCATCTACAACGCCATCATGTTCGCGGTGGTCAGCGGCCTGCTCATCTGCTTTCTGGTCGCCACGGCGTTCATGGGCGTGTTCATCTCGATCGACCTCGCGCGCGTCGTCAGCATGCTGTTCATCCTTTCCATGTTCGCCCTGATCGGCTGCCTCGCCCTGCTGCTGCGCGAGGTATTCCTCGCAGTGAAAGTCGGACGGCACGACATCCTGGTCAGGGACATGCTCAGGTAGCGCATGGCCAATCCCTGGCTCGAGGTTCCGCTGGCCGACTATGAAGGCCACATGGAATACGCCGGCCAGGCGCGCATGCTTGGCCGCATATTCGGCGAGACGCTGCGAACGCTTCGTCCGCAATCGGTCGCCGTGCTGGGCGCGGCCGGCGGCAACGGCTTCGAGCACCTCATCGGCGGCACGGCCGTGCGAATCGTGGCACTGGACCTCAATGACGGCTACTTGAGGGAGCTGCGGCGGCGCTTCGGCGATCGTGTCCGCGGCCTTGAGATCCTGTGCGGGGATCTCGACGACGCCGCGGTCGGCTTTGCTCCGGTCGACCTCGTTTATGCCGCGCTGGTCCTCGAGTACGTCGATGCGGAACAGGCCCTTGCAAGAATCCACGGCTGGCTGCAACCCCAAGGCGCGCTTCGCGTCGTGTTGCAGCTTCCCGATGACGCCAGTCCACGGGTCACTGCGTCGCCATTCAAGAACCTCGAAAAATTGGGCGGCGCGATGAAGCTGCACGACGCAGAGGGCTTTCGCCGGCTGGCGGCAAAGGCCGGATTCGCCGAGGTATCGCACGAGGTTCTGACGTTGCCCGGCGGCAAGCGCTTTTATTCCGCCCACCATGCGATTCGCGCGTTTGGCCGTCCCCGCCAAAAGGTCTAGACTGGTGTCAGTCGTGGCCGCTGTATCCGGATGCGCGCCGCGGGCCGATTCAAGAGGGATGCCGATGCTTGCCCAGGCCTTTGCGCCCGAAGTTATCCTGTCGCACCTCCTGTCGCACCTCCTGTTCGCCTGAGCCGGATTCCCATTTCCAAACATGGGCAACATCCTCGCAGACATCCGGTTACGCATCGCAACGCCGGCGGATGCCGCCGATATCGCGGAGATGTCGCGCCGCCTGATCGAAGCGGGCCTTGGCTGGTCGTGGACCCGGCAGCGTGTCGAGCACGCGATCCGCAATGCCGACACCCTGGTGATGACCGCGGTCCACGACAATTCAATCGTCGGCTTCGCCATCATGGACTTCGGCGACGAAACCGCCCACCTGTCGCTGTTCGCGGTGCGGGAATCGTTCCAGAGGCAGGGGCTGGGGCTGCGCATGTTTGAATGGATGAAAAGTTCCGCGCTGACGGCGGGCATTGCCCTGGTCAGACTGGAGCTGCGCACGGCAAATCTCGGCGCGCGGGCTTTCTACCGCGTGCTCGGATTCATCGAGACCGGGCACGCGGTGGGCTACTACCGCGGCCGCGAGAATGCGTTGCGGATGGTCCTCGATCTGCGCAAAACCGTAAAACGATAGCCGGAACCGGCTTGCACAAGGGAGTTGGAGAATGACTACGCTGCGCACCGCAGGAGACGCATTGCATGCGCCTCCCGCCAGCCCCCATGCGCCGATTCGCAAGGTTGCACTCGGTCCCGCCGAGACGCAGCTTTCGCAGCGCGACGACGGCGCCGTCCTGATCCGTTCCCCCCATTCCCTCGGCGCTTATCCGCACAGGCTGACGCAGCGCCTGCTGCATTGGGCACGCGAAACGCCAGACACCGTCTTCATGGCGAAACGCGATGCGTCGGGAAGCTGGCGGACGCTCACCTACCTGCAGACGCTGCAAATGGTGCGCGGTCTCGGGCAAGCGCTGCTCGATCGCGGCCTGTCGGCCGAACACCCGCTGGCAATCCTTTCCGGAAACGACCTCGAACACGCCCTGCTCGCCCTGGCGGCAATGCACGTCGGTATTCCCTATGCCCCCGTTTCCCCGGCCTACTCGCTGGTTTCCAGCGACCACGCCGCGTTGCGCCATGTGCTGGAACTGCTGACGCCCGGCCTGGTGTTCACGGCGCACGGCGAACGCTACGGCAAAGCCATTGCGGCGACCCTCGCTCCCGCCATGGAACTGGCGGTGACCGAAGCTCCTGGCGCGGATCGGCGCGCCACGCCGTTAGAAGAACTGCTCGCCACAACCGCGACCAGCGCGGTGGACGAGGCGCATGAGGCAGTGCGTCCGGACACGATCGCCAAGATCCTGTTCACATCCGGATCGACCGGCATGCCGAAGGGCGTGATCAATACCCACCGCATGCTTTGCAGCAACCAGGAAATGCTGGCGGCGGCCCTCCCCTTCCTGCGCCACGTTCCGCCGGTGCTGGTGGACTGGCTGCCGTGGAACCACACTTTCGGCAGCAACCATAATTTCGGGCTGGTCCTGTACAACGGCGGCACGCTCTACATCGACGATGGCAAGCCCGTGCCGGGCCAGTTCGAGCAAACGGTCCGCAACCTGCGGGACATCGCGCCAACGGTTTACTTCAACGTCCCGCGCGGCTTCGAGGAACTCGCTTCGCACCTGCGCAACGAGCCGGCGCTGTGCGAGCGCTTCTTCAGCCGTCTCGGCATGCTGTTCTATGCCGGCGCCGGCCTGCCGCAGCCGGTGTGGGATGCGTTCGAGGAATTGGCGGTGCAGACCTGCGGCGAGCGCATCCTCTGGATCACCGGACTCGGCGCCACCGAAACCGCGCCGCTTGCCACCTGCGCAAACTGGGAAGCGGGCCGTTCCGGAATGATCGGCCTGCCGGTTCCCGGCCAGGAGATGAAACTCGCGCCTTTGGGAGAAAAATTCGAAGCCCGTTTCCGCGGTCCCAACGTGACGCCCGGGTACTGGCGCCAGCCCGAGCTTACCCGCGCCGCCTTCGACGAGGAAGGCTACTACCGGATGGGCGATGCCGTGCGCTTCGCCGATCCGCGGCGGCCGGAGCAGGGACTGATGTTCGACGGCCGCCTGGCCGAGGATTTCAAACTGTCCAGCGGTACCTGGGCGAGCGTCGGTCCGCTGCGCACCCGCTTCATTGCCGCGGCTGCCCCGCTCGTGCAGGACGTCGTCGTCGCCGGGCACGACCGCGACTTCATCGCCGTGCTGGTCTTTCCGCGGCTCGACCAATGCCGGTCACTGTGTTCGCAGCTGTCGCAACAGGCCGCCCCGTCAGAAGTGCTCGGCCATCCCGCCGTCCGGGAGAGATTCGAGCGGCTGCTGCACGACCTCGCCAGCCAGGCGACGGGGACCGCGAACCGGATCGAGCGCGCCCTCCTGCTCGAGGCGCCACCCTCCATCGATGCCAGCGAAGTCACCGACAAGGGCTCCATCAACCAGCGCGCGGTGCTGACGCAACGCGCGGCGCTGGTGGAGGAACTCTACTTGCAGATCCCGACATCCCGCACGCTGTGCGCAACCAGGGGAAAACAACGATGAGATCGAAAATCCTCACGCTGCTCGGCGCCGCCATCCTGTTGGCGGCCGCGACTGTCGCCCACGGCGAAAACTATCCGTCGCGTCCGATCCGCCTTGTGGTGCCTTTTCCGCCGGGTGGCGTGGCCGATCCGGTGGCGCGCATGATCGGCGACAAGGTCGCCAGGAGCCTCGGCCAATCCGTCATTGTCGACAACCGGCCCGGCGGCGCCGGCATCATCGCCGCCGAGATCGTCAAGCAGGCACCGGCCGACGGCTACACGCTGTTCATCGGGCATGCCGGCACGCACGCGGTGAATCCCTCGCTCTACTCCATCCTCCCTTACGATCCGGTGAAGGATTTCCAGCCGATCACGCTGATGATGTCCACGTCGCATGTGCTCGTGGTGCCTCTCGAGAGCCCGGCAAAATCCGTGAGCGAACTGGCGGCGCTCGCGAAATCGAGGCCGGAGGGCTTGACGTTCGCTTCGCAGAGCGTGGGCACCGGCGGCCACCTGCTCGGGGAAATGTTCAAGGTACGCACCGGAACGAATCTCCAGCACGTGCCCTACAAGGGGTCCGCCCCGGCGTTGGCGGACCTGATGGCCGGCCGCGTCGACCTGTTCTTCGATGCGGTGATCACTTCCGCGCCGCAGATAAAAGGCGGCAAGATCCGGGCGTTGGCGACGGCTTCAAAGCGCAGGCCGCCGATCCTGGCCCAGGTGCCCACCATGACCGAAGCCGGTTATCCCGGGATCGAACTCGATTTCTGGTTCGCCCTGTTCGCGCCGGCCGGCACGCCGCCGGGCATCGTGCACAAGCTCAACGAGGAGTTCGCGAAGGCACTGCACAGTCCCGAGGTCGGCGCGCGTTTCACCGAACAGGGCCTCGACATCATCACTGGTACGCCGGAAGAACTGGCCGCGTTGATACGCGCGGATACCGAG
>DASVNF010000219.1:0-4698 GCA_036384015.1 Burkholderiales bacterium
ATCACCGGCAGGATCGGCGTGAACGCGAACCTGCCGATGCCGATGGCTACCGCCAGCGTCAGCATGCCGGTCAGGGCGAGCCGCATTCCCGATGGTTCCCGCACAGCCACCCCTCGATGGATATGGCTGCATCTTACGTGGGTTTGCGCATGGCTTGCGGCCGCTGCATCCATCGAGCGCAACGGCGCGCCCGCCGTCTTTCCGGCAATATCAACGGAGCGGCACGCGCGATTCGCGTAACATGTTCCGCTTCCCCGCCTTCAATTCGAACGCGAAGCTGGATCATGGCCGAGAAAGAAAACTGGGCGTTCCCCAAAAGTGTGCAGCCCGACCCGGAAGACTTCGGGTTCGACCTCGAACAGGCGCTCAACTCCGTCGTGCAGTTGCGATCGGAAATCCCCGAGGACGCCTTCACTGCCTCCATCCTGGGCACGGAACGGCTGGGCAACGGCGTAGTCATCAGCAAGGACGGGCTGGTCCTCACGATCGGCTATCTCATCACCGAAGCGGAAAGCATCTGGCTGACAACCAATGGCGGCGCGGTCGTTGCCGGTTATCCGCTGGCGTACGACCAGGCCACGGGCTTCGGCCTGGTGCAGCCTCTCGGGCGCCTGGACGCGCCGGCATTGAGCCTGGGATCCGCGGCCTCCTGCCAGCCTGGCGATGACGTCCTCGTCATCGGCCATGGCGGCCGCGAACATGCGCTCCGGGCGAAGATTGTCGCCAAGCGCGAATTCGCCGGCTACTGGGAATACGTGCTGGATGAAGCCTTGTTCACTGCGCCGGCGCATCCGCAATGGGGCGGCACCGCCCTGGTCGGCATGGAGGGGAAATTGCTCGGCATCGGTTCATTGCTCGCGCAGGAGACCCTCGAAGGCCAGCAGCTCCAGGGCAACATGGCCGTGCCGATCGATCTGCTCGCACCGATTTTGGATGACATGCTCAAGACCGGCCGCTCGAGCCGGAAACCGCGGCCCTGGCTTGGCATGTATACGACGGAAGTCAACGGGCAACTGGTGGTCGCCGGGCTCGCCGACGGCGGGCCCGCGGAGAGCGCCGGCATCAAGGTTCGCGACGTGGTCATCGCCGTGGACGGCGAGCGGCCCGCCACCCTCGCCGACCTGTTTCGCGCGGTGTGGGGGCGCGGCCCGGTCGGAACCGAAATCACGATCACGCTGGCGCGCGGCGCGGAACGCCTGCAGTTGCGGGTGCGTGGCGCCGATCGCAGCGATTTCCTGAAGAAGCCGAAACTGCACTGACAGGAGCACCCGCCGGCGCACTGGCAGTGAGTGCTGGGTGCTGGGTGCTGGGTGCTGTAACTGGAATTCTCGTTGGACCGAAGTGCCCGACTTTATTCTTTTCGCTTCCTCTCAGCACTCGGCACGCAGCACCCAGCACCGAACTTCCCTCACGCTCCCGCTACCCGCGCCCTTCTCCCGCCACCCAATCTGATGAGCAACATCGCCGCAATCACCACGTTCACCAGGTTCCAGGCGATGCCGTTCAGGAACGCCGCCCGGTAGGAACCCGTCACGTCGAAGATCGCCCCCGACATCCATCCGCCGAGCGCCATCCCGAACAGCGACGCGGTAATGACGATGCCGACCCGCGCGCCCGCTTCCTTGGGTGAAAAATACTCGCGGATGATGATCGCGTAGGCTGGCACGATCCCGCCCTGGAACAGCCCGAACATCGCCGAAATCAGGTAAAGCGAAACCAGCCCGTTGAAGGGCAGGAACAGCAGAAGGGCGATGCCCTGCAGCGCCGAGCCCACCAGCAGCGTGCGCAATCCGCCCAGGCGATCGGAAATCCATCCGAAACCTATCCGGCTGACGATGCCGCAGGCGAGCATCAGCGACAACATCTCCGCGCCGCGCGCGGCGCCATAGCCGAGATCGCTGCAGTAGGCGACCAGGTGAACCTGCGGCATGGACATGGCGACACAGCAACAGATCGAGGCGATGGCGAGCAGGACCTGCAGCGCGCGCGGCGACATGCCGTGCGCCGGCGACATGAATGTCGAATTGCCGCCGCTGCTCGATGCCATCGCCACTGCCGGCGCCCGCCGGCGCAGCATCAGCGCCAGCGGCACCATGGTCGCCGCGCAGAAAACAGCAATGCCGAACGACGTGTGGCGCCATCCGGACGTTTCGATGAAATGCTGGATGATGGTCGGCCACACCGTGCCGGCCAGGTAATTGCCGCTGGCGAATATCCCCACCGCAATGCCGCGGCGCCGGTTGAACCACAGGGAAGTATCCGCCAGCAGCGGGGCGAACGTCGCGGAACTGCCGAAGCCGATCAGCACACCCTGGGCGATCGCGTACCACCACAGTGTCGGGGAAGCCCCGGCGGCGGCGTAACCGAGCACGAGGCACAGAGCGCCGATGATGAGGGGCGGGACTACGCCGAAGCGGTCGGAAAGCTTGCCAAGCAGGATACCGCCGATGCCGAAACCGATCATGGTCAGCGTGTAAGGCAGCGACGCGTCCGCGCGCGCCACGCCGAATTCCGCCTGGACCGCCGGAAGGGCAACGACCACGGACCACATGCCGACGCCTCCGATCGTCGACAGCAGAAGCGCGGTCCATAGCCGGGTCCAGGCGTAAGCGGATTCGACTCCCTCCTGATCGCTCATGTTTTTGTTTTGATCGCTAGCCACGGGGCGATTGTGCCCGAAATGCCGGGACGCGTGACGGGAAAAACCAGGCAATGCGCGAGCTTCGCACTGTCAACGACACACGCCGCAAGGAAATTTCGCATCAACTGTGCTGTCACGCCTTTCGTCACTGTCGTTACGTACTTCGACATTACGTTACAAAATCATATCAACGCCCCTTGCCGCCTCGCGTTATGGGACCTGACACGGACAATAACCGTGCGCCATGATAAGGAGATCGGCCATGAATAACACTGCAAGGAACGCTGCCATCGCCGTCGCGTCGACGCTGACACTGGTCCAGGGCAACGCATATGCCTATGAGGCGTACGCGAAGGTCGTGGGGGTGCAGCCCATCACCGAGCAGGTCAACCGCCCGTCGCAGCAATGCTGGAACGAGAACCAGCAAGTCACCCAGGCCGCGCCGCAGCGCAATTTCCTCGGCGCGATCATAGGCGGCGTCGCCGGTGGCCTGCTCGGCAGCCAGGTCGGCAAGGGCAATGGCAGAGTCGCCGGAGCGGCCGTGGGCGCCGGGGTCGGTGCCATCGCCGGTAACGCGGTGGCCAACCGAAACGCCGGCAACACGATCGTCACAAACCAGGTGGTGCAGCGCTGCCAGCAGGTGGACAACATCGAAACCGTGACCACGGGTTATCACGTCACATACGAGTACGACGGCCAGCGTTTCTCGACGCGCCTTCCCTATCACCCCGGCAGCCAGTTGCGGGTCAACGTAGCAGTATCGCCGCGCTAACCGTTCAACAAAGGAGACGATCATGCATGCAATCAGGATTCCTGCAATGCGGCTTGTCCTGGCAGCCGCTCTGGCTTTGGGATGCGCGGCGGGCCTGTCGAAGCCGGCGCATGCCGACAACGGACACCGCTGGGGCAAGCAGGACCACAGGCACGGCCACCACCATGGTCGCCGCCACTTCGACGCACATCCCGGATACGGAGGACGCTTCGACGGCCGCCGCGGGCCACGGTACCACGCCCTGTCCCCGCCCGTCCGCTACCGGTCTTACGGTGGACCGGTGTTTCACGGCAGCATCGTGTTCCGCTCCGCGCCGCAGCGCCTGATACTCGCGCCTCCGGCCCTTCCCCGTCCGCCGCTCATCATCGCCCCGCCTCCCTATGGCGTGGCCGAGCTTGGTCCGGTGAGGTAAAGAAAAGCCCGGCGAAAGCCGGGCTTTTTTGTGATGCGTGACAGGAGGCGTGACGGTGAAGCGTGACGAGTGACGACTATCCAAAACCATTCTTCCTTCGGAATTGCCACCCACAAGCTTTCTGTTACTTATCACCGATCACCGTCACGCTTTTCTGTCACGGGGTTTTAGTCACGCTTCTTCGTCACTTGTCACGCTTCACTGTCACGCACCTTTGTCACTCGTCACGCTTCACTTGTCACGGCCCTTTCAGGGTTTGAATACATCCACCGCAATCACCACAGCCGGTTCGCTGCCGCGGTTTTCGGCCCAGTGCACGGTGTCCTTGTCCTCGACGATCGTATCGCCCGCGGAATGATCCCTGGCAGCGCTGCCTTCACGGTGCTCGGTGAGGGTTCCCTGCACGACGTAGGCAAGGGCCGGCCGGCCCTTGTGGTTGTGCACGGCCGCTATCCCGCCGGGTTCGATGGTAATGACGCGAAGCCGCAACTGCCGGCCTTCCAATCCTTCGATCTGCTCCGCCAGCGCGATCGCCGTCGGCGCACTGACTTTCACGCCCTTGTTTTCCGTGGGCGCGCCCTGCCCCACCGCAACGCCCACGCCAAAAGCCAGCGCAACGCCGAGTGCCGCGCCTGCAATCCTGAATCCTCTGGTCCTGTCCATGTCCTCGTTCCTCCGTATAGGGTCTGCTTATTATGGAAACCGGTCCCGCATGCCAATGCTATCCTTGCGCAGGGGGGTGGGCAATGAATCTCAAAGGAACGGTATGCATCGTCACGGGCTCGGCGACCGGGACCGGCGCGGCGTGCGCAATCCAGCTCGCGCACAAGGGGGCGCGGGTCGTGATCAACTACACCAAGAGCGTGCGGGAAG
>DASVNF010000220.1:0-39728 GCA_036384015.1 Burkholderiales bacterium
GCTGCGATGGCTCAGGTGGATTTCTTTTTTACAGGGCTTGCAGTTTGCGCCGCGGCGGCCAGATTGGCCTCGGTCATTGCCGCCAGCTGTTTGCCTGCCTTGGCGATGCTTTCGTAAACCGAATTCGCGGTGCCGATGACGGACTTGAGGGCCGGGATCACGGCTTCGGAACCCGCGGGCGCCGACTTGACCGCGGCATCCATGGCAACCGTGACCTGCTTGTTGAACTCGGCAACCTGTCCTTCCAGCAATGCGCTGATTTCGGACCGGGCTTCCGCGGCAAGGTCGTAAAGGCTGCGGGCGTAGGCGGTCGCCTTGTCGATGACGGGCTGGAGGTTGGCACCGGTCCAGGCAGGCAGTTCGGCCACATCCTTGATTTCTGACAGCGACTTGACGTTTTTCGCGCCATCGCTGAAAACCGTCCTGGCGGTTTTGAGTTGCAGGTCCACCAGTTTTTCCGCGCTTTCGGCGGCTACGGTGGCGAAGCGCAGGGCGGCATCCAGTTGTGCCTTGCCCAGCGCCGAAAACTGTTCCGGTGTGGCTGTCATGAAATGCTCCTTTTCGTAAGGGTTAACGGGCGTGCCTGCGCAGGGGGCTGTCTGTTCGGCTGTGTTTGTTGCAATGCACAATAAGCATTATCGGGGCTTTTAGAACTCCGGTCAAGCCTGAAAGCTAAAATATTATTGCGATGCAGCATAATCGGGATGGTGGCCATGTTGCGCTCAACCCTTTGAAATTTTTGAATTTCAAACTTTCAGGGCAAGGGAAAGTCCATCGCCGATCGGGAGCAGGGACTGAAAAACCCGGGTGTCGGCCTTCAGCCGCCGGTTGAAGGCGCGAATCGCGACGGTATCCACATCCGTGGCTCCGGCATCCGCCACGGCGCCTTGCCAGAGCGTGTTGTCGACCGCAATGAGGCCTCCAGGCCGAACCAAAGTGAGTGCCCGCTCAAAATACGCCTGATAGTTCGCCTTGTCGGCATCGATGAAAGCGAAGTCGAAGGTTCCGGCCAGGCCGGACCGGAGGAGGCTGTCGAGCGTTTCCAGCGCGGGCGCCAGCCGGAGATCGATCTTGTCGGCGATAGCCGCCGCGGACCAGTACTTGCGCGCGATGGCAGTCCATTTTTCCGAAATGTCGCAGGCGATGATGCGTCCGTCCGCCGGCAGGGCCAGGGCAACCGCGAGACTGCTGTAACCGGTGAAAACGCCAACTTCGAGGCAGCGGCGGGCCCCTGTGAGCCTCACCAGCAATTGCATGAACTGCCCTTGCTCGGGGCCGATCTGCATGCGGGACATGGGGTCCGCCGCGGTTTCCTCGCGCAGCCGGCGCAGGATCTCCGGTTCGCGGACCGAATTCTCGAGCAGGTATCGGTAAAGCGTGTCGGACAGCGTGAACGTCTTGTTGGACATGATGCTCCTGATGCCCTAAAAGGAAACCGAAGTGCGGTTTCCGCACAGGTTAACAGCCGTTCCCTAAACAAGACAGAAAACGGACCCATGTGCCAGCTTCTGGGAATGAACTGCAATGTTCCGACCGACATCTGCTTCTCCTTCCGCGGCTTCCACCAGCGCGGCGGACGCACCGCCGACCATGCCGACGGATTTGGCGTTGCATTTTTCGAAGGCGCCGGCTGCCGCATATTCGTGGACGCGCGATCCGCGGTCGACTCGCCGGTCGCGGAACTGGTGGCGAACTATCCGATCCGCAGCCGCAACGTCATCGCGCATATCCGCAAGGCTACTCACGGTGAAGTGGCACTGGTCAATACTCATCCCTTCATGCGGGAACTCTGGGGACGCTACTGGATTTTCGCGCACAACGGCACGTTGAAGGACTACGCGCCGGATGCCGGCAACCGTTATCGGCCGGTCGGCGGCACCGACAGCGAGCTTGCCTTCTGCCACATGCTCGATGCCCTGCGGCTGCGCTATCCGGAAGAGCAGCCGCCCTTGCCGGAGCTCCATGGAACCCTGGCTGCGTTATCGTCCGGGATCGCCGCCCACGGCACGTTCAACTACATGCTGTCCAACGGTGAAACCCTGTTCGCGCACTGCACCGACAAGCTTTGCTATGTGCTGCGGCACGCGCCGTTCACGACGGCGCATCTGATGGATCAGGACATCGAGGTCGATTTCAGCGAGGTCACCACGCCGGATGACAAGGTTGCCATCATTGCAACCGAACCGCTCACCGACAACGAGACGTGGACGCGCCTCGGCGCCGGGCAGCTGCTTGCCTTCCAGGACGGCGCGCCGATACTCGGTTAGGGGCGGCTGGACCCGCTGGCGACCTTGCGGCGCGGCAACTGTTCCCGACGCCAATTTTCCACCGCCCACGACCACAATGTGCCGAGGTCCGCGTGCGCCAGTTCCCGGGGCGGCGTGTGGCCGAGGAATTGCATAACCCGCACCAGCGTCGCGGAAGGATCGCCGGAATCCACCGGTGGCGCCAGCGTCTGCTTGGAGAGTTTTTCACCAGCGGCATCGACGGCGATCGGCAGGTGCAGGTATTCCGGTGTCGGCAGGCCGAGCAATCGCTGCAGATGAATTTGCCTCGGCGTGGACGCGATCAGGTCGGCTCCGCGCACGACATGGGTCACGCCTTCATCCGCGTCGTCGACCGCACAGGCGATGTGATAGGAGTAGACGCCATCGGCGCGCCAGAGAACGAAATCGCCGATCTCGGCGGCGAGTTGCTGGCGCACCGGCCCCTGCAGCCGATCCTCGAACTCAATGGGGGTGTTGTTGGTAAGAACCCGCAGCGAGCGCATGCCGCGGCCGGGCGGCAGACCGTTGCGGCAAGTGCCCGGGTAGACCGGACCCTCGATTCCCGCGGCCATCGCGGCTTCCTCGATGTCTGTCCTGCTGCAGCCACAGGCGTAAATCAGGTTCTGCGCGCGCAAGCGTTCCAGCGCATCGCGATAGGCCTCGTTGCGGGTGCTCTGGTAGACGACCCCGGCGTCCCAGTTCATTCCGAAGTTCTCAAGGCAACGCAGGATCGCATCCGCGGCGCCCGGCATGACCCGCGGCGCATCGAGATCGTCAATCCGCAACAGCCAGGCGCCGCCGCGCGATTTCGCGTCGAGGTAGCTCCCGACCGCGGCGACCATGGAGCCGAAGTGCAGGGGGCCGGACGGCGTCGGGGCGAAACGGCCGCGATAGCTTTTCATTGTCCGTGCGCGGCGGCCTTCCCGCCGGTAATGCGCGCAAAGAATACCGTGGCGGTGAAGAAAGCCAGCGACAGCGCGATTTCCGCGAAGGCCAGCATCTGGCTCGTGCCGCGTTCGCTCCATCCGCGCACCACCCCTTCGGTGAAGTAGGCAAGTCCCAGGAGCCAGGCCCATTGGTAGGTGTAGCGCTTGCCCCGCAGCACGCCGAACAACGGCAGGAGCAGCGGCAGGGCCTTGAAAGCCAGGGCCGAGCCGCCCGCCCGCAAGGGCGCCAGCCACAACTCCCACGCCAGGCAGAGGGCGACAAGAGCGACCAGGCTCAGCGTCGCGAGCCACTGCAGGGCACTTTTCATATGCTGGTTCTGCTGGCCTTCGCAAGACTGACCAGCTCTGCGCGGGCCTGGTCGGCGTCCGCGACCCGCTCGCCGAATTCGAACCGCAACAGCTTCCCGTCCGCGCGCACGTCGAAGCCATCGCAGTCGATTCCCGCCATCTCCGCCTTCTGCGCCTCGACGCCGTGCACGTGGCGGCAATATTCGCGCAGATTGTGCGCGTGGTCCTGGTTCATGTGCGAGAGAATGTCTTGTTCCGATGCCGCAAGCGGCAGTGCGGGCGCCAGGTAATCCTCTCCGGGAATAGTGTGGATGCTGCCGAAACCCGCGATGTAACGCAGCGATTTCGGCTCGATACGGAAAAACCTGAAACCGCCGATCCTCAGATATTCCGCGGCATCCGGAAAGAAGCGGAGGTAACGCGCCGCGATGGCGGGTTCGTCGACCGGTGCAATGTCCCCGATCTGGTTTACGCGCGCCTGTTCCTGCATTTCCGGCCCCGCCGGCGAAACCAGAAAGCCGACCCGTCCGTCGTGCCCGGCATTGCGGGTATGTTCGGCCAGGTGGCTGATCAGCACCACGATGCGCCCGCGCGGGTCGGTGCAGAACGGCAGTGCCGAAACATAGGGGTAGCCGGGAAACTTCAGCGACTGGGTCGCCAGGGCGCCGTCGCGGTAGCTTCGCACCAGACGCCGCGCCAGGGCGCCGGGATGGTCAGCGGCGGCGGATTCCCCGCCTGTCATCGAAGCCTCATGCCGTCAGCCTCGAAGCGACGCTGGCCAACCGGTTTCCCAGCGCCACGCACAGTTTGCGTTCCTCTTCGCTGACGGGAAGGTCCGCGTTGACGCCGGCAAGATGGCTGGCGCCGTAAGGCGTGCCGCCGCTGCGCGTCGTCATCAGCTCCGATTCGGAATACGGCACGCCCACGATCAGCATGCCGTGGTGCAGAAGCGGCAGCATCATCGACAGCAGCGTGCTTTCCTGCCCGCCATGCAGCGAGGCGGTGGACGTGAACAGCGCGGCGGGTTTGCCCGACAGGGTACCCTTGAGCCAGAGCGACGACGTCGCATCCAGGAAGTACTTGAGCGGCGCGGCCATGTTGCCGAAGCGGGTCGGACTGCCCATGGCCAGTCCGGCACATTCTTCCAGGTCCCGCAGTTCCGCATAGGGCGCGCCGCTGTCCGGAACCTGCGGTTCGACGGCTTCGGCCACCGCGGAAACGCGCGGGACCGTGCGCAACCTCGCCCGCATCCCCGGCACTTTCTCGATTCCTCGCGCCACCATCTGTGCCATCTGCCGCACCGCGCCGGTGTGGCTGTAATACAGAACGAGGATGTCCCGTGTCGTCATGATCTATGTTCCCGACGGTTAAGACCGTATTATATCGGCATGGATTGCATGGACCTTCCATGAACCTTCGACTGCAATCGATCAAGGATCTCGGGCGCCAGTTCCGCTTGCTGGGGCATTTCATCGTCCTGGTCTATCGGCGCTTCAAGGAAGAGCGCTGCTTTCAGCTCTGCGGCAGCCTCACTTTCACGTCGATGCTCGCCATGGTTCCGCTGGTCACCATCATGCTCACGGTGATGACGGCGTTTCCCGTGTTCGACAATATCATCGAGGTCCTGAAGACCTTCGTCGCCAACAATTTCATGCCGCAGGCTTCGTCGCGGGCGGTGACCGCGTACATGCAGCAGTTCGCGGAAAATGCGGCGCGGCTGACGGCGGTCGGGATCATATTCCTCGGCGTCACCTCCATCATGCTGATGCTGACCATCGACCGCGCCTTCAATACCATCTGGCGCGTGAAACGGCCGCGGCCGCTGATCCAGCGGGTGCTGATCTACTGGTCGGTGCTGACCATCGGCCCGATCCTGGTCGGTTCCAGCCTGTCGACGTCGTCGTGGCTGGTGACCCAGTCCATGGGACTCGGCAAGCAGTATTCGGAGCTCGTGGTCGCCGCATTCAAGCTGCTCCCCCTGTTTTTTACCTCGCTCGCCTTCGGTTTCCTTTACAGGACGGTGCCCAACCGCCAGGTGACGGTGCTGGACGCCGTGGTGGGCGGCGTGATTGCGGCGCTGGCGTTCGAAGCCATGAAGTCGGTGTTCGGCCAGTTCCTCATCCATTTCTCGAGCTACAAGGTGGTGTACGGCACGTTCGCCAGCCTGCCGATATTCCTGATGTGGGTTTACCTGTCCTGGGTCGTGGTGATATTCGCCGCCGTGATCACGGCGGTGCTGCCCTACTGGCGCAGCGGCGGCGTACTGCTCCAACACGAACCGGGCTCCCAGTTCGTCGAGGCCGTGGAGATGCTGAAGCTGCTGTACCGCGCCTATCTGGACGGGCGTGTCCTCAATCTGCAGCAGCTTCGCACCGCATTGCGCCTGTCCTGGGAGGATGCCGAGTCGACCCTCGACAAACTTGTTTCCGCGGGCTGGGTCGCAAAACTGCAGGGCAACGGCTGGGTTCTGGCGCGGGACGCGGGCGGGATCCGGCTAAATGAAATATTCCGCCTGTTCGTATTCGGCAAGGATGCCGCACACTCCAGCGAGGAAACGGCGGTCCGCCGGCTGGTGTCCAAGGTGCTGTCCAGCGTGGACGACCAACTGGACATGACCCTCAAGGATTTGTTTGCCAGCGGCGCCGCGGCCCGCGCCGCGAGAATTGCCTGACTGCGATGCTGAAATCATTCCTGCGTGTCGTCTTGTTGTCCGCCATGCTCGGTGGACCGGCACTGGCCGCGGAGGCCTTTACGCTGACAGACGCGAACGGCAAGTCGCACCGGCTGGCCGACTATCGCGGCAAATGGGTGATCGTCAATTTCTGGGCGACCTGGTGTCCGCCCTGTCTCGAGGAGATTCCCGATCTGGTGTCGATATCGGAATCGCGCAGGGACGTCCAGGTTTTCGGGATCGCGATGGAATTCCAGGATGCGAAGCAGGTGCTGCAGTTCGCGGACGGCATGTTCGTAAACTACCCGATCGTGCTTGGCGACGAGAAAGTCGCGGGCCAGATCGGCAAGGTTGCGGGATTGCCAACCACTTTCATCTACGATCCCCGCGGTCAACTCGCGACGCGTCATGTCGGAAAGCTGACCCGGAGCCAGATAGAACAACTGATCGGAGACGGCGGTCCCGGCGCGCGCGCGGCCCGGGCGGCGACCGACGCGACTCAGCCGTCGCCGAGGTAGGTGGTCGCCGTCTCGCGCCTGGTGGTTTTTTTCCGTGCGGGCGCTTCCGCATTCGCCTTTTGCACGGCGGCCTTGGGGGAATATTCCCAGCCATCGTGCCAGGCGCGCAGCACGGCATTGGGATAGCGGGATTTCCCCAGGGAACCGTTGTAGCGGCCAAGCGCGCGATAGAGATCGCCGCGCTCGATGTCGAGATAGTGTCGCAGGATCGTGCAACCGTAGCGCAGGTTGGTGCGCAGGCTGAACAGGTTCTGCGTTTCCTCGCCGATCAGGTCGACCCAGAAGGGCATGACCTGCATGTAGCCGCGGGCGCCGGCGCGCGACACCGCGTACTTGCGGAACCTGCTTTCGACGTAAATCACGCCGAGCACCATCTGTGGATCGAGTCCGGCGCGCGTGGCTTCGTAGTGGACAGTGGTCAGGAAATTCTCGCGTTCCTCGGTGTCCGGTATCTGGCGTTCGACGCGTTTGGACATTTCCTGCAGCCAGGCGGCGCCTTCTTCCCGGGAAAAGAAAGCGTGACGCGGGCTCGCCTGGTCGGCGACGGAACGGTGCAGCGCCGCCCTCACGCTGGCGGAGAGCGGCTCGTATCTTTGTTCGCCGGCGAAAGTACCGCCTGCGAGCAAGGCGCATATGCCCGCGAGCAGCCATTGCGCGAATCGTGAACTGGACATAAATCCTTGATTTAACTGCATGCCACTGATTGTAGGTGGTCTGCCGCTTTTTGCAACTCGAAAGAAGTCGCGGCGGGCTCGGTACGGCCCTGGATCTCGACCTTGCCTTCCTTCAGACCGCGGTCGCCGATGGTCACGCGATGTGGAATACCGAGCAATTCCAGATCCGCGAACATGACGCCCGGACGCTCGTCGCGATCGTCGAGCAGCACTTCGATGCCGGCGGCCTGCAATGCGTCATGGAGTTGATCCGCGGCCTTTTTGACTTCGGCATTCTTCCGGTAACCGATGGGCGCGATGGCCACCTGGAAGGGCGCCATCGGCAGCGGCCAGACAATGCCGCGCTCGTCATTGCCCTGTTCGATCGCGGCGGCCACGATGCGCGAGACGCCGATGCCGTAACAGCCCATTTCCATGACCTGGGCTTTTCCCGCCTCATCGAGGAAGGTCGCGCCCATCGCCTCGGAATATTTGGTGCGCAACTGGAAGATGTGCCCGACTTCAATGCCGCGGCAGATCTCGAGCGTGCCCTTGCCATCAGGCGAAGGATCCCCGGGCACCGCATTGCGGATGTCGGCCACCCGTGCCGGCAATGGCATGTCGCGCTCGAAATTTACCCCGGTGTAGTGAAATCCCGCTTCATTCGCCCCGCAGACGAAATCGTTCATGCCGAGGACGGAGCGGTCGGCGATCAGTTCGATCGCAGCCGGCAGTCCGACCGGCCCGAGATAGCCGGCCCGCGATTGCGTGTGCTTCTGGATTTCTTCCTCGCTGGCAAAGCGGAACGTGCCGAGGCCCGGCAGCTTGTTGACCTTGATTTCGTTCAGCGTGTGGTCGCCGCGCAGCAGCAGCACGTAAAGGCGCCCCTCGTTCACGACAGCGATGGCCTTGAGGACCCCGGCGGCGGGCACTTGCAGGAATTCGGCAACGTCCTCGATGGTTTTCTTTCCCGGCGTCGCGACCTTTTCGAGTTTCCGTGTGGCCGGGCCGCGGGCCTGCGCCGGAGCGACGGCCTCCGCCAGTTCGACGTTGGCGGCATAGTCGGAGGCCCGGGAGTATGCGATCGCGTCTTCGCCCGAATCCGCCAGCACGTGGAATTCGTGCGAACCCGTGCCGCCGATGGCGCCGGTATCGGCGGCGACCGGGCGGAATTTCAGCCCAAGGCGCGAGAATATCCGCGAATAGGCGTCGTACATGTTGCGGTATTCGCGCTGCAGGTCTGCGTAGTTCGCGTGAAACGAGTAGGCGTCCTTCATCACGAATTCGCGGGCGCGCATGACGCCGAAGCGGGGGCGGATCTCGTCGCGGAATTTGGTCTGGATCTGATAGAGATTGAGCGGCAGCTGGCGGTAGGAGCGGATTTCCTTGCGCGCGATGTCGGTGATTACTTCCTCATGCGTCGGGCCGAAGCAGAAATCCCGATCGTGGCGATCCTTGATCTTGAGCATCTGCGGGCCGAACACGTCCCAGCGGCCGCTCTCCTGCCAGAGTTCCGCGGGCTGCACGGCGGGCATCAGCAATTCGACGGCGCCGGCGCGGTTCATCTCCTCGCGCACGATGTTTTCCACCTTGCGCAGCACGCGCAGGCCGAGCGGCATCCAGGTGTAAAGGCCGCTGCCGAGTTTCTTGATCAGCCCCGCGCGCAGCATCAGCTTGTGACTGACGAGCTCCGCTTCGCTGGGCGCTTCCTTGAGGGTGGAAATGAAGAACTGGGAGGTGCGCATGATCCTGTTGAAGGCAGCTCCATCGGGAGACGGCGCTGCCGCAGACGAAAAGCCGCTATTCTACAGGCAGTGTCCGCGGCCATAGAGGAAGCAAACAGGTGTTCGGCAACTGGAAAAAACCGCGCAAGGAGCCGCGTGAAGTCAGCGTGGAAGTCAGCGAGAAGGACGGCATCCGCTCGCTGCATCTGGGCAGCGATACCGTGCAAAGCTCGATGAAGCTGGCGGACCCGGCGGAACTGGTGCTCTCCTATACCAGGGCGATGATGGCTTTCCTTTTATTCGAGCCCCAGCCGCGCCGGATCCTGATGATCGGGCTCGGCGGCGGGTCCCTGGCCAAGTTCATTTACCACCGCATGCCCTCCGCGGAAGTCGTCGCTGTGGAATGCGAGCCCGCGGTTTTGTTCGCCGCGCGGCAGTACTTCCATGTGCCCGAGAACGGTGAACGCTTTCGGGCCGAACTTGCCGAGGGCAGTGCATGGGTGGCGGAAACCCGCGCAGTTGCGACGTGATGCTGGTGGACGGCTACGACGGCCACCAGCAGGTCCCGGAACTGACGACCGAGAGTTTTTACGCCAACGCACGCACAGCCCTGACCGATCACGGCGTGCTGGTAACCAACCTCTGGAGCTCCGATCAGGGTTTCGATACCTATGTCCAGCGCATGGAGCGGGTCTTCAGCGCGGTGGTCTGCGTCCCGGCCGAAAGGCGTGGCAACGTGATCGTGCTCGCATTTGCGCGCTCGCCCGGGCGCCCGAGATGGGAAGACTTGCGCCAGCGGGCACGCCGCCTTCAGGCGCTCTACGGACTGGAATTCCTTCGATTTGTCGAGGACTTACGTGAACTCAACCCCCATTCCGCAGGGCGCCTCCTGGCCTGACCGACGACACCCGCAACTTTTTCTGGCGGCGGATTTGTGGAAAAATCGGGGCAAGTGAAAATCTGGTTGGGTGGCTGACATGATCGACCGTGACGGCTATCGCCCGAATGTCGGAATCGTTCTTTGCAACGGCAGGGACGAGGTGTTCTGGGGCAAGCGGGTCAAAGAGCATGCGTGGCAGTTCCCGCAGGGCGGCATCAAGTCCGGGGAAACGCCGGAGCAGGCCATGTTCCGTGAACTCAAGGAAGAAGTCGGCCTGGACCCCTGCCATGTGAAGATTCTCGGCCGCACCCGGGAATGGCTGCGTTATGAAGTGCCCCAGACCTGGGTCAGGCGGGAGAGCCGCGGCATTTATCGCGGCCAGAAACAGATCTGGTTTCTGCTCCGGCTGGTCGGGCGCGATTGCGACGTCTGCCTGCGCAATTGCGAGCACCCGGAGTTCGACGCCTGGCGCTGGCACGAGTACTGGATCCCCCTCGACAGCGTGATCGAGTTCAAGCGCGAGGTCTACGGCCGCGCGTTGCAGGAACTGTCCCGCTACCTCGGCGCCCGCCAGCACGGCGCGCGCTTGCCGCGCCCCGTCACGCCGGCCGGGGGCTGATTTCCGGCAAATCGGGCGCCAGCACCGGCGCCTCCAGTTCGACGATCACCAGCAGCATTTTGCCGTCCTCGTCCCAGAAATCCACGGCGTCCTGCAAGCTGTCCACCGCGGCCGCGAATTCCTCCGGTTCCGCCCTGGCAAATCCCGATGCCTCGCGCAGCAACACCAGAATGCCTTCGCCTCCCTCATGTTCCAGGTCGATCAGGCAGTCGTAAAACGCATCCCAGTTGTGCCCGAAGTAGTCGGGGAAGCGCAGCGGCTTTGCAACCGCTTTGAGGAATGCGTTCTTGTCGCGCGCGCCCTGCAGGCCGATTTTTTCCACGCGCAATCCCGCAGGCGCCGCGGCGTCCAGCGCCTTGTCGGACACCTCGGCGTGGCAGCGAAACACGCCTCCCTTGCCGCCCCGGATCAGTGTTGAAAGCACAGCATTCATTGGAGGATGCGCCGGAAGCTCCGGTAATGATCGGCAGTGTAGTAGAACTCGCCGTTGGCCGATTTAACGATTCGGCGGGCGCCACGGTCACGGCGGCCGGGCGTTCTGACCGTGTACTCGCGATAGCTGCCCCGAGGCGCCCGGGGCAACAGGCCCTCACGGTTGCCGAAGACCATGTCGTCGCGGGCGTGGGGAAAGGGACCTCCCTCATGGATCAGCCTCAGCGTCTCGCGCGCCTCGGCAGGCAGGTCGGCCACCGCAATGACGGCAACCGGGAGGGGGCTGCCGTTTTCACGCGCCTGCAGCGTGGGGGAGATAACGCCCACGCTGAGGGCAAATGCGATCAAGCAGAAGGCGTCGGAAAACCGCATGACCTCTAGACAGCCCCTTTTTCAGCCGGCGGTACGCGCGGTGGCTTGCTGCGGCGGTGGCTGGCAACATCCAGTGCGGTCAATATCTGCAAACCCATGATCCGGAATCGAAATAGGTGGCGCAGCGATTTGGGCACGGCGCCCCGCCAAGCGAAATTTTCCTTGTTAAACCGACGCTTGCAAGGTTACCATGGCATGATTGTACTTAGTCTAACCCCGATTTTTTCGGGCCACGGATCGACATGGAACACCGCAAGAACGATTACGACGTGACTAACCGGGTCAATACGACGGACCCGCAATCGGTCAATGCCGAAGTCGTTCGCATTTTCCTCGAGCTCTATCCCGATGCTTCCGTGCACGTCCTCAATCGCGGATTCCGGGATCTGACGCGCCTGCAGGCTGGCGAATATCCCGGCTACCGGGCCTGTGATACCGACTATCACAACCTGCAGCATTCGCTCGATGTAACGCTGGCGATGGCGCGTTTGATGGATGGCTATGAACGGACGCGGGACCGGTCGGATGCCATCGGCGCACGGTTGTTCCGCTTTGGCGTCGTCACCGCCCTGTTCCACGACATCGGCTACCTGCGCAAGGTCAACGACACCCGCCACCGGAACGGCGCCGAATACACGCTCAAGCACGTCACCCGCGGGGCCAAGTTCGTCGAGGAGTACATGAACAAGATCGGCATGGCCGAATTCGCGCCGATCGCCGCACAGATCATCCATTTCACCGGATACGAGAAGCCGATAGCCCGGATCGAAGTGCCCAATCTCACGTTCCGTCTGCTGGGCAACATGCTGGGTACCGCGGACATCATTGCGCAAATGGCCGATCGCTGCTATCTGGAGAAGTGCCGTGACCGGCTCTATCCCGAGTTCGTCGAAGGCGGACTCGCCGCGCGCGACGAGGCAGATCATCGCAGTGGCGTCGTGTTCAAATCCGCGGAAGACCTGGTGGTGAGGACGCCGACTTTCTACAAGACGGCCACCGCCCGCCTGAATGAGCAGCTCGGCAGCGCTTACGGATTCGCCGACAAGCACTTCGGCGGCCAGAATCTATACCTGGACGAGATCGACAAGAATATCCAGTATGCGACCGAAGTCGCTGCTCACCGGGATCTTTCCCTGTTGCGCCGCGAGCCGCCGAAGCCGGGCGAAGAAGAAATCCTGCCTCTGGAAACGCACTAGCCGTTCACGACGGTCAGCAGGATCTTCCCCACATGCGTGCTGGATTCCATCAGCGCGTGCGCCTCGGAAGCCTGCTCAAGCCCGAATGTCCGGTAAATCACCGGGCGAATCCGCCCGGATTCGATCAGCGGCCACACTTTCTCCCGAAGTTCGCGTGCGACCGAGCCCTTGAATTCCACCTCGCGGGGGCGCAGGGTGGAACCCGTGATCGTAAGCCTGCGGCGCATGATGTCGTTCATGTCAAGGGTGGTCTTGCTGCCGCCGAGGAAGGCGATCAGGGAAAGCCGCCCGTCCGTCGCCATGCAGGCGAGTTCGCGCGGCACGTAGTCCCCTCCGACCATGTCGAGGATCACGTCCACGCCGCGTCCGCCGGTGGCCTGCCTGATCACTTCGACGAAATCCTCCTTGCGATAATCGATGGCGCGCTCGGCGCCCAGCGCTTCGCATTGCCGGCATTTCTCCTCGGATCCCGCCGTTGCAAATACCCGGTGGCCGAATGCACGCCCCAGCTGGATGGCGGTCACGCCGATGCCGCTCGAGCCGCCCTGGACCAGCAGGGACTCGTCCCCTTTCAAAGCCGCGCGCTGAAAGACATTCACCCAGACCGTGAAAAAAGTCTCGGGCAGCCCGGAGGCCTCGATCAGGCTCAGGCCGCGCGGCACCGGCAGGCACTGCACGGCCGGCGCATTGACGTACTCTGCGTAGCCGCCGCCGCTTACCAGCGCACACACCGCATCGCCGGTTTTCCACTCCCGCACTCCGCTGCCAAGCGCCACGATATGCCCGGCCACTTCAAGTCCGGGGATGTCCGATGCTCCGGGCGGTGGCGCGTACGCCCCCTTGCGCTGAAAGACGTCGGGCCGGTTGACGCCGGCGGCGGCGACCTCGATGAGGACCTCGCCGGCGGCCGGAACGGGCACCGGACGCTGCGTCACGCGCAGGACGTCAGGCGCCCCCGGAGACGAAATCTCTATGGCACGCATGCTGGTGGGAATGGAAGGCATCGGAATCTCGCGCAGTGGAATGCAGGCTTTATAGCACGAGGCGCCGGCCTCAAGCCGGTTTGCGCGGCCTGCGTGCTTGCGGCATCATTCATCGCAACAAAAACGGAGGAGAGGTTCATGGACTACCGCTCGCTCGGGCGCAGCTCGCTGAAGGTCTCGCCGCTTTGTCTCGGCACCATGATGTTTGGCGACCGCACCGATGAAAAGGAGGCCGCGCGCATCGTCGGCTCCGCATTCGATGCCGGCGTCAACTTCCTCGACACGGCGGACCAGTACGCAAAGGGTGAATCCGAGCGCATTACCGGGCGCCTGATCGCGGCCAACCGCCACCACTGGGTACTGGCGACCAAAGGCGGCAACCGCATGGGCGATGGCCCCAACCAGATCGGGCTCGGACGCAAGTGGCTGCTGCAGGCCTGCGATGAGAGTCTCAGGCGCCTCGGCACGGACTACATTGACATCTATTACCTGCATCGCGATTTCGACGATGCAGTCCTGGAAGAAACCATCGGGGCGCTTGGGGAGATCCTGCGCTCGGGCAAGGCACGCTATTTCGGCCTGTCCAACTTTCGCGGCTGGCGCATCGCCGAGATCATGCATCTGTGCCGCACCATGAATGTCCCGGCGCCGATCGTCTGCCAGCCTTATTACAACGCGATGAACCGCCAGCCCGAGGTCGAGATCCTGCCGGCCTGCCGGCACTACGGCATCGGCGTTGTCCCCTACAGCCCGCTGGCGCGCGGCGTACTGACCGGAAAATACAAACCCAATGAAGCGCCTCCTGCCGGCACGCGCGCAGGCCGTGCCGACAAGCGCATGATGGAAACCGAGTTCCGCAAGGAATCGCTGTCGATCGCGCAGAAGGTCAAGGCATTCGCGGAAAAGAAGGGCATGGGCCCGGGGCATTTCGCGGTGAACTGGGTGCTCAACAATTCAGCGGTAACCAGCGTGATCGGCGGCCCGCGCACCCTGGAGCAATGGCAGGACTATCTGAAGGCGCTGGAATTCGGCTTCGACGCGAAGGGCGAGGCGCTGGTGAACTCGCTGGTGTCCACCGGGCATCCTTCGACGCCGGGTTACAACGATCCGCAGTATCCGCTGTTCGGGCGCTTTCCGAAGGTGGGCTAGGTGGCCGCGCCGGTTGCAATCGTTACCGGCGGGTCGCGCGGCATCGGCAAGGCGATCGTCGAGATCCTTTGCGAGCGCGGTTACCGCGCGCTGTTCACCTACATGGCGCGCGAGGAAGACGCGGTTGCCGTGGAAAAATCCGTCCGTTCCGCCGGAGGGGAAGCAAAAAGGCTGCGCGCCGACGCGGGCGATCCGTCCTCCGCGAAGGCGGTTGTTGAGGCCGCGCTGGACGCATTCGGCCAGGTGGACGTACTCGTCAACAATGCAGGCACTCATCTGCCCTACGTGAGCGTCGCCGACACGTCGGTGGAGGAATGGAATCGGGTGCTGGCCGTGAACCTGTCGGGTCCTTTCCACATGATCCAGGCGGTGCTGCCGCCCATGCGGTCGCGCAAGCAGGGCTGCATCGTCAACCTGTCGTCCAACGTGACCAACCGAATGCCGGCGCAAAACTGCGTCTACACGGTATCCAAGGTCGGGCTGGAGGCGATGACCCGCATCCTGTCCAAGGAAGAAGGGCGCAACGGCATCCGCGTCAATGCGATCGGCCCCGGGCCGATTCGCACGGACATGCTGGAGGAAACCATGGTCAAGATCGGCGCGGAGCGCGCCGATGCATTCATCAAGTCCGTACCCCTCGGGCGCAAGGGTGAACCGCGCGAGATCGCGGAAGCCGTCGCCTTCCTGGTTTCCGGTGCGGCCAGCTACCTCACCGGCCAGGTCATCTTCGTCAACGGCGGCGGGCCGGGCGGTTAGCGGTGCCCGAGATCAGGCAAGAGCGTCCCGAAGACGCCGATGCGATCCGCGAAATCCTGGTGACGGCGTTCGGAGGCGAGACGGAAGCGCGCCTCGTGGACCGCCTGCGCGCGTCCGGGAAAATCGCCTGCGCGCTGGTGGCGGCGGAAAAAGGCCGTGTGCTCGGCCATGTCGTGTTTTCCGCGATCGCCGCCGGCGAGAGCAATACGCTGGTAATTGCGCTGGCTCCGTTGGCGGTAATGCCGGCGTTCCAGCGACTCGGTATCGGCAGCGCGCTCGCCAGCGCCGGGCTGGAACGCCTGCGGCAGGACAAGGTGCAGCGCGTCCTGGTGCTTGGCGATCCCGGCTACTACACCCGCTTCGGCTTTGTTCCCGCCTCCCGGTTCGGATTGAAGTGCCCGTTTCCCGCGCCGGAGAGCGCCTTCATGGGCATCGAACTCCAGCCTGGCGCGTTCAAAGGCGTGTCGGGTCCGGTGCGGTACGGCCACGAGTTCGACGACCTCGAATAGGTCTTTCCGGTCTCAACGCAAAGGCGCGAAAGGAACGCTAAGATTCGCATACGGCAATCAAGCCTGCGTGGGATATTTTTGTTCAGGCTCGTCGTGGTTTCCTTTGCGATCCCTCGTTCTTTGCATCTTGCGTTGATATCTAGACGAGAAGCTTTTCCAGCACAGCGCGGAGGTCCGCGGGCAGGGGGGTCGAGCGGCGCGATGCGCGATCCACGTAGACGTGGACGAAGTGGCCCTGGGCAGCAGCGTTGCGATCCTCGTTCCTGAACAAACCGATCTCGTAGCGCACGCTGCTGTTGCCCAGCTTTGCCACCCGCAGGCCGGCATGCACGACGTCCGGAAAGGCAATGGATGCAAAGTATTTGCACTGGGTCTCGACCACCAGCCCGATGACCGTGCTCCTGCCGATGTCCAGCACGGCCTGCTCGATCAGGTACTGGTTCACGACCGTATCGAAATAGCTGTAGTAGACGACATTGTTGACATGGCCGTAGACGTCATTGTCCATCCAGCGGGTGGGAATGCCCTGGAAGTGGCGGTAGGCGTCGCGCGATTCGGCGGCGGGCTTGTCCATGGAAGGGTCCTCAGTGAGTGCCGGCCTGGTCGCTGGCATCGCTCAGGCGGCGCATCTGCTTCCAGTTCACGGCAAGCAGGCCGCCGGCGACGACGACGAACATGCCGATCAGCGTTATGGTTTCCGGGAAGTCGCCGAACACCAGGAAAGCGAGCAGCGTCGACCAGACCAGTTGCGAGTATACGAAAGGCGCCAGGGTGGAAGGCGAGGCGTATTCCATCGCCCGGATCAGGAGCAGATGCCCGAATCCGCCAAGAAAGCCGATGCAGATCATGAAAAACAGCTGCAGCAGTGTCGGCGTCAGCCAGTGGAAGGGCGCGGCAAAGCTGGTGACCCCGGCGCCCACGATTGCCGTGTAGAACAATGTCGTGTAGGGGTGCTCGCGGCCGGACAGCTTGCGGGTGATGATCTGATAGATGCTGAAGAGGATGGCGGTGGCCAGCGGAAACACGGCGGGCAGGGACAGCACGCCGCCGCCTGGGCGCATGATGATCAGCACGCCGACAAATCCGAGCGTCACCGCCATCCACTGGCGGCCGGTAACCTTGTCGCCCAGCATCGGTCCCGACAGCAGGGCCGTAAGCACCGGTCCGACGAAGCTGATCGCCGCCGCTTCCGCGAGCGGCAGATAGCGCAGGGCGAAGTAGAAAAACACGGTGCTGCCCACCAGCAGCAGCCCGCGCAGGATCTGCAGGCCCGGCCGCCCGGTGCGAAGCAGCTGCATGCCCATCCGCGGCCACAACAGCGCGGTCATCACGATGACGTGCACCATGTAGCGCACCCACATCAGCGCTGACATCGGATAGGACTGCAGCATGAATTTCGCGAGCGTGTCCATGGCAGAGAACATGAACACGGCCGACATCATCAATCCGATCCCGCGCAACACGCGGCGATGATGATGCTGGGCTTCGGCGGGATTCATGCGAACCGAAGGCCTATGCCTTCGCCGGCAGCACGGAGCGTCCGGCGAACGGGGCGGCCACACCCAGCCCTTCCTCGATGCGCAGGGCCTCGTTCCATTTCGCCATGCGCTCCGAGCGGGCGAATGAACCCACCTTGAGCTGGCCTGCGTCCCAGCCAATGGCGAGATGGACGATGGTGACGTCCTCGGTTTCCCCGGAGCGCGCCGAGACGATCGTTCCCCAGCCGGCGCGCTTGCCCGCCTCCAGCGCGGCCTTGGTCTCGGTCACCGTTCCCGCCTGGTTGGGTTTGATCAGCACCGCATTGCAGGCGCCTGCCATGCGGGCCTGATCGACGCGCGTCGCGCTGGTCACCAGATAGTCGTCACCGATGATCTGGATGCGCCTGCCCGCCGCCGCCGTGAAACTCTTCATGCCCTCGGCGTCGTCTTCCGCCACCGGATCCTCGATCGAGACGATCGGGTAGCGGTCGATCCAGGACAGCAGCAGTTCGCACAACCCGTCGCTGTCGAGTTCGCGTTTTTCCAGTCCGAGCTTGTAGCGCCCGCCGCGCCCGAACTCCGACGCAGCGATGTCCAGCGAAATGCCGATGTCCTCGTACGGGCGGTACCCCGCGCGCTCGATTGCACGCATCAGCATCGTCAGGGCTTCCTCATTGGATTCGAATGCCGGCCAGTAGCCGCCTTCGTCGGCCACGCCCTGCAGCTTGCCGGCTTCTTTCATCAGGTCGCCGGCCGAGCGATAGACCTCCGCCGTCATCGTCAGCGCGGCGGCGAAGCTGCGCGCGCCCAGCGCCATGATCATGAAATCCTGGATGTCGACCCGGCGGCCCGCATGCGCGCCGCCGCCGAATATCTGGATCTCGGGAAGCGGCATTCGCACTTTCTTTCCCTGCGCAAGGTAAGCATGGAGCGGCAGGCGATGCGCGCCCGCGGTTGCATGCAGTACGGCCATCGACGTGGCGATCATTGCGTTGCCGCCCAGCCGCGCCTTGTTCGGCGTGCCGTCGAGGCGGATCAGCTCATCGTCGATTTCCGCCTGGCGCAGCGCGTTGCGTCCCTCCAGGCACCGAGAGATTTCGCTGTTCACGTAAGCAACCGCCCTGGCGACACCCATGCCGCCAAGCGCCGGCCCGCCGTCGCGCAGGTCGACGGCTTCGTTGGAGCCGCGGGAAGCGCCCGCCGGCGCAATGGCCCGCCCGATGGCCCCACCAGCGAGTTCCACTTCCACTTCCACCGTCGGGCGGCCGCGCGAATCCCAGATCTGGCGCCCGTGTACGCGTGCTATCGTCGTGTCCGTCATCCCGCTCCTGTTTTTCCTGTTGGTTTTTGCCAGGTTCCGATTTCCCGCTGCCATGCCCTGCTTATGGCACCGAGCGCCGGTACCGGCTCGAGCAGCAACGATCGCGCGACACGGCGCACCCGGTCGCGGTCGGCATCCGTGGTGATGTACTCCGCGGGCGACTTGCCGTCCACCCGCCCGAGGAACAATCCGGGCAGCAGATGCGCAGTGCGGGCTTCGATGTCGGCGCGGTTTTCCCACGTCACCGCTTCGAGATACGCGCTCGCAAGGGCGTCGAAGCATGCGAGATAGCCTGCCGACCATTGCGGCTGCCAGACGCACTTGAGCAACAGGTGGTTCAGACAAAAGGCAAGGTCGAACGCCGGGTCGCCATACCACGCGCATTCTGCGTCCAGGAACACCGGGCCCCGGGGACCGACCAGGATGTTCTTCGGACTGACGTCGCCGTGGACCAGCGCCTTCTTGGTGGCGCCTGTCACACGTACCAGGCTGTCGAGGCGTTCGGCGCAATCGGGATGCTTCCGGGCTGTCGCCGACAGGTAGGGTTCGAGCCGGATCGGAAAGAAAATATGATCGGTGGCGAATGCCAGCGCGATTTCGGTGTTGCCCGCCGTCGCGCCATGAATGGCGGCGATGTTGCGTGCCACCGCCGCGGCGACGTCGGGGTCGGTCCTGCCGTCGCGCAGCTCGGATTTCCAGACCGGATGGTCTCCGGGATCGAGGTACTCCATCGCAAACATGCCGGAGCCCGCGTCTTCGCCGAGGATGCGGGGCACGGCATCCGGCACGATGCGGCCTGCGGCGCGCATCCATTCGATTTCGAAATGGTTCCTTTCGACCGGTGCCTGCCAGTCCGCTTGCACCTTGAGCTTGGGCAGGGCGCGCTTGATGCAGATCCTCCCGCGGGCGAGCGTAACGCGGACGATGTCGGAGGAAACGCCGCCGGTAAGGGGTTCGATGTCGGGTTGTTCGCCCGCGCTCAGCAATCCCATGCGCGCGAGGGCGCCGAGGAAGAGGTCGTCGCTCATTTCTGTTCGGGTTTCCCGCGCCAGCGGCTTATCATTAGCACGGGATGTCAGGGAAAAGAACTCTATCACAGCCATGAAGGCCATTCTCGCCCTCGACCAGGGCACCACCAGCTCGCGCGCAATCGTCTTCGACGATGCCGGCAATGCGCTTGGCCTCGCGCAGCAGGAATTCACCCAGATCTATCCGCAATCCGGCTGGGTGGAACAGGACCCGGAAGAAATCTGGTCCAGCCAGATTGCCACGGCGCGGTCGGCACTCGCGCAATCGGGCGTCGCCGCCAGGGACATTGCGGGCATCGGTATCACCAACCAGCGCGAGACGACGCTGCTTTGGGAGCGCGCCACCGGAAGGCCTCTCGCCAACGCCATCGTGTGGCAGGATCGGCGCACTGCTTCGTTGTGCGAGCAATTGCGCGCGCAGGGTCTGGAGGCGTTGTTCACCGGCCGAACCGGCCTGCTGCTCGATGCCTACTTCTCCGGCACCAAGCTGCGCTGGATGCTGGACAACATCGAGGGCGCCCGCGTTCGCGCGGAAAAAGGCGAGCTGGCGTTCGGCACCGTGGATACGTGGCTCATCTGGAAGCTTACCGGCGGGCGCAGCCATGTCACCGACGTGAGCAATGCTTCGCGCACCATGATGTTCAACATCCACAACCGCGACTGGGATGACAAGCTGCTCGGCCTGTTGCGCGTGCCCCGTGCCGTGCTGCCGCAGGTCGTCGCATCGAGCGGCGTCAGCGCCGAGGCGGACGCCGCGCACCTGGGGCATGCGCTGCCCATCGGCGGCATAGCGGGAGACCAGCAGGCTGCGTTATTCGGCCAGCAGTGCACCGGCGCGGGCATGGTCAAGAACACCTACGGGACCGGCTGCTTCATGCTGATGAACACCGGCAAGCGGCCCGTTGAGTCGCGCCATCGGCTTTTGACGACGGTGGCGTGGGACATCGGCGGCGGTCTCGACTATGCCCTCGAAGGCAGCGTATTCATCGCCGGGGCGGCGGTGCAATGGTTGAGGGACGGGCTGGGCGTGATCCGCACTTCCGCGGAAGTCGAGCAGCTTGCGCGTTCGGTGGAGGATAGCGGCGGCGTGTATTTCGTGCCGGCCCTGTCCGGACTGGGTGCGCCTTACTGGGATCCGCACGCGCGCGGTGCCATCGTGGGCTTATCGCGCGGCAGCAGCGCGGGGCACATTGCCCGCGCGACCCTCGAAGCCATCGCCTACCAGACCGCCGACGTCCTGTACGCGATGCATGCCGACTCGGGCATCGCGGTGACCGAGCTGAGGGTGGACGGCGGCGCGACCCAGAACGACCTGCTCATGCAATTCCAGGCGGACCTGCTTGGGGTGCCGGTGGTGAGGCCGAAAGTCTACGAGACCACCGCCTTGGGGGCGGCGTATCTGGCGGGCCTCGCGGTCGGATTCTGGAGCGACCCCGGTGTCCTGGCGGTGCAATGGCAGCTCGACCGGCGGTTTGAACCCGCGATGAGTGCCGACCGCCGAGCTGCGTTAAAAGCCATGTGGGCAAAGGCCGTTAAGCGTTCACTCGCATGGACCGACATGATTTGATTCAGCTAATCAACTTAGGTTGACAAGCGGCTGATTCAATTAGTAATCTGGTCGGTCCTAGCGTCCGGGAGGGCGGCGTCGGATGGCCAAGATCGCGGTATTTAACCAGAAGGGCGGGGTCGGCAAGACGACGACATCGCTCAATCTGACGGCGGCCCTGGCGCGGCGCGGCTACAACCCGCTTTCCATCGACCTCGATCCGCAGGGCCATCTGTCGTATGTCTGCGGGAGCAGCGTCGGCAATGCGGATGACTCCATTTTCGGTTTTTACCAGAACACCAAGCCCCTGGCCCAGTTGATCCGTCCCGCCGTGGGCGGCTGGCTGGTCATCCCCGCGCACGTCGAGTTGTCCAAGGTGGATACCCAGTTCGGCAAGGGCCCGAATATCCTGAACCGCCTCAATGGCGGGATCGTGAAGGAAAATCTCAATACCGGCCGGCCCATCGTGCTGGACTGTTGCCCGATGCTGGGCGTGTTGTCCCTCAGCGCCATTTTTGCGTCGGACCGCGTGCTGGTGCCGGTTTCCGCAGATTACCTGGCGGTCCAGGGCGTGCACCAGGTGGAAAAGACCCTCAAGGCGCTGGAACATGTGCTCAGAAAGCGTCTGATGCGCCGTTATGTCGTGACCCGTTTCGACGCGCGCCGCAAGATGTCGCACCAGATCTACGAGGAATTGAAGAGCCGCCATGGCGACGACGTCTGCACGACACGCATCACCGAAAACGTAAGTGTCGCCGAAAGCCCTGCCGTGAAAAAGGATGTTTTTGCCCATGCGCCGGACAGCCGCGGGGCGCAGGACTACGAAGCCCTGCTCGAGGAATTGATCCAGACCGGGTTCGTCGAAGCGAGAAACCAGGATCCGGTGTCCGTCACCGAAGATCCGCGGCTGAGTTTCCTCAAGGCCAGCCCGGAGCATTCGCTCAGCTAGCCGTATTCGCGTCACTTGCGTCCTGGGCTGCGCGTCCTCCGGCCCTACTTTTCCGAGCGTTCGTCCCCCTGCCTGGAGATCAGGGAAATGATGTTCTCCAGATCGCTGCCTTCCTCCCGCGCGGTCGACGGTATCTGCCTGCATTCAATGATCTCGCAGTGCATGTACATCTGCGAAATCTTGCGTTCGGCCTCGGTCTGGTCGCGGGCCTGCACCACCAGGTTTTCCACCGGCAATCCGCTGCGGGTGCGGATCCGGAAGCCGAACTTCAACATCGGGGATGGGGACAGGGACATGGCCGTATTGTAGAGGCATCCATCGGGCCTCCCCCATGCCGGCAGGGCGCCGTGGCTCTTTTTTTGCTTTACGTCAGCCGCGAATGGAACTTGCGGGCACCTGCAGCACTCTTGCTTTCAGGCTTGTTGCAGCTTGAACTCCCGGCGGTAGCGCTGGAAGTTCTGGACGTAGTGCTCCGCGTTTCCCAGCAGGCGTTCGACTTCCTCGTCGGTAAGCTGGCGCACCACCTTTCCGGGGGCGCCCACGACCAGCGAGCGGTCGGGAATTTCCTTGCCTTCGGTGATGAGCGCATGCGCGCCGATCAGGCAGTTCTTGCCGATGCGCGCATTGTTGAGGATGGTGGATTTGATGCCGATCAGGCTGCCGTCGCCGATGGTGCAGCCGTGCAGCATCACATGGTGGCCGATGGTGACGTTGCGGCCGACGGTGAGCTTCACTCCCTCGTCGGTATGCAGCACGCTGTTGTCCTGTACGTTGGAGCCTTCGCCGATGGTGATCAGGTCGTTGTCGCCGCGGATGACGGTGTTGAACCAGACGCTGGCGTTGTTTTCCAGGATCACGGAGCCGACTACGGTCGCGTTGTCCGCGACCCAGTAATCGCCGCGCGTGACGACTTTTCTCTCTCCGAGGGAATAGATCATTGAGGGGTGGCGGGCAATGAAGGGAACCCGGATTATAGCGGGACGTTTACCTGCCCATTCCGGCGGACGATAATGGGCACACTTTGGAAGGAGGATCGATCATGTCACCAGTAACCGCCGTAAAGACCGCGGGCGATACCGACGTCGCCGCCCTGCTCGGGGCCGATGCCGAAAAGCTGCTCGCCCACACCTGCAAGGGCATCCCGAAGGAATCGATTCATCTGCCGGGCCCCGATTTCGTCGACCGCGTTTTCGCCCAATCCGACCGGCCGGCCCCGGTGCTGCGCAGCCTGCAGCAGCTGTTCAGCCATGGCCGGCTCGCCGGCACCGGTTATCTGTCGATCCTGCCGGTGGACCAGGGGATCGAACACTCCGCGGGCGCCTCCTTCGCCAAGAACCCGATCTACTTCGATCCGGAAAACATCGTCAAGCTGGCGATGGAGGGCGGTTGCAATGCGGTTGCTTCAACGCTCGGTGTCCTCGGTTCCTGCTCGAGGAAGTATGCCCACAAGATCCCGTTCCTGCTGAAGTTCAACCACAACGAATTCCTCACCTACCCGAACAAGTACGACCAGATTTTTTTCGCCAGCATCAAGCAGGCGCGCGAAATGGGGGCGATCGCGGTCGGCGCGACCATCTATTTCGGTTCGCCCGAATCGGCGCGGCAGCTCGTCGAAGTCAGCAAGGCATTCGAGATCGCCCACGACATGGGCCTCGCCACGATCCTCTGGTGCTACCTGCGCAATCCGGGATTCAAGACCGACAAGGACTACCATGTGTCGGCCGACCTGAGCGGGCAGGCGAACCACCTCGGCGTCACCATAGAGGCCGACATCATCAAGCAGAAGCTGCCGGAGAACAACGGCGGCTACAAGGCCATCAGCACCAAGGAAAATCCCTACGGCAAGATCGACAGCCGCGTGTATACCGACCTATCGAGCGATCATCCGATCGACCTCACGCGCTACCAGGTGGCCAATTGCTACATGGGCCGCGCCGGATTGATCAACTCCGGCGGGGCATCCTCCGGCGACAGCGACCTGGCCGAAGCGGTGCGCACCGCCGTCATCAACAAGCGCGCCGGCGGCATGGGGCTGATTTCCGGACGCAAGGCCTTCCAGCGGCCGATGAAGGAGGGCGCGGGAATCCTGAACGCCATCCAGGACGTGTATCTCTCCAAGCAGGTCACCATCGCCTGAGCGAGACTGGTGGAAGCGGCATGAACGGCCCGGAAGGGCCGTTCGCTTTTATGCCGCGGCGTTGAGGCGCGCGGCAAATTGCGGATAGGTATCGGCGATCTCGTCGCGGATCCTGCCGCGTATTGCGGCAAGCTCGGACGCGTCGGGTGCCGTCGTGAAGGGAATGTTTTCCGCGCAGTCGAAATGGAAACCGGTGTTGTCGCGAATTTCCTCGACGCTGTGCCCGGGATGCACGCTGTCGAGGCGGAATCGCCGCCGCTGCCTGTCGAAGGAAAACAAGCCCAGTCCGGTCAGCAGGGCATGCGGGCCGCCGGGGCGGTATACATCAGCCCCGCTGGCGCCGGGCGCGCTGATGAAGTCGACTTTCTCGACCATCACCCGGCGCGTATGCTCCTCCCGGAACAGGATGACGCGCGGTACCAGGAAATAGAGGTAGGAGGAACCGAAGGAGCCCGGCCAGCGCACGTCGGTCGTGGGATAGCCGCCGGTGCCCACGAGGTTGATGTTGGCCTGGCCGTCGATCTGCCCGCCGCCGAGAAAGAAGGCGTCGATGCGTCCCTGCGCGGCGAGGTCGAACAGCTCGACGCCACCGCTTGTGAAGTTTTCGTTGCGAAGCGAGCCCAGCACGGTGACGCGCATTGCTTGGCCCGACTGCTCGCGCGCAAGCAGCGCGCCCGCGCCGGGGATCGGAGAAGAGGCGCCCGTTGCGACATGGCGGCAGCCGCGTAGCAGCCGCGCGATGACCGTGATCAGCAGTTCCTCAGGGCTGCAGGCGCTCATGCCGCGGCGCGGCGGGAGCCCAGCCATTCTTCGAGGAACCGGGAGAAGCCCGCCGCGGTTTTCGCGGCGGTCACATAGCGCGCCAGCGCCGCTTCGTCCTCGGCATACCTGTCCCAGAACCGGAGCGGCGCCGCACCCTGGTGCGCTAACGCCACCGCGGTCACATAAATCGCCGGAATGACACCCGCGGCACGAGCCGGATCATCCAGCAAGTTGTCCTCGCTGATCTCTTCGGCAGTGATGAAAGTCTGCTTCGCCGCGTGCGCCATGAGCATCAGTTCGCGTTTCACGCCGACGAAGACATTGCCGTGGCGGTCGGCAAGCGGCGCGTGAAACAACGCAATGTCCGGCTTGATCGCGGGCAGGGCGACGACCGGGTCGTCTGGCGCGAAAGGATTGGCCATCAGCTTCCAGTCGGGCCGGTTGCGCAGCACGTCGGTGCCGATGAGGCCGCGCAGGGGGATGAAAGGAATCCCCTTCTCGGCTGCCTGCAGGCCCGCATAGATGGCGGGGCAGGTGGCGTCGAGAATGCGCAGGCGGCCCTCACGAACCGCCGCGGTGAAGCGCGGCGCGGCGCCATGTTCGCCCAACGTGACCGCTGAAGTTTCAATTGTGCAGACGGCGCCGGCGCCTATGAGGATTTCGGCCTGCAGGCCGCCGACCGGGACGCAAACCAGGTGCAGCGAGCGCGCACCGCGGCGCAGCATCTCCCGCGTCACCGCCATGGCGGGGCCGGACGCATCCTTGGGCACGGCCAGCACCGCACCGTCTCCGATGCTCGCGGCAATTTCCCCGATGCTGATGACCATGCTCGACGCCATTCACGCCTGCCTTTGGAAAGTTGGCCCATTATGGCGCGGAAGCGTCATGCGGCCAACCGGGGCTTGCCCCGCCCATCACTCTGACGGATAGTAGATTCCGATTCAGGATAGGAGCTGTCCGGGATGCATGGATTTTTCCTGCCGGCGTTGTTCCTGGCCGCTTTGTCTGCGGGGCAGATGGCGGTCGCGGCCGGGGATGCGGGCGAGCTTGCAAGGCTGCGCGCGGAAATTGCCGAAATCATCGGTGCGGCCCGTTGCGCGAATCTGGTCCAGTGCCGCATCGCCGCCGTCGGGACCGGCGCCTGCGGCGGTCCCGCCGAGTACATCGTCTATTCCTGGATGTCCACCGACAAGGCCGCGCTGGAAACAAAAATCGCGGAATACAATTTCCTGCAGGAAGACCTGCAGAAGGAACAGCAGGCAGCGGGTGCCTGCGTGGAGTTGCCGGAGCCGGTTGCCGCCTGCATCAATGGCCGTTGCGTGCTGCCGAGTTCGCACTGATCCTCAATACGTCAACTGCAGACCTTTTTGCCACAGAGGCACAGAGGACGCAGGGAAAGCGGGTTAAGTGGCGCAGCAGGTGTCGAAATCCTCAGCATGACGTCCGGGTTTCGACAGTTGTTGCAGGTCCTTCCAGCGCCGCCGTGATTTCCGCGATGAGGCAGGAGGCCGCATAGACGGTTTCCATCGCGTCCAGCCGGCTGCCGTTGTGGATCGCCATAAGTCCATGATCCAGCATTGAATCCGCGGCGTGCAGTTTGTCCCTGATGGCATCCAGGCGTTGCCTGCTGGCGTGCGGGTTGGAACTTGTCGAGAGGGCCATGATGGCCTCCTTTGCGGTTTGCATGCCATGACGGTTGCATGGCGCATGCCCGGTCGCAAGCCGTTCGGCGGCGACGGCCGGCGGGCGACCGCTCATCGCCGGAAACGGACGAAAAAAATCCCGCGGTGCTTTGCACGGCCGCGGGATTTTTTGCCGGAACGCGTGTGCCTACAGAACGGGCACCAGCAGAAGCGCGACGATGTTGATGATCTTGATCAGCGGGTTGACCGCGGGGCCGGCCGTATCCTTGTAGGGATCGCCAACCGTGTCGCCGGTCACCGCCGCCTTATGGGCGTCGGAACCCTTGCCGCCGAAGTGTCCGTCCTCGATGTACTTCTTGGCGTTGTCCCACGCACCACCGCCGGTCGTCATCGAAATTGCCACGAACAGGCCGGTGACGATGGTACCGATCAACAGGCCGCCCAGGGCCCGTATGCCTGCGCCATCGCCCATCAGCCAGTTCATGCCGAAGGCCACCACGACCGGTACCAGAACCGGGAGCAGCGACGGGATCATCATTTCCTTGATCGCCGACTTGGTCAGCATGTCCACGGCCCGTGAATAATCCGGCTTGGCCGTGCCTTCCATGATGCCCTTGATTTCGCGGAACTGGCGGCGCACTTCGTTCACCACCGAGCCGGCTGCGCGGCCAACCGCTTCCATGGCCATGGCACCGAACAGGTAAGGAACCATGCCGCCGATGAACAGCCCGATGATGACGGCGGGATCGGACAGGGAGAACACCGCCGTCTTGCCGACTGCTTCGAGGTTATGGGTGTAATCCGCGAACAGCACCAGGGCTGCGAGTCCCGCGGATCCGATCGCATAGCCTTTGGTTACCGCCTTGGTGGTGTTGCCCACGGCGTCCAGCGGATCCGTGATGGCGCGGATGTTCGGCGGCAGTTCGGACATCTCCGCGATGCCGCCGGCGTTGTCGGTGATCGGACCGTAGGCATCGAGCGCCACGATCATGCCGGTCATCGACAGCATGGCCGTGGCGGCAATGGCGATGCCATAGAGTCCGGCGACCGAATGCGACGCCCAGATCGCCGCGCAGACCGCGAGCACCGGCAGGGCGGTGGATTTCATGGAAACGCCGATGCCGGCAATGATGTTGGTGGCGTGGCCGGTTTGCGATGCCGCGGCGACATGGCGCACCGGGCCGTATTCCGTCGCCGTGTAGTACTCGGTGATCACCACCATCAATGCGGTGAGCACCAGGCCGACGAGCGAAGCGTAGAACAGGTTGATGGCGCCAAGCTGGCTGTCGGCCATCATCTTCGTCGTGATGAAGTAGAACGCGATGGCTGCGATCACGCCGGACACTATCACGCCCTTGTAGAGGGCGTTCATGATCTTGCTGCCTTCCCTGGTCTTGACGAAAAACGTGCCGATGATGGAGGCGATGATCGAAGCGCCGCCCAGCACCAGCGGGTACAGAATGCCGTTGACGCCGACCGTGTCGATCATCAGTCCGCCCAGCAGCATGGTGGCGACGATGGTTACGGCATAGGTCTCGAACAGATCGGCCGCCATGCCGGCGCAGTCGCCGACGTTGTCGCCTACGTTGTCGGCAATCACGGCCGGGTTGCGCGGGTCGTCTTCCGGAAGGCCGGCTTCGACCTTGCCCACCAGGTCGGCGCCGACGTCGGCGCCCTTGGTGAATATGCCGCCGCCAAGACGCGCGAAAATCGAAATCAGCGAGGAACCGAAGGCGAGGCCTACCAGCGCGTGCAGGGCCTTGCCGGTGTCGACGAAGTGCAGGAGGATGCCGTAGTACCCGGCGACGCCAAGCAGGCCGAGACCGACCACCAGCATGCCGGTGATCGCGCCGCCGCGAAAAGCCACTTGCAGCGCGGCATTGATGCCGTGATTGGCCGCTTCCGCCGTGCGCACGTTGGCGCGTACCGACACGTTCATGCCGATATAACCCGCTGCACCTGACAGGACCGCGCCAACGACGAATCCGATCGCCGAGAACCAGTCGAGCCCGAATCCGAGCACGATGAACAGGACGGCGCCTACCACCGCGATGGTCGCGTACTGCCGGTTCAGATAGGCCTGCGCCCCCTGCTGTATGGCCGCGGCGATTTCCTGCATGCGCGCATTGCCTGCAGGCCTGCCCAGAATCCACTGAGTCGAGATCGCCCCGTAGGCAATCGCGATGATCGCGCAGACCAGCGCGAAGATCAGTGCTGAAGACATGAATCCCCCTTTTTCAAATTCAATAACAGGGCCGAAATGGGCCGGCCCCTTGACCCTGGAGTGGAAACAACGAAACGCACTTGCCGGTACCCGGGCAGCGGGTGGGCCGGCGAGCTAACGCGCGATTTTAACTGAATTTTCCGCGCGGAATCCCCGGTATTTACGAATTCAGAGGCCGAATTCCGGAAGCTTCTTGCGGACGGCGACGTTCTTGAGGCGGACGTAGCGGGGCAGGCCGTTTTTGAAGGGAGGGTAGTCCTCGCCCTGGATCAGCGGCGCAAGGTAGCGCCGGCATTTGTCGGTGATGCCGAACCCGTCGTCGCTGATGTAGTCCTGCGGCAGCTTTTTCTCGACGTTGGCGACATCGTCCAGGTTGGCGACGCCGATGGTCCATTTGTAAGGACTGTTGGATTTGCGCACGATGGTCGGCATGACTGCGTTGCGGCCCTTGAGGGCGAGCTCCACCGCCGACTTGCCGACCGCGTAGGCCTGGGCGACGTCGGTCTTCGATGCGATGTGGCGCGCCGATCGCTGCAGGTAATCGGCAACGCTGTAGTGATATTTCAGCTTCAGGCCCTCCTTGACGATTCCCGCGATTACCGGCGCGACCCCGCCAAGCTGCGCATGGCCGAACGCATCGCGCGTGCCCTGGTCGGCGAGGAATTTGCCTTCGCCGTCGCGCAACCCTTCCGACACGACGATGGAACAGTAGCCATAGCGCTTCACCAGGGCATCCACGCGGGCGAGGAACTGCGTCCTGTCGAAACGCACCTCGGGAAACAGGATCATGATCGGCAGTTCGCCCGGTTCCTCGGCGGCGAGTCCGCCCGCGGCGGCGATCCAGCCCGCATGCCGCCCCATGACTTCGAGGATGAAGACCTTGGTCGAGGTCTTGGCCATGGACGCCACGTCGAAGCTGGCCTCGCGCGTGGAAACGGCGATGTACTTGGCGACCGAGCCGAAGCCGGGGCAGCAGTCGGTGATAGGCAGGTCGTTGTCCACCGTCTTCGGCACGTGGATCGCCTGGATGGGATAGCCCATGGTCTGCGACAGCCTGGAAATCTTCAGGCAGGTGTCGGCGGAATCTCCGCCGCCGTTGTAGAAGAAATAGCCGATGTCATGGGCCTTGAACACCTCGATCAGGCGCTCGTACTGGGGACGGCTTTCCTCGAGCCCCTTGAGCTTGTAGCGGCACGAACCGAACGCTCCCGCGGGCGTGTGCCTGAGGGCGGCGATGGCTGCGGCCGATTCCTTGCCGGTGTCGATCAGGTCCTCGGTCAGCGCGCCGATGATGCCGTTGCGGCCGGCATAGATCTTCCCGATGTGGTTCTTGCGCTTGCGCGCGGTCTCGATGACGCCGCAGGCGGAAGCATTGATGACGGCGGTGACCCCGCCGGACTGGGCATAGAACGCGTTTCTCTTCGGCATTTCATCTCCTCTTAATCTTTTCACCGCAGAGGCGCCGAGGCGCAGAGTTACGCGGGGAAACGCAGAACAATCGTGTCGGGAATCGCATGGTTGGCTCGTTCATTCCGGTGTCCGGGACTTCGCTACCGAGCCATGGTTCCTCTGCGGGGGTTCTCTGCGCCTCCGCGCCTCTGCGGTGAGAGGTCTATTTGCGTAAAAGGTTTACTTCAAGGCCGCGAAAATGCGGTCGCGGATCCCATCCATCGAACCGACGCCCGCAATCTTCGCGTACCTCGGCGCGCCGGGCACGCCGCTGGCCGCCCATTTCGAGTAGTAGGCGACCAGGGGTTTGGTCTGCGAGTGATAGACCTCGAGCCGTTTCCTTATGGTGGCCTCCTTGTCGTCCTCCCGCTGCACCAGGTCTTCGCCAGTGACATCGTCCTTGCCGGCGACCCTGGGCGGATTGAAGACGGTGTGATAGGTGCGTCCGGAACCCACGTGCACCCTGCGGCCCGACAGCCGCTTGATGATTTCCGAATCGTCGACGTCCACTTCGATGACGTAATCAAGGTTGACGCCCGCCGCTTTCATGGCGTCGGCCTGCGGGATCGTGCGCGGAAAGCCGTCGAACAGAAAGCCTTTTGCCGCGTCCGGCTGCTTGATGCGCTCTTTTACCAGGCCGATGATGACGTCGTCGGGCACCAGCGCGCCGGCATCCATGAATTTTTTCGCCTCCAGGCCCATCGGAGTCCCCGCCTTGACCGCGGCGCGCAGCATATCGCCGGTGGATATCTGCGGTATGCCGTACTTTTCGGTGATGTGCGCAGCCTGCGTGCCCTTGCCCGCGCCGGGCGCGCCGAGAAGAATGAGTCGCATGTGGTTCCGATCCTCGATTGATTGGTCCCGCGGGGTCTGTTCTCGCCGGCGGGTGTGGCCGTCTTGCCGCGGCCTGGCCTGACCTTGCCCGGCAATTATAAGGGCTGGGCCGGGCGGGAAAACGCCCGGCGCGTTCTTTCCAGGTCTTGGGCGGTATCGACGCCCGGTTCGGGCGCGTCTTCCGTGATCGCGACGCTGATCCGGTAGCCATGCGCCAGGGCGCGCAGTTGCTCGAGCGCTTCGAATTGCTCTATGGCAGCGGGCGGCACGCCGGCATAGGCCTTGAGGAAGCTGCAGCGATAAGCGTAGAGGCCCAGATGCCGGTAGGCGGGCAGTCCGGCGGGCAGGCTGGATTGGTCAGCCTTGAATGCATCCCGCGCATAGGGAATCGGTGCGCGCGAGAAATAGAGCGCGTAGCCATCCCTGTCCATCACCACTTTCACGGCGTTCGTATCGAACATTTCGCGGGCATCATGGATGGGATGACACGCGGTGGCGATGGCTGCGTCCCGATGTGCCGTCAATTGCTGCGCGACGGACCGGATAAGCCCGGCGGGGATGCGCGGCTCGTCCCCCTGCACATTGACGACGACGCGGTCGTCGCTCCATCCGCGGGCGAGGGCGACTTCCGCGATCCGATCCGTGCCGGAAGCATGATCGGCGCGCGTCATCAACGCGGCATGGCCGTGCCGCGCGGCGGCTTCGATGATTCTGCCGTCGTCGGTGGCGATGATGACTTCCTCGGCGCCGGATTCGCGCGCGCGATCGGCCACGTGCACCACCATCGGCTTGCCGGCGATGTCGGCGAGCGGTTTTCCCGGCAGGCGGGAAGAGGCGTAGCGGGCGGGGATGACGACGACGAAGGAGGAGGAAGGCACGTGACTGGTGATGGGTGGATAGTGATTTGTGATTGGTGGCTGGTTGATCCTCAACCCAGACACCAGTTACCAGTCATGGGCGAACGCTCGGTATACCCGTAAGGGTGCACCACTCACCAATCACGAAAATTCCTCCTGCGGAGGAATTTTGCGCGCGTCCTCTTCCAGCATCACCGGAATGTCGTCGCGAATCGGGTACGCGAGCCGGCACGCCTTGCAGGCCAGTTCTTTCTCGGCCTTGCGATAGAGCAGCGGTCCCTTGCAGATCGGGCAGACCAGGATGTCGAGCAGCTTAGGATCCATGCGGCGTCTTGAGTTTGTCGAGGATGAGTTGGCCGAATCCGGGTGCGATGCGCGCGTCCACGGCCACGACCCAATGGTTTTCTAGCGCGAAAGGCTGGCATTTTATCGCATCCTTCTCGGTCATGACGATCGCGTCGGCGCCCGCGAAATCGAGATCGGATGCGGCGAACGCGTGGTGATCGGGAAAAGGGTGCGCCGTGAAACTCAACCCCAGATGCTGCAGGTGCTGGAAAAAACGCGCGGGATTGCCGATCCCGGCCAGCGCATGCACCCGTCTGCCCTGGAAGGCGGCGGCGTCCCTGATGAAGGCGGGATTGAGCAGGTTCCTGAATACGCCGCCTTCCAGCGTCATGGCAAACCGTTGCGGTTCGTCCGCCGCGTCCGGGGCTCCACCGTTGAGGACGACTGCGTCCACCTCTTCGAGGCGGCTGGCGGGTTCCCGCAGCGGGCCGGCGGGAATCGGCAGGCCGTTTCCCAGACCGCGGGCTGCGTCCACCACGGCGATCTCGACATCGCGCCGCAGTCGGTAGTGCTGCAGGCCGTCGTCGCTGATGATCAGATTGCATTCGGGATGAGCGAACAGAAGCGCGCGAGCGGCCGCAACGCGATCGTGCCCGACCCAGACCGGGCAGCCGGTCCGGCCTGCCAGCAGCGGGGGCTCATCGCCCGCCGCGGCAGGATTGGAGTCCTCCCTTACCTGGCGGATCGCGCCTTCGCCGCCGTGGCCGCGGCTGACGATACCTGGACGCCATCCGCGTTCGCGCAGGAAGGCGCACAGCCAGATTACGAGGGGTGTTTTCCCGGTGCCCCCGGCGGTGATGTTGCCGATGACGATGACCGGAACGCCAACGGGCTCCGAACGGAACAACCCGGCGCGAAAGGCCATTCGCCGCAGCGCGGAGACCAGTCGGAAAACCGCGGCGGCCGGCAGCAGCGCGATCGACAGCCAGGAAAGGCGGTACCAGTGGCGTTCCGGCGATATCACCTGGAGTCCCCGCCGCGCAGCAGACCTGTCAGCGATGCAGCTGCGTGGTGAAAGTAATCTTGCCGAAGCCGGCGAGGCGCGCGGCTTCCATGACGTTGATGACCGACTGGTGGGTGGCATTGGCGTCGGCATTGATGATGATCACCGGATCGGGATTGGAGCCCGCCGCCTTGCGCAATTCGCCTGCGAAACCGTCCGGTGTGGTGAACGCCACGGCGGTCTTGTTGACCACGTATTGCCCGGCGGACGAAACACCCACATTGATGTGGCTGGGCCGTTCCGCGGGGCGGTTGGCATCCGCGGTCGGCAGGTTGATCTGCAGTTCGGAGAACTTGGAATAGGTCGTGGTGACGGCCAGGAAGATCACGATGACGATAAGAACGTCGATGAAAGGCACGAGGTTGATCTCGGGCTCTTCGCGGAACGATCCTCGGCGGAAATTCATCGGCGTTGCGCCTCAGGCCTGCCGCTTGCCCTGAATGATCTCGACCAGCTTGACCGCCTGGATCTGCATTTCCACCACCAGCGAATCGGCTCGGGCGCGGAAGTGGCGGTAGAACACGAGGCTGGGAACGGCGACGATGATGCCGAATGCTGCGTTATACAGCGCGATGGAAATGCCGTGCGCGAGCTCGCCGGGATTGGCCATGCCGGAGGGGCCCTGCACCCCGAATATCTCGATCATGCCGACGATGGTGCCGAGCAGTCCGAGCAGGGGCGACATGGTGGCGATGGTGCCGAGCGTGGTCAGGAAACGATCCAGCTCATGCGCGACGGCATAGCCTGCCTCCTCCACCGATTCCTTGATCACTTCGCGCGAACTGCCCGCTTCCTTCAAGGCTGCCGCGAATATCCTGCCCAGCGGCGAGGTTTGCGAGAGCCGGTTGAGCATGTCGCTGGAAACACCCTTCTGCCGGAATTCCTGCACCACCTGCGGCAGCAGGTCGCGTGGCGCGACCAGTTCCTTGCGCAGGCTGTAGAAGCGTTCACCGATGATGCCTACCGCGATAATCGAACACAGGATGATGGGCCAGATCGGCCATCCAGCAGCCTCGATGATATGTAGCACGTAGTCTCCAAGCTTCTGAAAAGTCGCGACACTTTAAACTGCCAGGTCTGCAGCAGCAAGCCACGCGGGCCGCGCAGCGCGGCGGGCGCCAATTTTCGCTCGTGGAGTGTTGACAGCTCCGGAACCATTCAACCCTGCACGGAAAAACTGTCCACAATCTTTGTGGATAACATTGTGCACAGCTTGTACAAATGCGCGATAAGTTGAACGTGCCAAAGCTTTTTTTGGTTTCCGGTCAAAAAATGCGCGCCGCTCTTTCTTGAACGTATTCAAGACGTTGTGGAAGACCCCCGCGTGGCTGCGCGGTTTCCGGGCGATGCTGTTTACAGATTCATGACTGTTGTGGATGAAAACGGCATCGTGATTGCTTTTGTCAAGCACAATTGACAAGCGCGATCAAAAGATTGAATCAATAAAATTTTTCCGGCCGGGTCGCGCTGCCGTCAGCGCCGTTCGAGGTTCTCTTCCATCTAGAATGCCGTCATGGAAACCAGCGACGCCGCCAATCCCGCGATCAGCGTGTCCGAACTCAACCGCCGCGCGCGCGAACTGGTCGAAGGCGCTTTTCCGCTGATCTGGGTCGCGGGAGAGATTTCCAATTTCACGCGGGCCGCTTCGGGTCATTGCTATTTCTCGCTCAAGGATGCCACCGCCCAGGTGCGCTGCGTGTTTTTCCGGCACAAGGCGGCCTTGCTGGACTGGAAGCCTGAAAATGGCATGCAGGTGGACGTGCGTGCCTTGCCGTCCTTCTATGAGGCGCGCGGCGAATTCCAGCTTGGCGTGGAGAACATGCGCCGCTCCGGCTTCGGTGCCCTGTTCGAAGCCTTCGAGCGCCTGAAAAAGAAACTGCAGCAGGAGGGATTGTTCGAGGCGGCGCGCAAGCGGCCGATCCCGGCCTTCGCCTGCACCGTCGGGGTGGTGACTTCGCGCCAGGCGGCGGCGTTGCGCGATGTGCTGACCACGCTGGCGCGGCGCATGCCGGGCACGCGCGTGGTTATTTACCCGGCGCCCGTGCAGGGGCAGGGTGCCGGCGCAAGAATTGCGCAGGCCATCAGCATGGCCTCGGCGCGTGCCGAAGTCGATGTCCTGATCCTTTGCCGCGGCGGCGGCAGCATAGAGGATCTGTGGGCCTTCAACGAAGAAGTGGTGGCGCGCGCGATTGCCGCGTGTTCCATGCCCGTGGTTGCCGGTGTCGGCCACGAAACCGATTTCACAATTGCCGATTTCGTCGCCGATGCGCGCGCGCCTACGCCGACCGCGGCGGCCGAGCTGGTGAGCGCCAGCCGGGCCGAACTCGGTCCGCGCCTGCAGGGCCTAGGCGCGCGCCTGGCGCGCATTGTCGGGCGTCTGCTCGGCTCCCGCGAACAGCACCTCGATCATCTCGCCAGGCGCCTGGTCCATCCGGGAGAGCGCATTGGCATCCAGGCGCGCCACCTGGAGCATCTGGGTGTGCGCCTCAAATCATCGGCCTCGCGGATGATCGAGGCCGGCGCCTGGCGCGTCGGCGAAATGACCGCGGCATTGCACGCGAACCGCCCGGACATAGACAGCCTGCTTGCCGGCCATCAGGAGACGCGCCTGCGCCTGGACGTCGGTTACGCGCGCTATCTGGAGCTGCATCGCATCCGGATCCATCAGCTGGGCGCCAGCCTGGGGCACCTGAATCCGCAGGCGGTGCTGGAACGGGGCTACAGCATCGTGGCTCGGGAGGACGGCTGGATCGTGCGCAGCGCGCTCGACGTGAATTCCGGCGAGCGGGTGCATGTGACGTTCGGCGAAGGCGCGGCGCGGGCCAGGATCGAAGATGTAACAAAGCCCAAGGTATGATTGCCGCACGCGTTGCCGTAGGCGTATCTTTGCGATTGCTTTTCCGTTCCCATCCGCTGGCTGTCCGGCTGGCGGAATTTCCCTTACAAGAATATTTCGTGGAGGAATAATGACGATCATGAAGAAACTGGCTCCCGTAGCCATTGCGATTTTCCTGGCAGGCGTGGCGCTCGGCGCCGGCGCGCAGACCTCGGACAAGAAAGTGCTGAACCTGGACGGCGCGCGCAAGGTTGCCGCCGCGGCGGAAGCCGAGGCGAAAAAGAACAACTGGAATGTGGTCATCGCCATCGTCGACGACGGCGGCAATCTGCTTTACCTGCAGCGCATGGACGGCACCCAGACCGGCAGCATCCAGGTTGCGATCGACAAGGCGCGCACCGCGCAGGCCTTCAAGCGTCCCACCAAGGTGTTCGAGGATGCGATCGCGGGCGGGCGCAATGCCATCCTCGGCCTCAACGCATTGCCGCTGGAAGGCGGCCTGCCCGTCAAGGTCGGCGACCAGGTGGTCGGCGCCATCGGCGTGAGCGGCGTGACTGCGCAACAGGACGGTCAGATCGCCAAGGCCGGGGCCGATATCGTCAACTGATGATCTTCGGAGGGGGGCGGCGCTCCCCTCCGTTTTTCAGACGGTTAGCGTTTCCCGCAAATGCCGTCCGACCTGTTCCTGCAGGTCTTCATCCAGGCAGTCGAATGCCTTCACTTCGGGCATGGCACGCAGCCAGGTCAACTGGCGCTTTGCCAGCTGGCGCGTCGCGCTGACCGCTTTGTCCCGCAGTCCGGCCAGCGTGAATTCCCCATCCAGGTACTGCCAGACCTGGCGATAACCGACGCAGCGCATCGAAGGCAGGTCCGGTTTGAGGACGTAGTCCTCGCGCAATCTGCGCACTTCGTTGATGAAGCCGAGTTCCAGCATTTCCTCGAACCGTGACGCGATGCGCTCGTGCAGCTCGCCGCGTTCCCCGGGAACCAGCGCGATCGGAATGAGCCGGTACGGCAGGTCCGCCGGACGGCCGCCTGCGATCAGTTCGGACATCGGCTTGCCCGTCAGATAGAAGATTTCCAGGGCCCGCTGGATGCGTTGCGAGTCGTTCGGATCGAGGCGCCGGGCCGTCGCGGGGTCGATGCGTTCGAGTTCCCGATGCATCGCCGGCCAGCTGGTTTCCGCCGCCATCGCATCGAGCACCATGCGCGTATCGGGATCCGCAGCAGGCAAGTCCGACAATCCCTCCCGCAGGGCTTTGAAATACAGCATCGTGCCGCCGACCAGCAGCGGTATCCGCCCGCGATTGGCGATGTCGCCCATGATTTCCACCGCATCGTCGCGGAACTGCGCCGCGGAGTAACGTTCATTCGGTTCTATGACGTCGATCAGGTGGTGGGGAAAGCGCAATCGCGTATCGAGATCCGGTTTGGCGGTGCCGATGTCCATGTGGCGATAGACCTGGGCCGAATCGACGCTGATGATCTCGACGGGGAAATGCCGCGCCAGTTCCAGCGCGACACCGGTCTTGCCGCTGGCAGTGGGGCCCATCAGCAGAATTGCCGGGGGCAATTCTGCTGATGGGTGAGGGACGAGGGGCGAGGGGCGGACCATGATGCGTGACCCGTGACTGTCGTGACTGCCGTGAAAGGCTTTAGTACGTCGTCACGATAGTCACGCCGTCACGGCCTCACTTTCCCCTCATGAACATGCGGTCCAGTTCGCCTATCGTCACCTGGAACCAGGTCGGGCGGCCATGGTTGCACTGGCCGGAGCGTTCCGTAGCTTCCATTTCCCTAAGCAGCGCGTTCATTTCCTGTACGGTGAGCTGGCGGTTGGCGCGCACGGCGGCGTGGCAGGCCATGGTCGCCAGCATTTCGTTCTGGCGCTCGGCGAGCACGCGGCTGCCGCCGAATTCGGTCACTTCGGCGAGCACGTCGCGGGCAAGCTGGGCGGCATCCGCCTGCGCGAGTGTCATCGGCACCGAACGCACCGCGATGGCGGTGGGGCCGAGGGCGGCGATTTCGAAGCCGAGCCTGGCGAGGGTGTCGCCATTTTCCTCCACCGTGGCGACTTCCAGCGCGCTCGCCGTCATGGTCGAGGGAATGAGCAGTTTCTGCGTGGGGATGCGGTCGTTGGCCAGCGCAGTCTTGAGGTGCTCGTAGACGATGCGCTCATGCGCGGCGTGCATGTCCACCACGATCAGGCCTTTTTCGTTCTGTGCCAGGATGTAGATGCCTGCAAGTTGCGCGAGCGCGAAGCCGAGCGGGTGCGGTTCGGTGTCGGCATGCGGCATCGGCGCCTGCACCAGGGGCGCGGTGTACATCGACTCGCGGCTTCCGAACAAGGTGCCGTAGAACGAACCGGGCTCCGCAGCCGCGGAAGCCGGACCGGAAACCACCGCATGGCGGGGCGCCGCGCCGAAGTCGATGCCGGGCTGCCGGAACCGGGAAGGCTGGGAGAACGGCATCGGCGGACCGCCGGCCGACGGCACGGTCGGCGTCGCGCCTGCCCGCGTGGCGGACAGCGCCTTCTCCAGCGCGTGGTACACGAACTGGTGCATGCCGCGCGAATCCCGGAACCTGACTTCGATCTTGGTGGGATGCACATTGGCATCGACCAGGGCTGGATCCAGTTCCAGGAACAGCACATAGGCCGGATAACGGTCGTGATGCAGGACGTCGTGATAGGCCTCGCGCACGGCGTGCGACAGCATCTTGTCGCGGACGAAGCGGCCATTGACGAAAAAATACTGCGCGTCACGCGCGGCGCGCGAATACGCGGGCTGCGCCACCAGGCCGTGCAGGCGGAAGCCGCCGCTTTCCGCGGCGATGCCCAGAGCGGCATCGCGAAATGACTCGCCGAGAACGGCATGCACCCGTTGCTCGGTGCTGCCCGGCTGCAGCAGCCACTGGGCCCGCCCGTTGTGGGTCAGGGTGAACTGGATGTCGGGCCGCGAAAGCGCGGCGCGCCGGAAAGTCTCCTCGCTGTGCGCGAACTCGGTTTGCGCGCTGCGCAGGAACTTGCGCCGGGCGGGCGTGTTGAAATACAGATCGCGGACCTCGATGGTCGTTCCGGCCGCCGTCGCGGCGGGCTCCGGCGCGGAAACCGATCCCCCGCTGGCCTCCAGCTTCCAGGCATGCGCGCTGGCCGCTACGCGGCTTGACAGCGTCAGGTGGGACACGGCGGCGATGCTGGCCAGGGCCTCGCCGCGAAAACCGAGGCTGGCAACGCGTTCCAGGTCTTCGAGCGAACCGATCTTGCTGGTGGCGTGACGGGCCAGGGCCAGGACCAGTTCCCTTTCGTCGATGCCGCCGCCGTTGTCGGCAACCCGGATCTGCTTCACGCCGC